>NZ_WBKR01000078.1 GCF_008868155.1 Micromonospora sp. ALFpr18c
AAGACGGCACCACAGAAGAAGACGGAGCGTAAGCCGAATACCCCGCCCCCCCGTAACCCGCCGACATCGACGCAGCAGACGGCACCACAGAAAAAGACGGCGCACTTCGAGGGGCCGGCCGTAGATGGGCGGGCACCGGCAATTGCAGCGTCTCTACAATATATTGCTTAGTTTCATCTGGCAGACCGGAAAAGATCTCTTGATTCTCAAGCCCAGCCATCGTATCGCGAAATACCCCAAATTCGATTCCGGGTTCTTTTCTGAATATCCAAACCGACATCTGGTCGGGCCTGGGGGTATTCTTATGATAGTTGACATATCTGTGGATGAGCCCGGGGAGCCGGGATCTCTCCATTTCCGATGCGGGCATACTTTTCTCCTCCTAGTGCGGTTGAGGCCCGTCCCTGGTGTTCAATCTCGTAGCGCCCGCGAGGGAATCCTTCTCGAACCGGCCACTTGGGGGTACTCCGACGACTGCCAGGGGGAACGGGGTTCATTGATACAACGTGGATTTACCCCGCGAAGGTTCACCGCCAGGGAAGGTCACAGAAGAGCCTGCTCGCGAGCACCCCTGCCCATCCCCGCGAGCAGGGCATGAAGGACTCGGCCCATGAGGTCGTCCCGGACGCGTTGCACTGCCAGCGCGAGCACGTCGCCTACCTCGCGCAACTCGGCGCGTACTGGATCCTCACCGTCAAGCGCAACCAGCCACACCTGCACGCCCAACTCGCCGCCCCGCCCTGACGAGCCGTCCCGGACGTCGACCGCGGCAGCGACCAGGGCCACGGCCGTCGGGAAATCCGCAGCCCTGAAGATCCTGTCAATCTCCACCGGCATCGACTGCCCCCACACCGCGCAAGCCATCTAGTACCAACGCCGTTCAGTGAGCCATTTTCATCGTGAGGGTGCAGGTCACGGGCGGTACGGGAGGCCGGTGTCCATGTAGGACGAGGCTCCCGGTAAGACAGCAGTCGACCAAGATCAGATGCCCCAACCGGGAGCCTCGCTGTGCTGTCTTACCCTGCCGCGATTCCGTTGTCCACCCGCAGCCTGAACCACCTCGCCGCCCTCATCCGAACCCGCCGCCAGCAGCGACGGTCCCGGTGGCGACGCCTCGACCCCGGTCGGCAAGCCCTGCTCGCTTTGGCCCACCTGCGCAACGGCGACACCCTGACCCGCCTGGCCGCCGGATTCGAGATCGGCGTCACGACGGCCTGGGTTATGTCCGCGAGGCCATCGACCTGCTCGCCGCGACCGCCGACAACCTGGCCACGGCCATGACCAGGATCCGGCTGCTCGCCTACGCAATCCTCGACGGCACCCTGATCCCGATCGACCGGGTCGCCGACCAGAAGCCGTACTACTCCGGGAAGCACAAGCGCCACGGCGTGAACGTGCAGGTCATCGCCGACGCGGCCGGGCGTCTCGTCTGGGCATCGGCCGCGCTGCCCGGCTCGACGCACGACCTGACCGCCGCCCGCACCCACGGGATCATCGACGCCCTGACCAGCGCCCACGTGATGACCTTCGCGGACAAGGGCTATCAAGGCGCCCACGGCAGCGTGCGCACCCCGTTCAAGCGGCGCCGCTTCCGACCGAAGCTGTCACGCCGGCAGAAGACGGTCAACCGGGCCCACGCGAAGATCCGCGCCCGAGGCGAACGCGCGATCGCCGCACTCAAGACCTGGAGAATCCTGGTCAAGCTGCGCTGCTGCCCACGCCGAGCAACCGCGATCGTGCAGGCCATCCTCGTCCTGCACCACGTCGAAGCCGACCGCTACGCAGGATGAAAATGGCTCACTGTCGTCACGCCGGCGGGCCGCGCCTCGCACCGCGTCGATGGGTGACCCTCTCTCCACCGCTACGACGAGGCGGTGCTCAAGCCACGGCTCCCGCCGGAGCCCTTCGAGGTAGACCCGTTCAGTCGCTGCACCGTTGGTGACTGCGAGGATGGTCTGCCGCTGCTCCCTGGTGGAGTCTCTGCGACGAAGGTCGGTCACGCGGCTTGTGTCGCCCCTCGCTCGGCCCTTGCGCTGCTGCTGGTCAGTCTGTCGCTTCGCCATCCACCGGTCCTCGTGCCGCGAGTGCCTGCTCGAACAGATACGTCGAGAGGTCCGGAATCGCGCCGTAGTTGCCGTTGAGGTATCGCCGTTGGCGGTTCTCGCCCTCCTTACGCGGTTTGAAGTCTGTCAACGGGTACAGGGTGGATGCTCCGTCGGCGGCCTTCTCCGTGAACCAGATTTCGTCACGGTGCAGGATCTCCTCGGTGTCGATGGTGCCAAGCAGAGCCGCGTCGTGGCTGGTGAAGATGAGCTGACTGTGCCGGGGGTTCGACGCGGTGGACTGAAACAGGCCGATGAGCTTCGCGGTGAGCAGTGGATGCAGGCTGGCATCTATCTCGTCCACACACATGGTGCCGCCTTGGCTGAGGACATCGGCGGCTTCGATGGCGAGCCCGAGTAGGTGTTGGGTCCCTGTCGACTCTTCGTCCAACTCGAATTGGACCTCGCCCGCCGGCCCCTGGTGGGCGAACTTCAACCGCTTCCGTTCCCGGCTCGCCCTGCCGTGTGCGCGCTCGTTTCGCAGCATCCTTCGCTCGTTGCCAGGTTCTGGTCCCAAGTCCGAAGGCCGGAAGAGCGTGGGTTGCTCCTCGGTCACCGTGCTGGTCACCTCGACAACGTCGACGATCCCTACGTCGGCCGCCCGCAACAACTCGACCAAGGTACGCCGGCTGGCGTCGCTCTGCGGCCAGCCGGATCGATAGCTGCCGCCCACCTGGGGTTGGCTCCGCGTGGACATGCGTTGGAACCACCGGTAGACAGCGCGCAGTGGCTCGCTCCCCGGCTCGTCCGGTGCCGCTTGTCGGTGATCGAAGCGGGCGATGGTGCTGACGAAGAGTGCGGTGGAAGCGGTGACCTCAGCGATCCGCTCCAGCAGTACGCGTTGGTTCGAGTCTTCGCCCCAGGCGAAAGTGTCGCCGTTGCGCTCGAAGACCCGCCGCCTTCTCTTCAGCGGATAGTGGTAGAGCCACTCGTTGACGACGCCGTCGTTGTCGAGGGCGAAGCCGTACGTGTGCCGCACCCCGTTCAGGCTGAGGTCGACGACGTAGTGGGACGGGGCGTCGAGCGATTCAGCCGTCATCCGGTACGGCTCGCGAGCCACGCCAAGCCCTGGCTCGACCTCCCGATCAGAAAAGATCACGAAGCGGCGCATGAACGCCAGAGCGTCCAGGCAGTTGGACTTACCAGAGGCGTTGGCACCGAAGATGCCGGCCACTCGGACCGCCGGCCCTGGGTCACCATCGCGGTAGGCCGGCGTGAGGTTGAGTTGTTGCTCGTCCCGGAAGGACCGGTGGTTGGCAAAGCGGAAACTCAACAACATGGCTGTGCCCTCTGATTTCCTGGCCTTGCGGCCGTTCCCTGCGAGTAAACCACGCGGAACGGCCTGAGAGGCAGGCGCCGTGCGGGATTGCGCCCTGGTATCAGGTTGAAGATTTCTTCAAGTGATCGCTGGCGTCACCACCCCCATCGCTGACTACCGCGGTGGCGCTCCGGCGGGCGCCGGCACCGGCTGATGTGGCGGCTGGTCGGGGGTCTGGCGGCATCGATCCCGATCGGCGTGGCCATCAACCTCGTCACCGGCTAGGCGGGCACCGGGGCGAAGACCGCAGTGAGCGTGATACCTCACAGTCATCTTGATGACTCTGAGGTATCACGCGCAGCGCTCATCGGGGTTTCGGATCACTCCTCCAACTGGCCGCCAACTGCGGAGCTGCTGTCCCTCGCCGTCGGCGTATCGAACTCCGGGCTGTCCTGGGACGAGATGGCGGTGGAGACGAGGCTGGCCGCGACCGGCTGCACGGGCGCGACGTCTTCGGGCGTACGCAGGCGCGGCGGCGCCGGCATCCACGGCTTCAGGTTCTGGATTATCTTCTCGTAGAAGTCGTCGATCGCCTGTAATACCGAATCGATGAAGGCCCCCCGTCCGCTGCCACGCTTCGTTCCCGCCGCCGTGCTCTGGGCGACCCGGAACGCCCGCAGCTCGCGGGCAGGGTCGATGATCAGCGTCGTAGGCTCGGTGCGGACCTGGCGCAGGAGGTCGGTCGCGCCACCACCTCGGGCATGCATGACGAACGCCTCGATACGAATCGTCTCCGGCGCGTCCTTCAGTTGGCGAATCAACCAGTTCACCCTCGTGGTCGGTCTGCCGGTGCGTGGGGCGTCCACATCGACATGGCAGACGATCTGCCCGGCCCGCAGATCGGCCGTGACGTGGAGAGGGCCGACCGCGCCTGGAATCCTGATGCTGCCGGTCAGCGTGCCGGTAGTGGAGAGCTGGTTGACCAGCGCCTGGCTACGTGCGGCCGGATCGCTCAGATCGCGGCGGCTCAGCGCAGGGGTGACATCAGTGCCCAACTGTCTGCCGAGACGCAGGCAGGCGTACCGGATCAGGGCGTCGAAGCGCCCGACCGCGTCCGCCGCTCCGCTGTCGCTCGCCCGCAGTGTTCCGGCTGACACTCCGTCGCGCACCTGCACCCAGGCCGGCCCCATGTCGCTGAACTCCAACGCGCCTGAGCGGGGATGCTCGAGATACCTGATCAGCTCGCCCAGGATCCACGCCTGGTCCGGATCAGCGACGCCGCGGTATTCCTTCTGGATCACCGCCTGGGTCAGGATCTCCGTCCAGGGCAGGTGGTACAGGGCGACCTTGCGCAATTTCCGGCGATCGATCGCGGTCGGATGTTGACCCGGGACGGGGGCGATCTCATTGGAGATCGTGATAAGGGCATCGAAGCCCTGCTCCCGGGCAATGTCCAGGTATGCCTCCAACTGCTCGGTCTTCAGCGCGTTGCTGCCGGTCTTTACCTCCACCAGCGCGGTCCACTGCCGCTGTCCTCGTGTGACACGGATGAGACCGTCGGGAAAGAGCTGCTGGTTTCCGAGCTTGAACGGGACTTCGATGAAGGTCTGCACCGATCCGGCCGGTGCGCCGAGGGACTGGGTCAGGACACGCCCGAACTCTCGGACCGCGCTCATGACTGCCAGCAGGGCGGAGGTCGCTCGACGCTCTTGTTCCTCCGCTCCGTTGATACCCGACGTAGGGATCAAGCGGGCAGCGAGCCAGGTCTCCTCAGACATGCAAGTAACTCCTCGTGAAGGCGGTGGTACGAGAAGTTACTCGCGAGCCGGGTCTGAAAGCGGCGCAACTGTTGGGGCGTACGAACGGAAAGAGTTGCCCGGTTGGATGTCAGGTGATCCGCCCGGCCTATTCCGCTTGCCGCTCGGAGGCGTTGGCGTCAGCGGTTTGGTCCCTGTCAGCGACTGTGTCCGGTAGCTGACTGCGATGCATCCCCGAGTGCTACCGACGGCTCTCAGTCGAGTCGCGCACTTCATTTGGACTGATGCGCCTCAGCCGAGGACGCTGATGTAGCGGCGTGCGGCCTCCGAGCTGCCCTGCACGAGTGCCATGGCTTCGGCGAGGCGCTGCTTGCTCTGTTCGCCGCGTGCGATGGCTTCGGCGATCGCCGGGTGGCCGGTGCCAGCGGAGATGGCGCGTAGCCGGGCCAGCATCTGTTCGGTGTTGTCGGCGGCGGCCCGGATCTGGTTAATCGTGGAGTTGCCCTGCTCCGCGGCCTGCATCAACGCCGCCTTGACTTCCTCGATGCTGGCCATGCCGCCCTCCGTCTGATGATCGCGCTAACGATTTCACGTTTGCGTGGTCGGACGGACACTATCGGAGATGAAGGTGGCACGCAGCCCTCGCTGGTTACATGTACTCGGCGGCCGTGCGCTCCACGTCGGCGATGAACTCTTCAAGCTGCGTCTCGGTGGGATCGCGGTCCTGAAGCAGCTTGCCGAGGAACACGATCTGCATCTGAAGGGCGGTCTCGGGGCTGAGATTGTCGATTAGCCCGACCTCGCCGAGGGCTGCGCGGACGAGGCCTTCCATCTCCAGGGTGGGCAGCGACTCCGCGCCCGGAAACTGCGTGCGCGTGTCGGCCACGAAGCGAGCGACGTCGGTGGGGGAGTGGGCAGCGCCGAAGCGGTCGTTGACCGCGATGGCGAACGCTGCGCCGATCATCTGGTTCCCGCCGCGCCATCCGGAGGCCTCCAGCCCGTCCAAGAGTTGGTCCACAGTGCCCCAGTCACGCCGTGCCATCGCGCGAATCAGGTCGCTGAACTCGGTCCGTACGCTCACGATCTCGTAACCTCGCTATTCCCTTGCGGATTGATTGAACGGAGCGGTGGACGGCGATGCTCGCCACCAACCCCACCACGACGAGGTGTCCCGCCGCATCCGGTGCTTCGTTGAGGAGACGCTGCCCTACCGTAGGGCCGACCGTCGGGGTTGTGGTCCCGGCTTGCTGCGCCCCTGATGGACCCTGCGGGCCCCGAATGATCGTGAACGCTTTCCTGGCCGCCGCCACCGGCTTCTGGGTGTTCTCCTGGACGTCCTCAACCTTCCTGGTCATCGTACTCAGGAAGGAAGCGGCGTTCCTCCGCGCGGAATCGCGCTCGACGGCCTCGGTGAGTAGATCCTCACCGGACGGCGTGGCCGAGTCGGATGGTTGCGCGGTTGGGGCAGAGCCGGGAGCGACCGCATTGGAATAGGCACCGACGCGATCGGCCGCCTCGCTGATCAGGCGGGCGAGTTCGCCGGCGTTCTCGCCAGCGGTCTTGCTTTCGGTCACAGCGCCGGTGAGTTCGGGATGCCTGCTGCCCTGCGCTGCCTGGGTGTAGTGCCCGTTGGCCTGTTCCGCGTCGGCCTGAGCGCGTCGCGCGACAACGGCGGCGCCGTGCAGGGTGTCGATGGCGCTTCTCATCGGGCGACAACTTCGCCGAGGCTTCCGCTCATCGGATGATCGCGAGGTAGGCGGCAGCATGGTCCTTGGCAACCTTGATTCGGCGAAGCACCAACTCGACCTCGTCGGCAGCCTCACGGAGGGCCTTCGGGGACTGCTTGGCCTCGCCGCGTTCGCTGTCGTGTAGGGCTGCGATTGCCAGCGCGGTCGCGTCGACGAGCTTGGCGTTGGCCTTCTCGATGCTCATCCGAGCGTTGTCGAGCGCTTGATCGCCCTTCCGGATCGTCACCTTAACATCGCCGATGGTCACCGCCGCACGTTAGCCGAACTCGGTCGTCGAGCGCAGCCCTCGCAGCGGGTGGGTGTCCCGGGAGACCCCGAGACACCCACCGAAGTCTCAGCGGGAAATGCGGGTCGAGCGCACGAAGCTTGCCCAGGCGGTGGGGGAGAAGGTGAGAGCCGGGCCGTGCGGGTCCTTGCTGTCGCGGACAGCGACGACGCCGGGCAGGTTGTCGGCGACCTCGACACACTCGCCGCCGTTGCCTGCACTGCGGGTGCTCTTGCGCCAGGAAGCGCCCGTCAGTTCAACCATGGTGAACCTCCCCGATGATCTTGTTGATCAGTTGGAACGATTGTCCCTCATCAAGAGCGAGCGACAGCAGACTCGACCAGACCTTCTCATAGGTCGTGAACTCATTGGGACGGTCGAGGTAGAGAGCGCCCGTGATCGCCTCGCTGTAGACCAAGGGCGGCTCAGGCGTGCTTCGGTTGCCGAGCGGAAAGTCTAGGAGCACGAACTCGCCGGCGACGGTCCCGTGGTGGGGCCCCGCGATCAGGGGTAACACGCGAATCGAGATGTTCGGTAGGCGGGTCAGCCGTAGCAGGTTGTGGAGTTGACCCGCCATGGTCTCGGGGCCGCCTACGGGCCGGAGGAGCACCGACTCGCAGAGCACCACCTGCACCTGCGGAGCCTTCGGCAGGCGGCGGGTCAGCAGCGACTGTCGTTGCAGGCGAAGCTCGACAGCGCGCTCCCGGTCGTCGTCGCCCATGTCGGGCTGGTCGACTCGGTAGATGCCTCGGGCGTAGTCGCGGCTCTGCAGGATGCCCGGCACGAGACTGTTCTTGTAGAAGCGCAGATGGGAGGCGGCGGATTCGAGGCCGACGTACAGCTCGAACCATTCCGGGACGGCATCGCCGTACGCGTGCCACCAGCCCTTCGCTTTCGTCTCGCCGGCCAGGGAGATGAGCGCCCGGGTCAGCTCGCCCGTCGCCCCGTACAACTCGCACATGGCGCGGACGTCGACGCCGCGCACCGAGCCGAGCCCGCTCTCGATCCGCCACACCTTCTGGCGGCTGCACTCCAGCGCTTCGGCGACCGCGTCCAGGGTCGCTCCCGCCTCGGTGCGCAGGTCACGCAGCGCCCTGCCGAGCTGGCGTCGGGGCACCGTCGAGCCCATGTCGTCGGCCACCCGGCCCTCCTTCCTGTTGAGTTTTGCAACATCCCGACAGCCGCTCTGCAACAGCGGAATGTTGCCCACAAATAGCGGAACAGTGTGAGTCGACATTCATTGCGATGGTGCTTCCGACCTTACAAGATTGGTCCGACAGTGGCGTGTGCGCGCAATTCCCACGCCGGCTGATGTCGATCAAAAGCGAGGAAGGGTGGTGCTGCTTCGTGCGCGCGTTTCTCCGTCATCTCCGGGCCGAGCCACCCCGGCCGGTGTCCTATCGGGCGGCCAACTACGTACCCCTGAAGCCCTGGCAGATCCGCGGGCGCCGGTTCACCCGGCGTGGCCGGCGTGGCGTGGACGCCGTGGAGGTCGCCGAGTTCCTCGGCCAGGTCGCCGACGACCTGGCCGAGGTGTACGCGGCGCTGGGCAGCAGCCGGCGGGAGACCGAGCGGATCAAGGACGCGCTGAGGTGCTGGCAGTCACGGCGGGCCCGCGAAGACCTGGCGGCCCGCCGATGAGCGCCCGGTGGGTGGCGCACCTGCCGTTCACCGCCGCCGACCTGCCGGCCGCCCAGCACTTCGCCGGCACCCTGGCCCGCTCGCTGACCTTCCTCACCGAAGTGGACGCCGGTGAGACCACCGTGTCCGCCGAGGACGCCCAGGGCGTACGCCATCGGGTGTTCTGCGACCTGCCCCTCGACGGCGGTCGGCGGTGCGTGCGGAGGGTGGAACACGACGGTGACTGCACGGCCCGGCGGTGCCGGTGACCACCGCGCCCGTCGTCGTCTGCCCGGACTGCGACGGGATGACCTTCACGCTGGAACCGTGCCGGTGCACCACCTACGGCGACCGGTTCCTCGCCGACGCCGACGCCGACGCCGACGCCGACGCCGACGCCGACGTGCTCGGGCCGCGCCGGGAGGCGTACCGAAGCTGCGAGCAGTGTCGCGGCGCGGGCAGCGTCGCGTACCCCTGTCATCGCTGCGGTCGGCGCGGCCGGCGACGGGCGCAGCTCGTGGTCACCGTCGCCAACCTGGACACCGGCGCGGTCGCGTCCCACCAGGTCGTGCCCGGCGGCCTCGACCCCCACCGCGACCCGGCGGGTCGCTGGGTGGTCGACCTTTCGTCCCGGGTACGCGAACTCGCCGCCACCGTCGGCGCGGTCCTGGACGATGCCGACGTGCCTTCGCTGTGGCTGGACCGGCAGTGGCGGCCCGACCTGCCCGCAGCGCTGCGGCACGAGCTGGAGGCCCATGCCATCCTGCGGGCCGATCACGCCCCCTGGCGGCTGCTGCCGGGTCGATCCACCGCGCTGGCGACTGTCGACCCGGCCGCACGGCTGGCCCGGCTGTGCGCGCTGGCCGACCTGCTGCTGCTCGACCTCGTCGTCGAGGCCCGCCGGCAGGGCGCGGGGCTCGGCTGGGCCATTCGGTACGAGGTGCCCGGCTCGCCGGTGCCACCCGGACCGCCCGGCTGGTGCCGGGACCTGCCGGAGGTGCTGGCCCGCACCGACGTGGCTGACGCGTTCACCGGTTTCGCCGAGCGCGGCCTGGCCGCCCCCGCCCGGCTGCTGCGCCCCGACTCGCCGCGCCCGCCCGTCGCCCCGGCCGTGGACGTCGACCAGCTGGAACGCCGCGTGCTCGCTGACTGCGTCGACGCGGCCCTTGGCGAGGAACTGCCCGGCGCGCAGGCCCTGTGGCGCGACGGCCGCTGGTGGCACACGACCCTGCGCGCCGGCGAGCCGGCGGAGATCCTCGCCGAGCAGCCCACCGGGCAGGTGGTTCGGCGGGTTCGGGTGCCGGTGAGTCGCGGCTACGAGCCACCCGATCCGTCCTGGTGGGGTGAACCCGTCGACTGGCGACCCTGCCCGGACTGCCGGCCCGGAAGCCGGCTGCGCACCTGCGACTGCCGGCTCGGTGGTCGTCCCGCCGACCACGACTGCCCGCACTGCTGCGGTGCCGGCCTGCGCCCGTCCGCACTGTCCTGCTTCACCTGCGGCGACACCCACCGCCTGCACCGGGCCGTGCTGGTCACCGTCACCGACCTACGGCACCGGGTGGTGCACCTGACCTGGCGGGCCGGCACATCCGAGGTCGCCCCGCTGGTCGCCACCCAACCGGGCGGCAAGCCCGTCGTCCAGCTTCCCGACCGCTACCGACTCGGCTCCTGGGCTGCCGTCCTCGGTGCGCGACCCGAAGACCTCGCCGACGCCGACGGTGGGCAGCAGATCGGCAAGGACCTCCGCGACGGGTACGTCACCCTGCACTGGGCCGGAGCTGACCCGGTGGGGCAGCAGGTGCGCGATGCCGGGCGAGGCACTGCCGCCGGCCGCCTGGTCGTGGTGGCGGTGCCTCCCGACGCGCCGCCGCTGGCCGAGTTGCTGCGGCTCGCCCTCGGCCTCGACCTGGCCCTCGTGGTGGCCGTGTGCGACCTGCGGCACCACGCCGCAGACCCCCTGCTGGCCGACGGATTGCGCTGGTCTGTCGAGGTGCAGCCCCGGGACGCGCCCGTCCGCCCCGACGACTTCCCCTACCGGCCGAGTCTGGCCGCCGCGCTCTCCTGGTGCGTCGAGTGCCTGACCGATGCCGTCGCTGGGGCCGCCCCAACCGACCCGACGGCGCCCATCCCGGTGCCTTGCTCGGGGCCTCGCGCCGTCGCCGATCCCGAGCCGGAACTGTCACGCCTGGCCGCCCGGCACGCCGGGCAGGTGGTCACCGTTCGCTTCACCCGCGCCGGCTGCACCGTGCACCGACACGACGACGACGGCGTACGCCTCCTCGCCGAAGCCCTCGACCTGCGCGACCTCGGCTGATCCGGAGTCGGCTGTCAGCCGGGAACGACGAGCGGGTGGACACGGCACTGCCCGGCGGGCGCGCCTGCGCGCCCGCCGGGCAGTCTTCCGGTCCTGATCAGTTGCTGCCGGTCAGGCCCTGCAAACCCTTGAGCATCTCGGCGAAGTCGAGGGTTTCCGCCGTCGGTGGCGTCTCGATGGTCACCGCCTTGCCGTAGTCGGTGTAGTCCATCACCAGGTCGCCCAGCGGGCCCATCTTCAGGGCCGCCCGGCGGGGCCGGTACTGCTCGTCGACCCACAGGTCGGTGGTGATGTCCTTGACGCCCATCTTGGTCATCTGCTGCTCGACGCCCGCCCGCAGCTTCGCGTCGAGCTGAGCGAGGTAGGTCGCCATCGGCGTGGTGACGGTGTAGTGGACGGTGGCCGCCCCGTTCACCGTCTCCTGCCCGAGCACCTTCGTGCCCTCGGCGGCGAGCAGCGTCTTGACCTGCTTGGTCGGATCGATGTCCTCGAGCTGTTTGCCGAAGTCCATCCCGGCCTGCTCGCCGGCGGCGCTCAGGTCCATCTTCATCCAGCGCTTGCCGTTCATCCCCGCGCGGTCCTTCGCCGGAATCTCGACGTAGATGACCGCGCCGACCATCCGGACGACCGTCGCGGCACCCTTCGCGTCCGTCGCCGTCATCTCGGCCTTGACCGGGTCGCCGAGGTCCAGGACGCCCTTCATCGAGACCTTCTCGCCGCCTGCGGTGCCCGACATCGTCACGGTCACCGAGTCGCTCTTGTCGGTGGCCTCGGCGGTCTTCTGCAGCGACCCCTTCAGGTCACTGGCCAGCAGCTCCAGGACGCTGGGCTGCTTTGGCGACTCGGACCCGCCGGACGTCGTGGCGCACGCGGAGACAGCGAGCGCGGTGAGCGCCGAGACCGCCACCGCCACGGACTTCTTGCCAACTGACACGTACACGCCTCTTTCCCGCAGAAATCCGGGCTTTCCCCGAATCGATCGACGACACGCTAGCCCACGGGACCGACATTCGCGGACCGTGTTTCGCCGACGACGTCAGCGATGGTGGGGTGTCCGATCCATTCGGATACCCCACCATCGGCGATCCACTGTCGAGCGCGCGGGCCGATTACTCCGGGACACGGCGGTAGGCGCCGTCGCTGGCCGAGGTGGCCATCGAGGCGTACGCGCGCAGGGCCGCCGAGACCGGGCGCTGCCGGTCGGTCGGGGTGTACGGCTTGTCGCGCTTCTCCTCGGCGACCCGGCGCGCCTCCAGCTCGTCCTGCGGGACGTTGAGGGAGATCGACCGGCCGGGGATGTCGATGACGATCTCGTCGCCCTCGCGGACCAGGGCGATCAGTCCTCCGGAGGCGGCCTCGGGGGAGGCGTGGCCGATGGAGAGCCCGGAGGTGCCGCCGGAGAAGCGGCCGTCGGTGAGCAGCGCGCAGGACCGGCCCAGTCCGCGTCCCTTGAGGAACGAGGTGGGGTAGAGCATCTCCTGCATGCCGGGGCCGCCCTTGGGGCCCTCGTACCGGATCACCACGACGTCGCCCGCGACGATCTCCTTGGCGAGGATCGCGGTCACCGCGTCGTCCTGCGACTCGTAGACCTTCGCGGGTCCGCGGAAGGTCAGGCACTCCTCCGGAACGCCGGCGGTCTTCACGACGCAGCCGTCCGGGGCGAGGTTGCCGTGCAGGATGGCCAGGCCGCCGTCGGCGGAGTACGCGTGGTCGCGGTCGCGGATGCAGCCGCCGGCCGCGTCGGTGTCCAGCGACGACCAGCGGTTGGTGGTGGAGAACGGTTCGGTGGTGCGGACCCCGCCGGGTGCGGCGTGGAACAGCTCGACGGCGGTCGGGGTGGGTGAACCGCCGCGCACGTCCCAGTCGGTCAGCCACTGCGCCAGCGAGGGCGAGTGCACGGCGTGCACGTCCCGGTTGAGCTGCCCGGCCCGGTCCAGTTCGCCGAGGATCGCGGGGATGCCGCCGGCCCGGTGCACGTCCTCCATGTGGTAGTTCGGCGAGTTCGGCGCGACCTTGGCGAGGCAGGGCACCCGCCGGGAGATCGCGTCGATGTCGGCGACGCCGAAGTCCAGTTCCGCCTCGCGGGCCGCGGCGAGCAGGTGCAGCACCGTGTTGGTGGAGCCGCCCATCGCCACGTCGAGGGCGACGGCGTTCTCGAACGCGGCCTTGGAGGCCACCGTGCGGGGCAGCACCGAGTCGTCGTCACCGTCGTACCACCGCTTGGCGATGTCGACGACGGTGCGGCCGGCCTCGACGAAGAGCGACCGGCGCGCGGCGTGGGTGGCCAGCGTCGAGCCGTTGCCGGGCAGCGCCAGGCCGATCGCCTCGGTGAGGCAGTTCATCGAGTTGGCGGTGAACATGCCGGAGCAGGAGCCGCAGGTCGGGCAGGCGGAGCGTTCGATCTCGCCGAGCTGCTCGTCGGTGACCGACTCGTTCGAGGAGGCGATCATGGCGTCGATCAAGTCGATCTTGCTGTGCACGACGCCCTCGATCGCCATCGTCTTGCCGGCCTCCATCGGGCCGCCGGAGACGAAGACGGTCGGGATGTTGAGCCGCAGCGCGGCCAGCAGCATCCCCGGGGTGATCTTGTCGCAGTTGGAGATGCAGACAAGGGCGTCCGCGCAGTGCGCGTTGACCATGTATTCCACGGCGTCGGCGATCAGCTCGCGGCTGGGCAGCGAGTAGAGCATCCCGCCGTGGCCCATCGCGATGCCGTCGTCGACCGCGATGGTGTTGAACTCCCGACCCACGCCGCCGGCCTCGGCGACCGCGTCGGCGACCAGGCCGCCCATGTTCTTGAGGTGTACGTGACCGGGCACGAACTGGGTGAAACTGTTGGCGATGGCGACGATCGGCTTACCGAAGTCGTCGTCGGTCATCCCGGTGGCCCGCCAGAGGGCCCGGGCGCCGGCCATCGTCCGACCGTGCGTGGAGGTCTTCGACCGCAGCTCAGGCATACGTATCAGCATGACACCGCCGCCGCACCCACCGACGGGCGTGTGTGCCGTGTCCCAACAGATGCACACCTGGTCCCCCACGGCGAGCGGTCATCCGGCACTCTGGAGGACGTGCATCTCCCCCCGGGCATGGTCGCGGTCGCGGCGCTGAGCGGGCTCGTCGCCGCAGCGGCCGCCGCCCTGCTGGCCGTGGTCGCCCGCCGTCGCACCGGACCGCGCCGGCCGGCACACGTGCTGCTCGCGCTGGCCGCCGGGATGTCCCTGCTCAGCCTCATGACCGGGGTGGTGGCGGCGCTCGCCGCGAACGAACACTGGGTCCACGAGCAGGGGCAGCGCACCGGATGGGCCACCGTCGCGGCGATCGGCACCGCGGTGAGCGGGTTGGCCTTCGCGGCCGGTCTGCTCCGGCTGCCGGGGGTGGCCGCCACCGGCGCGGGCACCGCCCGCCTCGCCCTGGACGGCCTGACCATGGCGGCCGCGCTGTGGTTCGTCGGCTGGGTGCTCTTCTCCGAGCCCACCCGACTGCTCGGCGACGCCACCCCGATGGCCTGCCCGGCGATCCTGGTCGCCACGGTGAGCGCCGCGCTCGGCGCCGGGCTCGCCGTGATCGTCATCTTCCGCGCCGCCGCCCCGCGCCGGCGGCTGGCCGCGCTCGGCGCCGGTATCAGCGGGGTGAGCTGCGGCGGTCTGGGTCTGAGCGCGGGGCTCTGCCAGGACGGCCCGGTGCTGGCGCTGACCGGGGCGGCGGTGCTCGCCGCCGGCCTGCTGACCGTCGCGCTCGCGGTGTACCGGGCCGACCGGCCGGGGCAGGTCGAACTGGACCTGATCGGTCGCGACGGGGAGTACGCGCTCGCCCCGATGCTGGCGATGGCCGCCTCGGCGATGTACCACCTCCTGCAGGACGGCCGGTTCACGGCAGCGGGCATCGTGGCCGGCAGCGTGGAGGGCTTCGCCCTGGTGGCCCGGCAGTACCTGACCCTCAAGGACGTCCGGGACTACGCCGGCCGGCTGGCCGAGCGGGAGGCGCACTTCCGCGAGCTGGCGCACACCGACCCGTTGACCTCGTTGGCCAACCGGCGGGGACTGCTGCGCGCCCTGCACGACAGCGCGGCGGCGGGCACCCCGTGCGTCCTGCTCGGTCTGGATCTGGACGGCTTCAAGCACGTCAACGACATGCGCGGCCACGACGTGGGCGACGCCGTGCTGGCCGAGGTTGGCCGCCGGCTGCGCGGCAACCTGCGTCCCGGTGACGTGGCGGCCCGGCTCGGCGGCGACGAGTTCGCCGTCCTCATGGCGGGTCGGCCGGCCGACGCGGATCGGGTCGCCGAGCGGCTGCTCGGGGTGGTCAACCGGCCGTACGACCAGCCGGAGGGGCCGGTCTTCCTGTCGGTCAGCATCGGGGTGGCCGGTTGGGCCGGCGAGCCCGACGTGGAGCTGCTGCTGCGCCACGCCGACCTGGCGCTGCGCTACGCCAAGCAGCGCGGCAAGAACCGGATCGAGCGCTACGACGCCACCTACGACCAGTTGCTGCGCCGGCGTACGACGTTGGAGCACGAGATGCGCGGCGCGATCGACCGCGACGAGCTGCGGCTGGCCTTCCAGCCGGTGGCCTCGCTGCCGTCGGTGCGTCCGGTGGGCGCCGAGGCGCTGCTCCGTTGGCATCATCCCGAGCTGGGCAACATCCGCCCGGACGAGTTCATCCCGCTCGCCGAGGAGTGCGGGATGATCTCCACGCTCGGCGCCTGGGTGCTGCATCAGGCCTGCTACCAGCTCTCCCGCTGGTTGGCCGACGGGCACGACGTCTGGGTGTCGGTGAACGTGTCCCCGCGCGAGCTGCACGCCCCGGAGTACGTGGTGCAGGTCGCCGAGGCGCTGCGCGCCCACCACGTACCGCCGCAGCGGCTGGTGCTGGAGGTCACCGAGCACGCGGTCGCGACCGACCTGGACGAGCTGATCCGCCGGCTGACCGCGCTGCGGCTGACCGGTGTGCGGATCGCGTTGGACGACTTCGGCGCCGGCTATTCGTCGTTGGGGCAGCTGCGTCGCCTGCCCATCGACATCCTCAAGATCGATCACAGTCTGGTCGCCGAGCACGAGCCGGTCCACCCGGTCGGCCAGGACGGCCCCGCGTTCGCGCCGATGGTCGACATCGTGATGCGGCTGGGTCACCAGTTGGGGCTGGAGGTGATCGCCGAGGGGGTGACCACGCCGACCGAGCTGGCCGCGGTGGTGGCCGCCGGGTGCCGGTTCGGTCAGGGTGCGCTCTTCGGCTGGGGTGTGCCGGCCGAGCACCTGGAGGCGATGCTGGAGGCGGCGACCTCGCCCGGTGCGCGTCCCGCGCCGCTGCCCACACCACGCCGGTCCGCGGGCCGGTCTGGGCAGGTCATACCGGCTGGTGATGGCGCGCCGAAGGCCGACGCGCCGTCCTCCGTTGACCAACATGTGAGATCAGTTGACTCATCGCGTGAGATGCGTCAGGCTTAGCCGCATGTCGTCGTACCGGTCGCTGCGAGTACTTACCTGAGCGCACTCTCCGTCATCGAGAGTGCGCTGGCCCCGTGCATCTGCACGAGGGCCGTTTTTATTGCCGTCGGAACCTGTCGCGACGGGCGCCCGCCCGAGTCGCATCGCTGAACCAGCCCCAGCCGCTCCAGCCGAAGGCCAGAACCGCCATGACGAGACCCACGCCCGAGACCCTCGCCCACACCGCCCGGCGGGCCCGCGCGGCCGCCGAGCCGGCCAGCGACGTCGACCCCGCCACCACGCGCGCCGCGGCCATTCCGGCCACCCCGGCGGTACGCCCCACCGCTCCGGCTCAGGTCTCCGGCGCCGGCTCGCTCGTGCGGTCCCTCGAGGCGCTCGGCGTCGACGTCGTCTTCGGCATCCCGGGTGGCGCGATCCTGCCGGCGTACGACCCGCTCTACGACTCCACCGTCCGGCACATCCTGGTCCGCCACGAGCAGGGCGCCGGGCACGCGGCGACCGGGTACGCGCAGGCCACCGGCAAGGTGGGCGTCTGCATGGCCACCTCCGGGCCGGGTGCGACCAACCTGGTCACGCCGATCGCCGACGCGTACATGGATTCGGTGCCGATGGTGGCGATCACCGGCCAGGTGGCGCGCCCGTCGATCGGCACCGACGCCTTCCAGGAGGCGGACATCCAGGGCATCACCCTGCCGATCACGAAGCACAACTTCCTGGTGCAGACCGCCGAGGAGATCCCGCAGGTGCTGGCCGAGGCGTTCCACCTGGCCAGCACCGGGCGGCCCGGTCCGGTGCTGGTCGACATCCCCAAGGACGTGCTCCAGGCGCCGACGACCTTCTCCTGGCCGCCCACCCTGGATCTGCCCGGCTACCGACCCACCCTGCACCCGCACGGCAAGCAGATCCGGGAGGCGGCCCGGCTGATGGCCGCCGCCCGTCGGCCGGTGCTCTACGTCGGTGGCGGGGTGCTCAAGGCCGGCGCCACCGACGGGCTGCGCCGGCTGGCCGAGCTGACCGGCATTCCGGTGGTCACCACGCTGATGGCGCTCGGCGCGTTCCCCGACTCGCACCAGCAGCACCTGGGGATGCCGGGCATGCACGGCACCGTCTCCGCGGTGTACGGCCTGCAGAAGGCGGATCTGATCGTCGCCCTGGGCGCGCGGTTCGACGACCGGGTCACCGGCAAGCTGGACTCGTTCGCCCCGGACGCGACGGTGGTGCACGCCGACATCGACCCGGCGGAGATCGGCAAGAACCGGCACGCGGACGTGCCGATCGTGGGCGACGCCAAGCACGTCATCGACGAGCTGATCGCCGCGGTGACGGTCGAGCGGTCGGCGGGGCGCAGCACCGACCTGGGGGGCTGGTGGACCCAGCTGAACGACCTGCGTGACCGCTACCCGCTGGGTTACGACGAGCCGTCCGACGGCACCCTGTCGCCGCAGTACGTGATCAAGCGGCTCGGCGAGATCGTCGGCCCGGACGCGATCTTCGTGGCCGGTGTGGGCCAGCACCAGATGTGGGCGTCGCAGTTCATCTCCTACGAGAAGCCGTACACCTGGTTGAATTCCGGCGGCCTCGGCACGATGGGTTACGCGGTGCCGGCGGCGATGGGCGCCAAGGTCGGCAAGCCGGACACGGTGGTGTGGGCGGTCGACGGTGACGGCTGCTTCCAGATGACCAACCAGGAGTTGGCGACCTGCGCGCTGGAGGGCATCCCGGTCAAGATCGCCCTGATCAACAACGGCAATCTCGGCATGGTCCGGCAGTGGCAGACGCTCTTCTACAACGAGCGGTACTCCAACACCGAGCTGGGCACCCACAAGCACCGCATCCCCGACTTCGTCAAGCTCGCCGAGGCGTTGGGCTGCGTGGGGCTGCGCTGCGAGACGGCCGACGACGTGGACAAGACCATCGCCGCCGCCATGGAGATCAACGACGCCCCTGTGGTGATCGACTTCGTGGTCGGCAAGGACGCCATGGTCTGGCCGATGGTCGCCGCCGGCACCAGCAACGACGAGATCATGTTCGCCCGTGGCGTTCGCCCGGCCTTCGACGAGGACGACATCTGACCATGAGTGAACGAAGCGAACGAATCATCAAACTCCGTGCTGCGCATGGTCATGCCAGGACCGAGCGAAGCGAGGCCACCGCATGACCATGCACACGCTCTCGGTGCTCGTGGAGAACAAGCCCGGCGTCCTCGCCCGGGTCTCCGGCCTGTTCTCCCGGCGCGGATTCAACATCGACAGCCTCGCCGTCGGCGAGACCGAGAACCCGGACGTCTCCCGGATCACCATCGTGGTCAACGCGGAGTCGTCCCCCCTGGAGCAGGTCACCAAGCAGCTCAACAAGCTGGTCAACGTACTCAAGATCGTTGAGCTGGATCCGCAGGGCTCGGTGGCCCGGGAGTTGCTGCTGGTGAAGGTCCGCGCCGATCGGTCCGCGCGAGCCCAGGTGCTGGAGACGGTCAACCTGTTCCGCGCCCGGGTGGTCGATGTCGCACCGGACACACTGACCATCGAGGCCACCGGCACCCATGACAAGCTCGACGCGTTGCTGCGCGACCTCGAGCCCTTCGGCATCAAGGAAATGGTCCAGTCCGGGCTGGTGGCGATCGGGCGCGGCTCGCGTTCGATCACCGCCGGTCCCGCGCTGCGGGCCGCCTGAGCCGACCCATCCGCACCAACCACGACGGGCCGACCGGGCCGTCGTACCGAAAGGGAAGTTCCATGAGTGTTGAGGTGTATTACGACGACAACGCCGACCTCGGCCTGATCCAGGCCAAGAAGGTCGCGGTGATCGGCTACGGCAGCCAGGGACACGCCCACGCGCTGTCGCTGCGCGACTCCGGCGTCGACGTGGTGATCGGTCTGCCGGAGGGCTCGAAGAGCCGTCCCAAGGCCGAAGAGCAGGGCCTGCGGGTGGTCACGCCGGCGCAGGCGTCCGCCGAGGCCGACGTGATCATGGTGCTCGCCCCGGACACCGCCCAGCGCAAGATCTACGAGGAGTCGATCGCCCCGCACCTGGCCCCCGGCAAGGCCATCTTCTTCGGCCACGGCTTCAACATCCGCTACGGGCTGATCAAGCCCCCGGCGGAGGTCGACGTGGCGATGGTCGCGCCGAAGGGCCCCGGTCACCTGGTGCGTCGCCAGTACGTCGACGGCAAGGGCGTGCCCGTCCTGGTCGCCGTCGAGCAGGACGCCAGCGGCACCGCGTTCGCGCTCGCCCTGGCGTACGCCAAGGCGATCGGCGGCACCCGGGCCGGCGCGATCAAGACCACCTTCACCGAGGAGACCGAGACCGACCTCTTCGGCGAGCAGGCGGTGCTCGCCGGCGGCGCGACCGCCCTGGTGCAGGCCGGTTTCGAGGTGCTCACCGAGGCGGGGTACGCCCCGGAGGTGGCCTACTTCGAGTGCCTGCACGAGCTGAAGCTGATCGTCGACCTCATGTACGAGGGCGGCATCGCGAAGATGCGGTACAGCATCTCCGACACCGCCGAGTACGGCGACCTGTCCCGTGGCCCGCGCATCGTCGACGCCCGGGTCAAGGACGAGATGCGCAAGATCCTCGATGAGATCCAGTCCGGCGAGTTCGCCCGCGAGTGGGTGGCCGAGGACGAGGCGGGCCGGCCCAACTTCGCCAAGTGGCAGGCCGAGGGTGCGGCGCACCCGATCGAGGAGACCGGTAAGAAGCTGCGCGGCATGATGAGCTGGGTCGACCGCCCGATCACCGAGACCGCCTGACCCGTCCCACCGAACCAACGGTCCACCGAAGGCCGGCGACCCAGCGCTCTCCCCGGCGCGGGTCGCCGGCCGTCGGCCGTCGTGCTGCCGCGCCGCATCCGGCGCAGCACGCGACGCCGGATGCTCACCTGGTGGGACCGGGTGACCAACGCCTCGGCGGCGTCGGACCGATCCGCGCGAGATCGACGCCGGTCAGCCGTTCGAGCAGCGTGCGGCGCACGACGAACGGCACGGGGGGCTCCTCCCGCCGGGCAAGTGCCCCCGGTCGTGGCGTGCGCGGGCAACCATGTCGGTCCGGTGAACGGCCGATGTCCGTCGCTCGACCGGGCGTGTGAGAGCCCTCACCCCGCAGACCCGAACATGCCGGCCAACGAGGCCCCTACGATCGCGGGTAGGTGCGCAGAGCCGGCACCTGACGGCCACGGCACGGACCAGCGCGGGGCGCAGTGCGGCGCCTCACCGCCCGAGCCGATCGCAAACACGACCTCTACGAGGACCGATGAATCCTGTCGTACTGATCGCCGAAGAACTCGCCCCCGCCGCCATCGAGGTGCTCGCCCACGACTTCGACGTCCGTCACGTCGACGGCACCGACCGTCCGGCCCTGCTCTCGGCGCTCTCCGAGGCCGACGCCGTCATCGTGCGCAGCGCGACCCAGATCGACGCCGAGGCGATCGCCGCCGCGCCGCGGCTCAAGGTGGTCGCCCGCGCGGGCGTCGGGCTGGACAACGTCGAGGTGCCGGCCGCCACCGCCCGTGGCGTCATGGTCGTCAACGCACCCACCTCGAACATCGTCTCCGCCGCCGAGCAGGCCGTCGCGCTGCTGCTCGCCGTGGCCCGCAACACCGCGAGCGCCAGCGCCGCGCTCAAGGCGGGGGAGTGGAAGCGGTCCAAGTACACGGGCGTCGAGGTGCAGGGCAAGACCGTCGGTGTGGTCGGGCTCGGCCGCATCGGCGTGCTCTTCGCGTCCCGCATCGCCGCGTTCGGTACCCGGCTGATCGCGTACGACCCGTACATCCAGCCGGCGCGGGCCGCGCAGCTCGGCGTCCGTCTCGTCGGGCTGGAGGAGCTGCTGCGGGAGAGCGACTTCATCTCCATCCACCTGCCGAAGACCCCCGAGACGGTGGGCCTGATCGGTGAGAAGGAACTGGCGATCGTCAAGCCGGGCGTGCGCATCGTCAACGCCGCCCGCGGTGGCCTCGTCGACGAGCAGGCGCTCGCCAACGCCATCGCCGAGGGCCGGGTCGCCGGCGCGGGCGTGGACGTGTACGGCAAGGAGCCCTGCACGTCCTCGCCGCTGTTCGCCTTCGACAACGTGGTGGCCACCCCGCACCTGGGTGCCTCCACCAACGAGGCGCAGGACAAGGCCGGTCTCGCCGTGGCGAAGAGCGTCAAGCTCGCGCTGCAGGGCGAGTTCGTTCCGGACGCGGTAAACGTGCAGGCCGGCGGTGTCGTCGCCGAGGACGTACGCCCGCTGCTGCCGCTGGCCGAGAAGCTCGGTCGGGCGTTCACCGCCGTCGCCGGCGGCGTCGCCGCGAGCGTCACGGTCGAGGTCCGCGGTGAGATCGTCGCGCACGACGTGTCGGTGCTCAAGCTCGCCGCGACGAAGGGCCTGTTCAGCTCGGTGGTCGAGGAGCAGGTCACCTACGTCAACGCGCCGCACCTGGCAGCCGAGCGTGGCGTCGAGGTCACCCTGGCCAGCCTCGCCGAGACGGCGGAGCAGCCCACCCTGGTCACGGTGCGCGGCGCGCTGCCGGACGGCCGGACGGTCAGCGTCTCCGGCACGGTCACCCACTCGGGTGCCCGCGACGTGCTCAAGCTGACCGAGGTGGACGGCTTCGACGTGGAGATCGGCGCGGAGGGCATCCTGCTCTTCCTCCGCTACGCCGACCGGCCGGGCGTCGTCGGCACCGTCGGCACCCTGCTCGGCGAGTCGGGCATCAACATCGCCGCCATGCAGGTGGCCCGGCGCGAGGCGGGCGGTGAGACGCTGATGACGCTGACCGTCGACCAGGCGCTCGGCGCCGACCTGCTCACCTCCGCCGCCGAGTCGATCGGCGCGACGGCGGCCAGCGCGGCGGACCTGCGCGACGAGTAGTCACACGGCAGCACCACGGGGGGCCCGGCGATCCGCTGGGCCCCTTGTCGCACCCGGGGTGGGGTGTCCCGCCGCCCGGGTCCGCTCAGCCGGGCATCCGGGCCGGCGGCGGGTAGACCGAGCCGTCCTGCGGGTCGAAGAGCATCAGCCCGTGTTCGCCGGCCAGCCGCTCGATGTCCAGCAGCACCTGGTCCGCACAGGTCGGATGCAGGTTCAGCTCGACGTGGTCGTGGGCGGCGTGCAGTGGTGCCACGGCCCACGGGCTGTCCGGGCCGGGGTGCCGGTCCGGGTAGGAGGCGGTGATCGCCCGGTAGAAGGCGACCACTCGCGGGTCCGGGTAACGGTCCACGTGCCGCCCCTGCCGGCAACCCTCGACCGCTGCCCGCACGTCCTCGGGCGTCGCCCCGTCCTCCAGGGCCCACACACTCAGATCGAAACTCACGGCGGACAGCGTGCCATCCGCCGTTCACCATGTCGAAACTGCCTCGCCGCAGGCCAATCGCTGATCCGCCACACTCCGTCCGGGACGGTCCGCTGTGGAGACTCTTGCGTCGAGTTGCGTCGATTCGCTAGCGTGCGACTGCGGTCACTGGCCGAGTTCGCGGCGCCGGCCCGTCTTCGGGTGGCGCGGTCGACGTCCGGCCCCGACCGGTCCGCACCCCTCGATTGTGCGAGCCACGCGCACTCGTCGCTGATCGGCCCCCACGGCCGTTGCCGAGGCTGTGGGGGCCGATCGCAAGGCCCGACCGGCCGGCCGAGGTGTGGCCGCGATCCCCGACCCGCCCGAGCGCCGGTCATGGCCGGAGCGCCGCGGGGAGACGGCGCTCGTGTGGCGACGTGGGGCTCAGCGCCGGTGGGCGAAGAGCGCGCGGTAGTCGGAGTTTCCCCGGAACCACGTGAGCCCGGTGCTGCCGGCCGCGTACAGCGCGGTGGCGTAGGCGTCGGCGACCGTCAGGTCAGGCCCGACGACGGTGGCGGCGACGAGTTGGTTGGCCGGCTCGCCGGTGTGCGGGTCCACCACGTGCCCCTGCCGCCCGGTCACGCCGGAGGTGCCGACCGCGCCGGCGGTCATCTCCAGCACCAGCGGCGCGCGCTCGGGCGCCGTCGGGTGGTGCACGGCCACCCGCCACGGTCCGCCGTGCGGTGCGTGGCCGCGGACCACCAGGTCGGCGCCGGTGAGCACGGCGTAGTCGTGGACGCCGGCGGCGCGGAGCCGCTCGGCGGCGCGTTCCACGGCCCAGCCGCCGAGCAGCCCACCCGGATCGAAGCCACCGGGGACCGCCCAGGCGTCGAACCATCCGTCGGTGGCCGCGCGCATCGCGGCGCAGCGGTCCACCAGGTCGGCCAGCGGGGGGTACGAGTCGGGGCTGATCTCACCTCGGCGCAGCCGCGAGACCAGGCTCTCCGGTCGGTTCGGGCCGTAGGTGAGGTCGATGGCACGCAACTCGGCGACGCTGTCCCGCAGAGCCTCGCCGACGCCCCGGTGGCCGAGCCATCCGGGGGCGTTGAGGATCAGGGTGTACTCGGCGGTGCCGGTGCGTACGGTGTGCCGGACGGCGATCCGGCCCGGGGTGGCGCCGGCCGGGTCGATCCGGTGCCGCCGGCCGCCGAGCCGGAGGTCCGGTCGACGGTTGCGGAACGCTGACGGGTCCGGCCAGCGGGTCCGCGGCTGCTCGTCGATGCGCATCGGCATCTGCCCCCTCGCAGTTGGCGCCGCGTCGTCGCGACGCCCGTTCGCGGGCCCCCGTGACCCGCCGACCCTCACCCTAGGCAGCGGAGATGATCGCCCCATGAGTCTTGGCTGAGAGGGTGCTGTGCATCCGGGATTCCCAAATATTGGAAGCATCGTACCGGGAGGCGAGACAGGGACGTACCGTTGCCGGACGGGCAGTCGAAGCGTAGGGAGTGCGGGCGTGGCGCGGATCGCGGTGGTGGCCGGAGACGGCATCGGGCCTGAGGTGGTCGCGCAGGCCCGCAAGGTTCTCGACGCGGTGCTGCCCGGCGTGCAGGCCACCGAGTACGACCTCGGCGCCGCCCGCTGGCACCGTAGCGGAGAGGTGCTGCCCGACTCGGTCCTGGCCGAGCTCGCCGGGCACGACGCGATCCTGCTCGGCGCGGTCGGTGACCCGACCGTCCCGCCGGGCGTGCTGGAGCGCGGACTGCTGCTCAAGCTCCGGTTCGCCTTCGACCAGTACGTCAACCTGCGCCCGTCGCGGCTCTGGCCCGGCGTCGCCGGCCCGCTCGGCAACGTCAAGCCGGGCGAGGTCGACCTGGTCGTGGTCCGCGAGGGCACCGAGGGCCTCTACGCCGGCGCGGGCGGTTCGCTGCACCGCGACACCCCCGCCGAGGTCGCCACCGAGGAGAGCCTGAACACCCGGCACGGCGTCGAGCGGGTGATCCGCGACGCGTTCGCCCGGGCCGGTCGCCGGGAGCGCCGCAAGGTCACGCTGGTGCACAAGACCAACGTGCTCACCCACGCCGGGTCGCTGTGGGCGCGCACCTTCGACGCGGTGGCCGCCGAGCACCCGGACGTCGCCACCGAGTACCAGCACGTCGACGCCGCCGCGATGTTCCTGGTCACCCAGCCCCAGCGCTACGACGTGGTGGTCACCGACAACCTCTTCGGCGACATCCTCACCGACATCGCCGCCGCCGTCACCGGCGGTATCGGGCTGGCCGCCAGTGGCTGCATCAACCCCGAGGGGGCGTACCCCTCGATGTTCGAGCCGGTGCACGGCTCCGCGCCGGACATCGCCGGCCAGGGCGTCGCCGACCCGGTCGCCGCGGTGCTCTCCGTCGCGCTGCTGCTGGAGCAGCTCGGGCACGTCGACGCCGCGGCCCGGGTCAATGCGGCGGTCGCCGCCGAGCTGGCCGGCCGGACGCCGGGCGTATCGTTGCGCACCACCGAGGTCGGCGACCGGCTCGCCGCCCACGCCGTAGCCTGACCGCCCCGGCCCTCGACGACCAGGTGTCGGTCCGGCCGGGCATGGCCCGCCCGAGCGGCGCTACCCGCTGAACGACCGTTCGGGGTAAGTTTCTGGCACAGCCATGTCGGTGTGCGATCCCGCATGCCGTTGTCCCGCAGGGAGGTCAGCGCGATGAGCGGTGGTGACAAGCTCGACTTCGAGATCCGTCCGAATCCCGCGCCGGTATCGGCCGCCGACCGGGCCGCCCTGCTGGCCAACCCCGGGTTCGGCCGCGTGTTCACCGACCACATGGTCACCGTCCGGTACGCCGACGGCAAGGGCTGGTACGACGCCCGGGTGGAGGCGCGGGGGCCGATCCCGATGGACCCGGCCAGCGCGGTTCTGCACTACGCGCAGGAGATCTTCGAGGGGCTGAAGGCGTACCGGACCGCCGACGGGGGCGTGACCATGTTCCGGCCGGACGCCAACGCCGCCCGGTTCGTCACGTCGGCGCAGCGGATGGCGATGCCGGCGCTGCCGCCCGAGGTCTTCGTCGACTCGCTGCACAAGCTCATCGAGATCGACCGGGAGTGGATCCCGACCGGCGAGGACGGCAGCCTCTACCTGCGGCCGTTCATGTTCGCCAGCGAGGTCTTCCTCGGCGTCCGCCCGGCCAACGAATACCTGTACATGGTGATCGCCTCGCCGGTCGGGGCGTACTTCACCGGCGGGGTCAAGCCGGTGACCGTGTGGGTCTCCCCGGACTACACCCGGGCCGCGCCCGGCGGCACCGGGGCGGCCAAGTGCGGCGGCAACTACGCCGCGTCCCTCGCCGCTCAGGCCGAGGCCATCGAGGCCGGCTGCGACCAGGTGGTCTTCCTGGACGCGGTGGAGCGCCGCTTCGTCGACGAGCTGGGCGGCATGAACGTCTTCTTCGTCTACGACGACGACTCGGTGGTCACCCCGCCGCTGACCGGCACGATCCTGCCGGGCATCACCCGCGACGCGATCATGACGCTGGCCGGCGAGGCCGGGCACCGGGTCGAGGAGCGGCCGGTCACGTTCGCCGACTGGCAGGCCGACGCGGCCAGCGGCCGGCTCCGCGAGGTCTTCGCCTGCGGCACTGCCGCCGTGATCACCCCGATCGGCGGCGTCCGATTCCCCGACGGCGAGTTCCTCATCGGCGGCGGCGAGCCCGGCCGGGTGACCATGTCGCTGCGCCAGCAGCTGGTCGACATCCAGCGGGGCAAGGCCGCCGACCCGCACGGCTGGGTGCACCAGGTCCTCTGACGTCCGCCGCTGACCGGCCCGTCCCGGACGGACGGGCCGGTCAGCGCGGCGGTCTAAGAGCGACCGGCAATAGGTATCCAAGATTCGGACAGTTGGATACCCGGGGGTAGCAAGCAGGCACGGGAGGTTGATCATCGGAGTTCTCTACGCTCAGTGATCAATGGAGTCCCGTGCCTGCCCTCC
>NZ_WBKR01000079.1 GCF_008868155.1 Micromonospora sp. ALFpr18c
CCCCCACCACCACCACATCGAACTCGTCGCCCACCGTGCGCCTCCCTCCGGCCGCCGCGACTGCTCCCGCATCGCCCCGACGATCCACCCGCACCACCCACGCCGGCCGTTGTGACCGGCGCCACCCCGCCATCCTGCCCCCTGCCCGCCCGCGCAGACCGCACCGCGCGGCGCTGATGGCTCCCGGTCCTCGTCCGAGCACACCGGTCGGCAAAGGCCGGCACATCTGTCCACGCGCCTGTAGACCTGCCCCGCATCTGGGGCATCGCTCCCTGTGGTGCGCCGTCGTGTTCGTGCTGGAACCAGGAAGTAGTGGTGTCGGCGTACCGATGAGGCCACTACTTCCTGCATCGAGCACGATCTAGGCGCGGCGCGGCGCGGCGCGCGCCGCGCGAGGCGGTCCAAATCTGGGGCAGCTCTACAGGGCCGGACCACACGGTGCTGGGTCCGGGCCGCGAGACGGCCGACCCGTCGGGTATCGGGTCGCGCCGGTGTCAGGCCGGCACAGAGTCGTCGGCGCGGGCGGCACGGCGCAGGCCGTACAGGGCCAGTGTGGCGGCGGCCAGCAGGGGGGCACCGTCGCGGACCAGGCCGTCCACCCCGAGGAGCCACCAGCACAGCGGCAGGTCCACCGCGAGGACGGCGACCGTGACGACGACAAGCAGGCCACGCGCCCAGTCCTTGCCGCGCATCAGGAAGGCGGTGCAGAACAGCACCGCGTAGCTGGCCGTGATGCCCGCGCCGAACCAGAGCAGCACGGCCGGCACGGCGGTCAGCCGACCATCCAGGATGGAACCCCCGGCCACCAGGGCCGGCACCAGCATTAACGGGCTGTAGGTGAAGGCCGCCACCCGGCTGGTCAACAACCAGGCACTGGCCTGTGGTCGGCGTGGAGGGGTTTCCCGCCAGGAGATGCCGTCGCGGTCGATGACCAATCGTGGCCGGTGCCGGACGAGATGCTCGGCGAGCGCCGATGAGCGGTAGAGCAGCCAGACCACCGCCACGCAGAGCGCGGTGAGCACGGCGAAGCCGAGCAGGCCGGGCAGCGGCGGCACGCCCTGCCGGGGCACGATCAGCCGGCCGACGGCGAAGATCGTGGTGACCGCGAGGATCAGCCCGAACGGGCGGGCCACCGTCCGACCTCGTCGCACGTGCCCGATCAGCAGCAGGAAACCGAACGAGCGCAGCATCGCCCAGCCGGTCCGCACCGCCAGCCCGAAGCCCTGCTCCGGGGCGTACCACCAGTTGAGCAGCTCGACCACGACGGTGGCCGCCGCGGTCGTCGCGAGCAGGAAGGTGAGCACCCGGACGGCGGACGGCCGCCGGACCTCGGTCTCGGCGGCCGTCCTCATGGAATCCGATGATGCCCGCGAGGGGCTTCCTTCACACCTACCGCTGCGGCTGTGCGGCGTCCAGGCGGGCGCGCAGGGCGTCCAACTCGGCCCAGAGCACGCCCGGCAGCTTGTCACCGAACTTCTCGAACCACTCGTTGATCAGCGGCAGTTCGTTGCGCCACTCGTCCGGGTCGACCTTGAGCGCGATCCGGACGTCCTCCGGGGTCATGTCCAGGCCCTCGACGTCCAGCGAGTCGGGTGCCGGAACCATGCCCACCGGGGTCTCGACCGCGTCGGCGGTGCCCTCGATCCGCTCGACGACCCACTTGAGCACCCGGGAGTTCTCCCCGAAGCCCGGCCAGAGGAACGAGCCGTCCGGGTCCTTGCGGAACCAGTTGACGTAGTAGATCTTCGGCAGCTTCGCCTCGTCGCCGTCGTTGCCCTTGCCCATCTCGATCCAGTGCCGGAAGTAGTCGCCCGCGTTGTAGCCGATGAACGGCAGCATCGCCATCGGGTCGCGGCGGACCACGCCGACCGCACCGGAGGCGGCGGCCGTCGTCTCCGACGAGAGCGTCGCACCCATGTAGACGCCGTGCACCCAGTCGCGGGCCTCGGTCACCAGCGGGATGGTGTCCTTCCGGCGTCCACCGAAGAGGATCGCGTCGATCGGCACGCCGTTCGGGTCGAAGTACTCGTCGGCGAGGATCGGGCACTGGGTGATCGGGGTGCAGAACCGGCTGTTCGCGTGTGAGGAGAGGCTGTCGCTCTCCGGCGTCCAGTCGTTGCCCTTCCAGTCGATCAGGTGTGCCGGCGGATCGCCCATGCCCTCCCACCAGACGTCGCCGTCGTCGGTGAGACCCACGTTGGTGAAGACCGAGTTGCCCCGGTCCAGCGTGCGCATGGCGTTGGCGTTGGTCTTCCAGTCGGTGCCGGGCGCGACGCCGAACAGGCCGTACTCCGGGTTGACCGCGTACAGGCGGCCGTCCGGGCCGAACCGCATCCAGGCGATGTCGTCGCCGATGGTCTCGACCTTCCAGCCCGGGATGGTGGGCTCCACCATGGCCAGGTTGGTCTTGCCGCAGGCCGACGGGAAGGCGCCGGCGATGTGGTGGACCTTGCCCTCCGGCGAGGTGATCTTGAGGATCAGCATGTGCTCGGCGAGCCAACCCTCGTCCCGGCCCATCACGCTGGCGATCCGCAGCGAGTAGCACTTCTTGCCGAGCAGCGAGTTGCCGCCGTAGCCGGAGCCGAACGACCAGATCTCCCGGGTCTCCGGGAAGTGCGAGATGTACTTCGTCTCGTTGCACGGCCACGGCACGTCCTGCTGACCGGGGGCGAGCGGCGCGCCGATCGAGTGCAACGCGTGCACGAAGTCCGCGTCGGTGCCCATCGCCTCGAGGATCCGGGCACCCATCCGGGTCATGATCCGCATGGACGCGACCACGTACGGGCTGTCGGTGATCTCGACGCCGAACATTGGGCTCTCGGCCTCGACCGGGCCCATGACGAACGGGATGACGTACATGGTGCGACCCCGCATCGAGCCGCGGTACAACTCGGTCATCGTCCGCTTCATCTCGGCCGGCGCCATCCAGTTGTTGGTGGGGCCGGCGTCCGCCTCGTCGACGGAGCAGATGAAGGTGCGCTCCTCGACCCGGGCGACGTCCGTCGGGTCGGTGCGCGCGTAGAACGAGTTGGGCTTCTTCTCCGGGTTCAGTCGGATCAGCGTGCCGGCCTCGACCAGCTCATCGGTGAGGCGACGCCACTCCTCGTCGGACCCGTCCACCCAGACGACACGGTCGGGGGTTGTCAGTTCCGCGACCTCACGGACCCAGGCAAGCAGTTTCGGATGGGACGTCGGGGCCTGATCGATACCCCGAACAACAGCCGGAGCAACCATGACACATCTCCTTGTGGTCGACGCTGACCGATCTATGGGATGCACGAGTCTCAGCGGCGCGATGCGTCGCTTCGTGGAAACCTGGGATTGGGCTCAGCGTAAACCGGGCAGCCTTCCGAGTCAGTGGGACTGGTTGTGAAGAACTGCACAAGGTACGGCCACGCTGCGGTATCACGAGCTGATACCCGCTTTCCCGCGCAGTTTCACGCAAATCTTGTTGTGCACCCCGGCCGACGTGAGGTGCGGTCGGGCCGTGGACCTGCCCCGCCGACCGGTTGGTGGATTCCCGTTCGGAGGCGCGTCAGTCCTCCCACTTGGTTACGCTCTGTGCAGCGGCGGCGCACCCGGCGACGGGCCGGCACGAGCGTCGACGCCCGCTCGTCGTTGCTCCCCCGCTGACTGGTCACCAGCCGGTAGGCTCGGCCCGTGGCCGCCACAATGACCGGGGAGCAACCGGGCCCCCGGCAGACCCGACGGGGTCCGGTCCGCGTGCTGCTCGACCGCTTCGGTCATCTCTTCCGCGAGTTGAGCAAGTTCGCCACCGTGGGCGGGATCGCCTTCCTCATCGACTTCGCGCTGTTCAACTACCTGACCACCGTTCGCGGTGTCGAGCAGGTGACCGCCAAGACGATCTCCACGGTGATCGCGGCCACCGTCGCCTTCGTCGGCAACCGGTTCTGGACCTGGCGGCACCGCCAGCGCAGCAACCCCGCCCGCGAGTACGCGCTGTTCTTCTTCTTCAACGCGGTCGGCCTCGGCATCGCGGTGGCCTGCCTCGCGATCAGCCGGTACGGGCTGGGCAGCATCTGGCCTGCGGTGTTCCAGACGCAGCTGGCCGACAACATCGCCAGCTTCGTCGTGGGCACGGGCCTCGGCACGCTGTTCCGATTCTGGTCCTACCGGCGGTTCGTCTTCGTCGAAGCGGGAACCCGAACCGTTCCGCAGGTGAAGCACGACCGTGACCACGGGGCGTGACCTGCCGCCCACCTCGTCCAGCCGGTGATCGCCGGCCTCTCCGACTGCCCTAAGGTGTTTCGCATGCGTCTTGTCCGTCTGCTGCCTGAGCGCTGGCAGAAGTTCATCCACGAGGCGCTCAAGTTCGGCATCGTCGGCGGCATCAACACCGTCATCAATTACGCGGTGTTCAATGTCCTTGCACTTACCGTTTTCGTCAACGGTCAGTTGAAGGCGACCGTGATCGCGACCATCGTCGCCACGATCACGTCGTATCTGATGAATCGCCACTGGACGTACCGGGATCGCCCGAAATCGGCACTTCGCCGGGAGTACGTCCTGTTCTTCCTGTTCAACGGGGCCGGCCTGCTGATCGAACTCGGTGCCGTGGCGGCGGCCAAGTACGGGCTCGGCGTACACGGCCTGCTGGCACTGAACGTAGCGAAGACCGCCGGCGTCCTGCTGGCCACCCTGTTCCGATTCTGGTCCTACCGGACCTTCGTCTTCCAACCCGTCGTACCGGCCAAGGAAGAGGCGAAGCCCGAGCCCACCTGGAACGGCCTCCCGCGCGACGAGTGGGACACCATGGCCGAGATGGACCCGGTCGCCGAACTCGCCGAGTCGGTCACCGAGCTGGAGGAGGCGGAGGCCGACAAGCGACCGGACCCGAGCGCCGCCCCGACCGTCGCCGCCAACCCCGGCCCTGTCGGCGCACCCGTCCAGGGGCGTCCCACGCCGCTGCCCGCCGGCCTCACGGCCAACCTGGACGCGGAACTGGCCGCCGAACTGCACGCCGGCACGCGCCGCTCGCCCCGCCGGTGACGACGCCCGCCGCCCGCTCCGGCACCGGGGCTTCCGCCGAGCTGTTCTTCGAGGACCTCGTCCCGGGGCTCACCGTCGATCTCGGCGTGGTCACCGTGGACGGCGACGAGATGGTCGCCTTCGCCCGCCGGTTCGACCCGCAGTGGTACCACGTCGACCCGGAGCTGGCCGGTGCAAGCCGGCACGGTGGCGTGATCGCCAGCGGCTTCTACACGGTCAGCCTCTTCATGCGGGCGTACGTCGACCATCTGCTGTCCCGGGCGGCGGCGGACGCCTCCCCCGGCCTGGAGGAACTGCGCTGGCTCGCCCCGGTGCGCGCCGGGGACCGGCTCGCCGTACGGGTCGACGTGATGGGCGCCCGGCCGTCGACCGCCCGCCCCGGGCTCGGTACGGCCACCCTCACCGGCACCATGCTCCGCCTCGGCCCGGACGGTCGACCCGAGCAGGAGGTGCTGCGGACCCGGTTCCGTGGCTGGTTCGCCCTACGCCCGACCGCGACGGAGTCAGCCGAGACGGACCCGACCGGGACTGACCCGGCCGGGACGGACGCTGCGCAACCCGACCAGACCGAACCCGCCCGGGCCGAGGCCCGCCCGACCAGGACCGAGCCGACGGGGGCCGGACCGACCGGCTGAGACCACCCCGGCGCGCGTACGCCGGAACGATCTCAGCCGTTCGGGATCAGGTCGTGGTGTCGCGCAGCGGCTTGCCCTCGCGCATGTCGGCGAGGATGTCGCGCATCTCCCCGTCGCCCAACGAGTGCTTGTCGTGCTGCGCCTCGACCAGCTCGTACAGGGCGGTCTGCACCTGGCTGACGCCCGGCACGTCGGCGAGCACCGACTGGCCGCGCTCGCCGGCCGACTCGATGGTGAGCGTGCCGCAGCCGAGCAGCCGCTCGAAGAAGTGCTGGTTCATCGAGTGGTCGTTGATCCGGGTGAGCGGGAGGTCCCGTCGATCCCGGGAGAAGACACCCTGCTGCAGCAGGACGCGCTCGTTGGTGAACAGGTAGTGGGTGGTACGCCAGACCAGGAACGGCCACAGACCGAGCCAGAGCACCGCGACCAGGGCGATGACCCCGATCACGGCCAGGGCGATCGAACCGCCGCCACTCTCGGGCAGCAGGAGCACGCCGACCACCACCGCGGCGATGGCCAGCACCAGCACCACGATCGGCCGGATCAGGGCCTTCCAGTGCGGATGCAGGTGCAGCACGACGTGCTCGTCCTTGGTGAGCACGTCTTCGGGAAACGCCACGACAACCTCCAACGCCATTTTCTCGACGCGCAGACGGTAAACCCCCCAAGCCCCACCACAACATCCGCCACGCGGCCCCCACCAAAGGGTGGGAGGGCCGCACCGTCAGCGCAGGTGGAGGACGTCACCCGCGGTCAGGGTCCGGTCGCCCGTCGGGGTGGTGAGAATCAGCTGGCCGTCCGGGTCCACTCCGGTGGCGGTGCCGGTCTGGGTTTCGCCGTTGGGGAGCAGGACGCGCACCTCACGGCCGACCGTGGCGCAGGCCGCCAGATAGGCGTCGCGCAGCCCGCTGGCCACGGCGTACCCGCCGGCGACACGCCAGCGGTCGTACCAGTCGGCGACCGAGCGCAGCAGCGCCCGCAGCAGCGGATCCCGGTCGGTGGCCGCCGCGCCCGCCAGTTGCAGTGAGGTGGCCGGCAGCCCGGTCGGGTTCACCGGCAACTCGTCGGCGCGCAGCGTCACGTTGAGCCCGACGCCGAGCACGATGGCCGGCGGCTGGGCCGGCGAACGCCCGGGCACCGCCTCGGCGAGCACCCCCGCGCACTTGGCGTCGCCGATCAGCAGGTCGTTGGGCCACTTCAGGGTGGCGTCCAGCTCGGCCAGCCGTTGCACCGCCTCCACCAGCGCGACGCCGGCGAGCAGCGGCAACCAGCCGTACCCCGTGGGTGGCGCCGCCGGCCAGCCGCGGTCCGGCACGGCCTCGCCGGGCCGCAGCAGCACGCTCGTCGCGATGCCGGCGCGCGGCGGCGACTGCCACACCCGGCCGCGCCGGCCGCGCCCGGCGGTCTGCCGCTCGGCGACCACGACCAGGCCCTCCGGCTCACCCGCCGCGGCGGCCTCGGCCACGTCGGCGTTGGTGGAGCCGGTCTCGGCGTGCAACTCCAGCCGGGCCCACGGCCCGTTCGGCGCGACCAGCGCGCGCCGCAGCCGGGCCGCCGACAGCGGCGGGCGGTCCAGATCGGTGTACGGGGAGCCCGACATCCCGCCAGCCTACGGCGGTGACCGGAGCGGCACTGAGGCGTACTGCACAGCCGCGTCCACCTGAACCATCGTTATATTCCCTGGGTGACTACCGAGACCGGGACCAACATCCACAGCACTGCGGGCAAGCTGGCGGACCTGGAGCGCCGGGTCGACGAGGCGGTGCACGCCGGATCGGCGCGCGCGGTCGAGAAGCAGCACGCCCGGGGCAAGAAGACCGCCCGCGAGCGGATCGAGATGCTGCTCGACGAGGGTTCCTTCGTCGAACTCGACGAACTGGCCCGGCACCGGTCCACGGCCTTCGGGCTGGAGCGCAACCGCCCCTACGGCGACGGCGTGGTCACCGGCTACGGCACGGTCGACGGGCGGCAGGTCTGCGTGTTCGCGCAGGACTTCACGGTCTTCGGCGGCTCCCTCGGCGAGGTGTTCGGTGAGAAGATCGTCAAGGTGATGGACCTCGCCATGAAGATCGGCTGCCCGGTGGTCGGCATCAACGACTCCGGTGGCGCCCGCATCCAGGAGGGTGTCGTCTCGCTCGGCCTCTACGGCGAGATCTTCTTCCGCAACGTGCGGGCCTCCGGCGTCATCCCGCAGATCTCGCTGGTGATGGGGCCCTGCGCCGGCGGCGCGGTCTACTCCCCGGCGGTCACCGACTTCACCGTCATGGTCGACCAGACCTCGCACATGTTCATCACCGGCCCGGACGTGATCAAGACGGTGACCGGCGAGGACGTCGGCATGGAGGAGTTGGGCGGCGCCCGCACCCACAACTCGCGCAGCGGCAACGCGCACTACCTCGCCACCGACGAGGAGGACGCGGTCGACTACGTCAAGGCGCTGCTGTCGTACCTGCCGTCGAACAACCTCGACGAGCCGGTCGTCTTCGAGGCACCCGCCGACCTGGAGATCACCGACGAGGACCGGGCCCTGGACACGCTGATCCCGGACTCGGCCAACCAGCCGTACGACATGCACACGGTCATCGAGCACATCCTCGACGACGGGGAGTTCCTGGAGGTCCAGCCGCTCTACGCGCAGAACATCGTGGTCGGCTACGGCCGGGTCGAGGGACGCCCGGTCGGTGTGGTCGCCAACCAGCCGATGCACTTCGCCGGCACCCTGGACATCGCCGCCTCGGAGAAGGCCGCGCGATTCGTTCGTACCTGCGACGCGTTCAACATCCCGGTGCTGACCTTCGTGGACGTGCCCGGCTTCCTGCCCGGCACCGGCCAGGAATGGGACGGCATCATCCGCCGGGGCGCCAAGCTCATCTACGCGTACGCCGAGGCGACCGTCCCCAAGGTCACCGTGATCACCCGCAAGGCGTACGGCGGGGCGTACGACGTGATGGGCTCCAAGCACCTCGGCGCCGACCTGAACTTCGCCTGGCCGACCGCGCAGATCGCGGTGATGGGCGCCCAGGGCGCGGTGAACATCCTCTACCGCTCCGAGCTGGCCGGCGCCGAGGATCCGGCTGCGGTCCGCGCCGAGAAGATCGCCGAGTACGAGGACACCCTGGCCAACCCGTACGTGGCGGCCGAACGTGGGTACATCGACTCGGTGATCCCGCCGCACGAGACGCGGACCCAGATCGTCCGGGCACTGCGCATCCTGCGTACCAAGCGGGAGACCCTGCCCCCGAAGAAGCACGGCAACATCCCGCTCTGATCCGCGACGACCCTGCTCGCTTGATCCGCGCAACTATCGGGAACGTGCTGCCTCCGGGCGCCGGGAGGCAGCAACATCCGTGAAGGTGCGCGGATAATCGCCGCGGCCGAGGTCAGCAGGGCGGGTTGGCGCCGGCGCACAGTCGCTGGGCGGCGGTGCGGCCCAGGGCCTCAAGGTCCGCGTACCCCAGGGTGGATTCGCTTCCGTCGACCCGGCCCACGACGAGGCCGGGACCGGTCACCAGCACCGTGACCAGGTCGCCCACCCGGACCACGACGGTCGCCTCGGCCGGCTCCAACGTCCGTCCGTCGCCCCGGCCAGGGGTCGCGCTCGACTCGTGGCGCACGACCATCGACTCGTCGCCCGCGAAGTCGGTCGCCGGCACCATCCAGGAGTGCACGGTCTCCAGCGGCACCGACTCGCGGTCCGGCATGGTGCTCCCGACGGGACGCCATTCACGGCAGGCGACAAGCATCGTCCTCAGCTGACCGAAGTACTGTCTGCCCACCGCCGAATCGACCCGGTACACGTCCTGGCTGAGCACCCCCTTCGCCGACGCACCTCCGACACCCGTCGGCGACAGCAGGGTCAGCGATCGACTGTAGCGGGAGTACGAGTCGACCATCGGCAGGCCGCGCTCGCCGCCGCACCTCATGAGCAGCGGGTCCAACCGCATGACCTCGCCGAGACCGGCATCGCCGAGCTGGACGCCGCTCTCCACCGGCACGTCGGTGGCCCTCAGCAGGGAGTCCAGTGGGATATCCGCCCGGACGGAGCCGTGGGTCGGCGCCGGCAGGGCGGTAACGGGCGGCGCCGCCGGGCGTGCCGTCATGGCGTACGCCGGGCCGGTCACCGCCACGAGCACCGCGACCGCCGCCATCGCCACCGTACGACGGCTGCGCCGCCGGGCCCTGGCCCGAATCTCGTGCGGCTCGGGCCACCGCACATCGTTGAGGTCCCGGTGGATCCGTTCGACGAATGCCAGGTCGTCATGCATCGGTAGCCTCCCCCAGATCAGAGACGGCGAGCAGGCCGGCGAGCGCGGCGCGCCCCCGGGACAGTCGGGCCTTCACCGTGCCCACCGGCGCCTCGGTCTCCCGGGCCACGTCGGCGACCGGCATGCCGACCAGGTAGTACAGGGCGATCGCGGTGCGTTGCTCCTCGGGAAGCAGGCGCAACGCGGCGACCACCTCGACGGTGTCGGTACCCGGCCCCGGAACGGTCTCGGTGGCCCCGTGCCGCAGGTACGCCCGGGCGCGGCTGCGTAGGCTGCGCCACCGGCTGACGGCGACCCGGCTGGCCACCACCCGCACCCACGCCTCCGGGTCGTCGTACCCGCTGACCGTCGACCAGCGCTGCCACGCCCGGATGTACGCCTCCTGCACGGCGTCCTGAGCCTCGACCCGGTCGCCGGTCAGGGCGTAGACGAACCCGAGCAGCCGTTGCCGGCTCCCCCGGTAGAACTCGTCGAACCCGTCGACGTCCGGCACCCGCTACCTCCCCGTGTCGGTCGCAGGGAACACGCGCCGGGCGGGGTCGTCGGTTGCCCCGGTCAGGCGATCATCTTCTCCAGCTCGGCGAGCGGGAACGCGCCGGCCGCGATCCGCTCCCGGGCCGCCCGTCGGACCGCCCTCTGCACGGCCACGTTCGCGGGCGTCGGTACGCCGTGCAACCGGCCGAGCAGGGCGACCTCCCCGTTGAGGTGGTCGACCTCGGTGGAGCCCGCGCCCCGGGCCAGGCTCTGCCAGGTGGAGCCGCCGGAACGGGCCTCGCCGTCCACCGGGCGCTGCCCGACCAGGTCGCCGCGCTCAGCCTTCTCCTCCTCCGGGGAGGTGTGCGCGACACCCGCGGCGGCGAGTACGGCGACGCCCTCGGCGCGTACCCGCTCGGCCAGCGCCTCCGGGATGTCGCGGCCGAGCAGCGCCTGCAGACCGTTGCCGAGGTTGTTGAGCAGCTTGCCGTACTTCCAGCGCAGCACGTCGTCCCGCACCGGTGCGACGAACCCGGCCTCGGTCAGGTCGTCGGCGACCGCCCGGTCGGTGTCGTCGGTGCCGCCCGGGTACCGCCCGATGTGGAGCATCCCCGGATGCGGGTAGCCGTTGGCCACCACCACGCCGGGTTTCAGGTGGGTGGCCGGCAGCCAGACGCAGACCGCGTGCACGTCGGCGAAGAGCCGCAGCGCGGCCCGCTCGTTCGCCACCCCGTTCTGCGCGGTGACCAGCGGCAGACGCTCACCCGCCGTACCGCCCCCGGCCACCGGCGCGTCCACCCAGGCGGCCAGCGCGCCGGCGGTGTCCTGCGATTTCACCGTGAGGACCAGCACCGTGTCCGCCGGCAACGGACGATCACCGGGACCGTCCACGGCGGCGAGCCGGGCGGTCACGTCACCGTCGGGCCGGCGTAGGGTCAGACCCCGCTCGCGGATCGCGTCCAAGTGGGCCCCGCGTGCCACCAGGGTCACGTCCCGACCAGCCTCAGCCAGCCGTACGCCAACCGTCCCGCCGACCGCGCCCGCCCCGATGATCACATATCGCATGGCCCCATTCTGCCCGGTGGGGTCAGAGTGTCGGGCCCGTGTCGGTGAGGATGGGGCCGGCCAGCAGGAGGGCGCCCGTGACCAGTGCGACCAGGTTGATCAGGGCGAACACCAGCACCCAGAAGAACGCCGGGAACGGGGTCAGCCCGGCCAACTGGTCAGCGTCGGAGGCGGGCATCCGGCCGCGCGAGCGCAGCCGTTGCAGCTCCACCACCGGCCGCACCCCGCCGAGCAGCAGGAACCACACCCCGGCGTACGCGAACGCGGCCTGCACCTGCGGCGTGGCGTACCAGGAGACGGCGAACACCAGCGCGCCGGTGACCAGCAACGACACCACCCCGAAGGCGTTGCGGATCATGATCAGCATGGCGAGCAGCAGCGCCACGGCCACCCAGAGCAGCAGGGTGATCCGGTTGCCGCCGAGCAGCCAGGCACCGGCCAACCCGACCAGCGGCGGGGCGATGTAGCCGGCGAGCAGGGTGAGGATCATGCCCGGACCGGTGGGTCGGCCGGCGGAGAGCGTCAGCCCGGAGGTGTCCGAGTGCAGCCGGATGCCCCGCAGCTTGCGGCCGGTGAGCAGGGCGACGAGGGCGTGCCCGCCCTCGTGCGCGATGGTGATGGCGTTGCGGGCGATCCGCCAGGGCAGTCGGGTGGACACCACCACCAGCGCCACGGCGGCAGTGATCAGCACCAGCAGTGCGGGCGGGTCCGGCTGCGCGCCGAACAACGTGTCCCACAGATCGCCCAGCCCGTCGATCGACATCATGGGGCGCGAGCCTACCGGCGGCGTTCCGTGTCGCTCCCGGGGCACCGGCTCGTGGTTTCCGAGACGGGTCGGGTGGGCCATGAAGGCAGAGGTGATTGCAGATGAGGTCACATCGCGCGGATCCCCTGGTACCTGCTGGTCGAGCAGGACGGCGACGGTCACTCGCTGCGCCTGTACCGGCTCGACGGCGAGCACTACGTCGAGGACCAGGTGGCGAAGCCCGGCGAGACGCTGACCGTCGTCGAGCCGTTCCGCTGGCAGCTCGACCCCGGCACCTTGCGCTGATCAGTTCGAGTCAGGCCACCGGGGCGACCGACGCCCGTCGATGAAACTTTCTTCAGCAGCCCTTGCGATCTAGGGCAGTTACCTCCAAAGATGGGCGTCAATAGAACGCCGTTCCTGGAGGCACTCATGGCCCGTACCCAGTCACCGCTGCGCCGCGTGCTCGCGGCCGGCCTCACCATCCTCGCCACCGCGGCGGCGGCCCTCGTCGCGACCGCCGGACCGGCTGCCGCGGCCACCACCGCCGGCGTCGACGTGTCCCGCTACCAGGGCACCATCAACTGGACCAGCGTCCGCAACGCGGGCATCGAATTCGCCTTCATCAAGGCGACCGAGGGCACCAGCTACAAGGACCCGAACTTCAACGCCAACTACGTCAACTCGTACAACGCCGGGGTGATCCGCGGGGCGTACCACTTCGCCCGACCGAACATCTCCGCCGGCTCCACCCAGGCCGCCTACCTGGCGTCCAACGGTGGCGCCTGGTCCGCGGACAGCCGCACCCTGCCGGCGGCGCTGGACATCGAGGCCAACCCGTACAGCGGCGGCTACTGCTACGGCCTGAGCACCACCGGGATGCGCAACTGGGTGCAGGACTTCCTGAACACCTACCGCTCCCGCACCGGCCGGTACGCGGTCATCTACACCACCACGAGCTGGTGGAACCAGTGCACCGGCAGCTGGACCGGCCCGTGGGCCAACCACCCGCTCTGGCTGGCCCGCTGGTCGAGCACGCCGGGCGCCCTGCCGGCCGGTGCGTCGGTGTGGAGCTTCTGGCAGTACACCAGCACGGGCTCCGTCTCCGGGATCAGCGGCAACGTGGACCGCAACTACTGGAACGGTGACCGGAGCCGGCTCATCGCGCTGGCCAACAACACCTGATCGAGCCGTTGGCGGCAGCGGGATCGACGGTCACCACACGGTCGACAATCGGTCCGGCTGCCGCCACACCATCGGCTACGGGTCAGGCCCTCCGCCGACTCATCGCCGGCACTCTCGTCTCCTCCGAGGCCAGCGCAGCCCGCCTGGTCAGCCGCCACGCGCCAACCCCGCAGACGGCCACGGTCACGACGCTGAGCAGCGCGATGAGCGCCGGAATCCCCGCGGCGACCAGCAGCAGGACCGCGTCGCCGAACGCGACGAGCATCCACAGTGCCAGCCGGGGCCGGGCATCCCTCCGTCGGTAACCCATGTCGTGCCTCCTTCCGTCGTCGAAGGTCAATTACCCCGGACGACGGAAGGTCATGCGAATGAGTTTCAGTCCTTACGGTCGGGCACGAAACCCTTGGCGATCCGGTCGAAGTTCGGCAGGTTGGCCTGCCAGTCCTTCTCCGCGATCTCCCACCGCAGGGCGTACCCGCGGTTGCTGGCCGTCACGAACCCCCGGTTGCGGACGTGGATCCGCTGCCCGTCCCGGGTCTCCAGCCACTCCCAGTCGCCGCAGGTCTTCCAGAAGTTGCACGGCTTGATGCTGAGGTACTGGTAGTTGTTGACGCGACTCGCGCGGTTTGGCTCCTGCTCCCGCCAGTCCGCGACCGCATCCTTCTTCGGGGTGGAGGTCCACTGCACGAGCAGCTTTCCCGGCCCGTTGGACTGGTTGAAGACGACCGTGTTGCTGTCGACCTGGCTACGCACCCAACCATCCGGGATCGGCAGGGCGAAGCCGGCCGGGTCCTTGTGCAGCTTCCAGCCCGCCGGCAGCGCGTTCGGGTCGACCGAGGGGGTGGCCGAGGCGGACGGACTCGGGGCACCGCTGGTAGGCGGCGGTGGCGCGGCAGCGGAGGTCGGCGCGGGCGCCGACGTCGCGGCAGCCCCGGTCGCGCCGGCCTGCGGGTTCTTGTCGTCGTCGCCATTGGTCAGCAACGGCACGACCACCACGAGGCCGATCAGCAGCAGCGCAACGACCGCACCAACGAGCAGGTTGCGTCGGGTGTTGTTCGGCTTCGTACCGTCCGACGGAAGCACCGCCGCACGACCGGCCGGGCTCACCGGCGGCATGAGCGACGTCGGCGTGGTCGGCTTGCGCTGCTCCGGAGCCACCGGCGGACCGTCGACAACCGTCGGCTCGTCGTCGTTCGTCGTACCGTCGGCGTCAGTCGTACCGTCGCCGCTCGTGTCGGGCGCGGCCGTGACCTTCGCGGTCGGCTCGGCATCGGTCGAGCCGGCGTCGGAGGACGCCGGGCGGTCGATCGTGGCGGTCGGCTCGGCCGGCACCAGAGCGGTCGGGTCGGCCTCCGCACCGGAGGGAACGACGTCCGTCGGCGCGGCATCGGCAGCGGGGGCCGCGGCGGCAGCAGACGTCGCGGCGGCGGCCGGCGGCGGCGACACCGGCCGGTCGACACTCTCGGCCGGTCGCGGGGCAGGCACCACCGGCAGGCGCGGCTCGCGCGGACCATTCGGCCCAGGCCGGCGTACGCCATCAAGCAGTGAGATCCCGCGCGAACGCTTGCCCCCGGCGCGGCGCAGCAGCCGCTCCGCCACCTCGGCGGTGATCCGCTCGTTCGGGTCCTTGCGCAGCAGCCCGTTGAGCACGGCCTTCAGCGGGCCGGCGTTCTTCGGCGGAGGGATCGGCTCGGTGGCCAACGCGGCCAGGGTGCCGATCGCCGACGGCCGGGCGTACGGCGACTTGCCCTCGACCGCCGCGTACAGCGTCGCGCCCAACGACCACAGGTCGGCCTCCGGACCGGCGGTGCCGTCCCGAGCCCGCTCCGGCGAGATGTACGCGGGCGAACCGAGGACCATGCCGGTACGGGTGACGTTCGGGTCACCCGGGATGGTGGCGAGACCGAAATCGGTCAACACCACCCGGCCGTCGTCGCCGAGCAGCACATTGCCGGGCTTCACGTCGCGGTGCATGACGCCCGCCTTGTGCGCCGCGTTGAGAGCGCCCAGCACACCGAGGCCGATCTCCACCGCACGGGCCACCGGCACCGGGCCGTCCTCGGCGAGCGTGTCCTGCAACGATTTCGACGCCACGTACTCCATGACGATCCACGGATCGCCGTCGGTGCGCAGCACGTCGAAGATGCGGACGACGTTGGCGTGGTTGAGCCGGGCGATGGCCCGCGCCTCCCGCAGCGAGCGTTCCCGCATCTCGCGGCGCTCCTCGTCGGTGAGACCGGGCGGCGGCACCAACTCCTTGATGGCGACGTCCCGGTGCAGCACCTCGTCGCGCGCCTTCCACACCCGACCCATGCCGCCCTGGCCGAGCGGCGACAGAAGCCGGTATCGGTCAGCGACGAGTTGGGGAAGCGCGTTCGACATCGGTGAGACGGTACCCGGACCCGCCGACGGTCACACCGCCGGCACGCCACTGTGCGTTCCCCGTAACTTCCGGCCGCGTACCCTGGCGGCATGTCTGCCGAAGAGCCGCTGTTCCGGGTCGTCCGCGGCGTACCCACCGCGGAGGAGCTGGCCGCCCTGGTGGGTGCCATCGTCGTCCGGTCCCGCCCGGCCGCCACCCCCGCTCCGACGGCCACCTCGGCCTGGGCCCGCAGCGCCCGGCCGGCCAATCGCGGCACCTGGCGCACCGCTGGCCTGCCCCGCTGACACGACCCGCCAGGCGGGGGCTGCCAGGGTCGCGGGGAGCCGTTAACCTCACTCAGGGAAGTGGTGTGGTGACGGTGAGGAGGATCGATGATCCCCGAAGAAGACGGGCCAGCGCCCTGGCTGCGCAACTACGGCGGCATCGAGGCTGACATCCGCCAACTCCGGGAGTTCGCCGACCAACTCGCCGCCGAGGTCGAACGCAACTACGCGCCGCACCTGCCGTACATCGCCGCCGACATGTCCGCCGAGATACCCAACCCCTGTGACGCCTTCGTCGAGCTGGTCACCTTCCTGCACGCGCACCACGAGACACAGCAGGCGACCGCCGACATGGTGTACGCCGTCCGAGGGGCCACCGGCCACCTCGCCGCCGCCGCCGACCGCGTCGCCACGCAGTACGCCGACACCGACGCCTTCTCCGCCGCCCGAGTGGTCGACGTCCAACAGGCCCTCGCCGACCCGGGCACGATCCTGCCCCACACACCCACGCCCACACCGATGCTCAGCGACCCCACCGGCCCGGTGGTGCTCCCATGAACGAACGGGGCAACAGCCGCACCGCCGGCACCGACTGGCAGCTGATGGACGTCAACAGCATGTGGGCGTGCCTCCAGGACCACGACACCGCCAACCACTGGAAACAGGTGGCCGGCTGGCGCAAGGTCTGCGACCTCGCACAGATCCACCTCGGCCGACTCCAGGAATACCGACGCGGTCTCGCCTCGGCCTGGCCGCCGGAGACCAGCGCCGCCTCCGGCACGTACCTGGCCCAACTCGACGAACTCATCGAGAAGGTGCGGCACACCCACGACGCCGCCGCAGCCAACTACACCGCGCTGTCCGCCGCCACCCAGGCCATCGGCACCACCCGCGCCGCACTCCGCAAGATCTACGAGGAGTACGCGGCCAAACTCCAACAAAAGCAGGCGTACGACGCCACCGCCGCCGACCCTAAGGCCATCATGGGCAGCCGGGTCACCGAGCCACCTGTCTCCGACGCGGAACTGGAACGGCTGAACGTGCAGGCCCGGGGCATGATGTTCGGCCTCAGCGGCGAACTCCAGCAAGCCCAAGCAACCCTCCAAAAACCACCCCCACCACCTCCGCGTCCAGGCCATCAGCCCAACGACCCGGATACTTACGGCGCGAGCGCGCAAGGCCCAGTCATTCCTCCCGTCGTGGCCGTACCGATGGCACCGCCAATCTCGCCGACGAAGACACGCAACGCACCTTCCTTAGGGCCGACGCCCGCTCAGACTCCTCCCGGGCTGGGGCCTGTGCTGGGAGGAACGAGTTCGGCTTTAACGCCGGGCACGACGAGCCCAATCTCACCCGGATCCGCGACCCTTCCGCTTGCGCCACCGACCGCCCCGCCAGGCCTGGCATCAGGCATTCCAGTCCGACCCATTGGCGACCTGACGCCGCAGCGCCCTGGACTTACCGGACCGCCGACTGGGGCCGATAACATTGCACATCGCTCATCGCCACCGGCGTCCAACCGCCCCATGCCACCAGGCGGCCTCATCGGGAGCATGCCAGGTATGGGCCTGGGTCAACCTGGAGCAGCCAACAACCCTCCCCGCCGTATCAACCCAATCGGCGGCGTCATCGGCGGCGGCGGAGCAGGCACGGCACCGAGCGGAGGAGCGGGTTCGCGCCCCGGATTAGGTCGAGGCTTGTCAGCGGCACAAGGCACCCCGCCCATGGGCGGTGCACCTGGACCGGCGAGTCTCCCTGGCGTTCAGTCGAACTCTCTTCGGCCGAACGGTCGAGGGGAGGCAGGCAACAATGCATCCCTTTGGGACCCTGATCATCCGTGGGAGACCGATACCGGCGTACCGCCGGTGGTCCGGCCACCCGAGGACGAAGGACCTATTGATCCAGGCCCCACTATCGGCTTCAACCGCTAATGTCAATCTTGGTCAAGTTCGCGGCAGTTGCGCTGGTATTGCAACTTCCACTCATTGGGCTGACGACGAAAATTTCCCCACGTTCCACCCACACCGCTCCGACGCCCGCGGGAGCCGATCGAATTCGCGCCGATCAGTGGCATCTGTCGTACCTGAAGGTCGCCCAGGCGCAGCAGATCAGCAAGGGGGATGGGGTTGTCGTCGCTGTGCCCGACACCGGCGTGGATCCCCACCCCGACCTGAGCTATAACCTGCTGACAGGAATTGATATTGTCGCCGGCGGCTCAGGCAATGGCCAAAAGGATTCGAACAGCCACGGGACAAGCATGGCGGGATTAATCGCCGCACACGGCGGGTCAGATGGAGCGGGCGCACTTGGCATTGCGCCGCACTCTAAAATACTTCCCATAATGTCCTCCACCCCTGACAATTTAGGGGAGGCCGACGATCTTGCTGCGGCTATCGAATATGCCACTTCAAGCAGGGCCCAGGTTATCAACGTATCAAGTGGAGGCGCATCGACACCACGTCTCGTTCGGGCAGTTGATGCCGCACTGGCAGCGAATATTATCGTCGTGGCGGCAGCAGGAAACGTGCCGCACCAGCCTGTTTCCTACCCGGCCAGCGAGGAAGGCGTGATTGCCGTTGGTGGTATCGATCGCTCCGGACAGCACGCTGCTGTCTCGGTCACCGGGCCGGAGATCGATGTGGTCGCCCCTGCGGTCGACATCTACAGCACCAGCTACGACGGGAAGTACTCGAAGGGCACAGGAACTTCGAGCGCTACGGCGATTGTGGCGGGGGCGGCGGCGTTGATCAGGTCGAAGTACCCCTACCTGCCGGCTCGGGAGGTGGCGCATCGACTCACGGCCACGGCTGTCGACAAGGGGCCGCCCGGCCGTGACGACGAGTACGGGTACGGACTGATCGATCTTGTGGCGGCCCTGACGGCAGACGTACCTCCGCTGGGGTTTGAATCGGTTAGCGCTCCGGCCGGTGCTGGGGCGAGTACGACGGCTGGCGCCCGACCGGGCGACGACGGTGCTGGCGCGACGGCTCGTGGAGTGGTCACTCTCGCTGTGATCGTGGCCGTTGGTGTCGGTTGGGCGCTGGTGGCGCGACGTCGTCGGCGCGGCGACGATCCACCGCCCAGAATCAGCCGCTAATCGGGCCAACCGCTCTGGTCAACTCGTGTTCATTGAAATCGCGCTATCCGATGCTGCCGGATACCCCGATTTCCTTAAAGGTGAGTGGATCACGAGGGTGGGCTGCGCTGGTCGACCCGATGTCGGCAATATTGGGCTTTTGTCGAGGTGTGACAGGCCGATTTCGGCGAGACGAAGTCGATCAAGGGCACCGGGAGGCACCTGACGAGACCTCGGGCGGCCTGGCGGGCACGGTGTGCGGGATGGGAGCCGGTAACGTCGAAACCGTGTCTGACTCTCTGCCGCTCCGCCTCGTGCTCGCCTCGGCGAGCCCTGCCCGTCGCAAGTCTCTGCAGGCCGCCGGGATCGAACCGGACGTCCTGGTCAGTGGGGTGGACGAATCCCTGGTGGTGACCGACCGGGCCGAGGAGTTGTGCCTGGAGTTGGCGCGGCTCAAGGCGCAGGCGGTGCTGACGCGGCTGAACCCGGCTGGCCCGGACGGCGGGCCGGCCGGCGCCGGCAGCAACCAGCGGACGCTGGTGATCGGCTGTGACTCGGTGCTGGCGTTCGACGGGGAGATCCTCGGCAAGCCGGCGGATCCGGCGGACGCGACCCGGCGTTGGCTGCGGATGCGGGGGCGCAGTGGTGTTCTGCACAGTGGCCACTGCCTGATCGATGTTGTCGCCGGTCGGCGTGCGGAGGCGGTCGCCTCGACGACCGTTCACTTCGCGGACATCAGTGACGACGAGATCGCCGCGTACGTGGCGACTGGTGAGCCGCTGGCCGTGGCCGGGGCGTTCACGATCGACGGCCTCGGTGGGCCGTTCGTGGAGCGGATCGAGGGTGACCCGGGCACGGTGGTCGGTTTGTCGATGCCGCTGCTGCGCCGTCTCCTCGCCGAGCTGGATCTGCGGATCACCGACCTGTGGACGAAGGTCGCGCCGGGCGGCCAATCTGTCGAGCCGCTCGGTAACGTCCAGTCATGACCACCAAGTCGATCCCGCTCACCGACGAACTGCACGCGTACCTGGTCGCGCACGGCGCCCCGCCGGACGAGATCATTCAGGATCTGGCCGAGGAGACCCGGTCGGTGCTGCCGGAGCACGCCACCATGCAGGTGGCACCGGAGCAGGCGGCCTTCCTGACGTTCCTCACCCGACTGCTCGACGTCCGGCAGGCCGTCGAGGTCGGCACGTTCACCGGGCTGTCGTCGCTGGCGATCGCCCGCGGGCTGCCCGAGGGCGGGCGGTTGACCTGCTTCGACATTTCCGAAGAGTTCACCGGCATCGCCCGGCGCTACTGGGCTCGGGCCGGCGTGCAGGACCGGATCGACCTGCGGATCGGCCCGGCCGGGGAGACGCTGCGGGAGCTGCCGCAGGAGCGTCACCTGGACTTCGCGTTCATCGACGCGGACAAGACGGGGTACCCGGTCTACTGGGCGGAGCTGGTGCCCCGGATGCGGCCGGGTGGGGTGATCGCGGTCGACAACGTGCTGCGCGGCGGCCGGGTCATCGCGCCGCGGGACGCCAACGATCGGGCCATCGCCGCCTTCAACGACGAGGTCCTCGCTGATGTACGGGTGGATCCGGTGATGCTGCCGATCGCGGACGGCCTCACCCTCGCCCGGGTGCGCTGAACGCCGGACACGCGACGCTGAAGAACGGCGGCCAGCGCCCGGCCGCGCACGCAGATCGGGGTGCCCCTCAGCACGAGGGACACCCCGATTTTCGTGTGCAGGCCAGCGTCAGCGGACGCTGCGGGCGAACTGGCGTGCGGCCCAGAAGACGCCCAGTGCGGCGAGGACCGCGGTGATGGTGAGACCCTGCCAGACCTTGTCGCTGCCGAGGTCGCCGGCGAACAGCGCCCGGGTGCCGTCGACCGCCCAGGAGAACGGGTTCCAGTCGGCGATGCCCTGCAACCAGCCGGGTGCGAAGGTCAGCGGCAGCAGGATGCCGGACAGCAGCAGCACCGGCTGTGCCACCGTGTTCATCAGGGGTGCCAGCGCGTCCTCGCTCTTGACCTTGAGTGCGACGCCGTACGAGACGGCCGAGGTCATGAGCGCGATGAGGGCGAGCATCAGGTACGCCAGCAGCAGGTCACCGATGAACACCCGCAGGTCGAACAGGAGCGCCAGCAGGGTGATGATGATGGCCTGCGCGATGAGCGAGACCACGTCGCGCAGTGAGCGGCCGAGCAGCAGGGCGAGCCGGCTGATCGGGGTGACCCGGGAGCGTTCGATGACCCCGGCGCGCAGTTCGGCGATCAGGCCGAAGCCCTGGAACAGGCCACCGAAGATGGCCAGCAGCACCAGCAGACCGGGTACGAAGATCTTGTAGGCGGCGGCCTGGGTGGGCGCGTTCAGCGCCGGCTTGAGCAGCGGGGCGAAGAGCAGCAGGTACATCACCGGCTGGAAGACGCCGACGAAGACCCAGACCGGGTTGCGCAGCAGGAGTTGGAGCTGCCGCTGGAAGATCAGCCACGTGTCACGGGCGAATTTCATGAGTCGTCTCCGGGATGGTCAGGACTCGCGCAGCGAGCGGCCGGTCTTGGTCAGGAAGACGTCGTCCAGGCTGGGCCGGTGCAGCTCGATCGAGCGCAACTCCAGCCCGGCGTGGTCGAGTCGGCGCAGCACCTGCGGAATGGCGGTGGCGCCCTCGTCGACGTAGAGACGCAGGCCGCCCTCGTCAGCGGTCTCCAACTTGTTGACGTACGGCTCGCCGTCGAGCGCCTTGGCGGCCTGCGGGGTGGCGGCCACGTCGAGGCCGACCAGCACCACGTCGCCGGAGATCTCCCGCTTCAGCGCGGCCGGGGTGCCCTCGGCCACCACCTCGCCGTTGTCCATGATCGCGATCCGGTCGCAGAGCGCGTCGGCCTCGTCCAGGTAGTGCGTGGTGATGAAGACGGTCATCCCGTCGCTGCGCAGCCGCCGGATCTCGTCCCACATGTGGGCGCGGCTCTGCGGGTCGAGGCCGGTGGTCGGCTCGTCCAGGAAGACGATCTTCGGCTCGTGGATGATGCCGAGCGCGATCTCGACCCGCCGGCGCTGACCGCCCGAGTAGGTCTTGCACTTGCGGTCGGCGTACTCGGTGAGCTGGAAGGCGTCCAGCGCGCGGGCCGCGCGCCGCTGCGCGTCGGCCTTGCCGATGCCGTACATCCGGGCGTGCAGCACCAGCTCCTCGCGGGCGGTGGACTCGTCCCAGGTGCTGCCGCCCTGCGGGACGTACCCGATGCGGCGGCGCACCTCCGCCGGGTCCTTGCGCAGGTCGGCGCCCGCGATGGTGGCATCGCCGCCGTCCGGCTCGATCAGCGTGGCGAGCATCCGCAGCGTGGTGGTCTTGCCGGCGCCGTTCGGGCCGAGGAAGCCGAAGATCTCCCCCTCGGCGACCTCGAGGTTGACGCCCCGCACGGCGTCCACCGTCTTCGTTTCTCGACCCGCGCGGGAGCGGAACGACTTCCGCAGCCCCCTGGTCTCGATCATTTCTGCTCCTGGTCGTTCGGGCCGGCCGGGCCGGCCGCCGGGTGGGACGACGCCGGACGGCGCACTCCCCCGCTGTGCCGACAGCAGGCTAACGCGATATAGCTTTTTTAGTCAACGTTGATTATTCCGAGTCGGTGGGCTCCACGCCGTCCCGCCACCCCGACCAACCCTGCGCTTCGTCCAGCTCAGCAGGCAGGTACGACACTCCGGAATCGATCCGCTCCGCGATCCGCTCGCACCAGCTCATCTCCGCCTCGGCCCGCGCCGACCACAGCTCGAACATCCAGCCCACGTGGGTCGGCTTGCGGTTGCGCACCCAGTCCGACTCCAGCGAGGCGCGCATCGACTCGACGCCGGCGCGCAGCAGATTGGCCCGGTTACGCAGGGCGGCGGCCGCCTCCGCGCGCGGCATGGCCGGCAGGAACGAAAAGGCCGCCACGAACGGATCGGCGGGCTCGCTGATGTTCCACCAGTGGTTGCGCAGCAGCGTCTCGAACTCGTCGTCCCCCTTGGTGGTCACCTCGTACGTGGTCCGGGCCGGACGGGCACCGACCTGCTCGGTGGCAACGGCACGGAGCAGCCCTTCCTCGGTGAGCTTGCGCAGCGCGTGGTAGATCGATCCGGGTTGCACGTTCGCCCACTTGTCGGCGCTCCAGCTCAGCAGCTCGCGGCGCACGTCATAGCCGTGCACCGGCTGCATCCAGCGCACCAGACCGAGGATCATCATTCGAGTCGACGACACCGCACAAGCGTAATAGCCAAGTTTGACTAAGCTCAGTGCCCCATCCCACACTGAGCGATCGTTAGGGCCACCACGGGTGGCCGATACACTCCCCGTCAGTAACCTGCCGGGAGGAGCCACGAAGGTGCGCAAGGTACTCATCGCCAACCGCGGCGAGATCGCCGTCCGGGTCATCCGCGCCTGCCGTGACGCCCGCCTCGCCAGCGTCGCCGTCTACGCGGACTCCGACCGCGACGCCCTGCACGCCACGCTCGCCGACGAGGCGTACGCGCTCGGCGGTGACAGCGCGACCGAGACGTACCTGCGCATCGACAAGCTGCTCGACGTGGCCGCGCGGGCCGGCGCCGACGCCGTGCACCCCGGCTACGGCTTCCTGTCCGAGAACGCCGACTTCGCCCAGGCGGTCATCGACGCCGGGCTGACCTGGATCGGCCCCACCCCGCAGGCAATCCGCGACCTGGGCGACAAGGTGACCGCCCGGCACATCGCCCAGCGCGCCGGCGCCCCGCTGGTCCCCGGCACCCCCGACCCGGTGGCCAGCCCGGACGAGGTGATGGCGTTCGCCGTCGACCACGGCCTGCCGGTCGCCATCAAGGCCGCGTTCGGCGGTGGCGGGCGCGGGCTCAAGGTGGCCCGCACGATGGAGGAGATTCCCCAGCTGTTCGAGTCGGCCACCCGGGAGGCGGTCGCGGCGTTCGGTCGGGGCGAGTGCTTCGTCGAGCGGTACCTGGACCAGCCCCGGCACGTCGAGGCGCAGGTCCTCGCCGACCAGCACGGCAACGTGATCGTGGTGGGCACCCGGGACTGCTCGTTGCAGCGGCGGCACCAGAAGCTGGTGGAGGAGGCGCCCGCACCCTTCCTCACCGACGCCCAGCGGGCGCAGATCCACGACAGCGCCAAGGCGATCTGCCGGGAGGCGGGCTACCACGGCGCCGGCACGGTGGAGTACCTGGTCGGCAAGGACGGCACGATCTCCTTCCTGGAGGTCAACACCCGCCTGCAGGTCGAGCACCCGGTCACCGAGGAGACCGCCGGCATCGACCTGGTCCGCGAGCAGTTCCGGATCGCCGACGGCGAGAAGCTGCGAATCACCGAGGACCCGACGCCGCGCGGGCACTCCATCGAGTTCCGGATCAACGGCGAGGATCCGGGCCGTAACTTCCTGCCCGCTCCGGGCACGGTCACCGCGCTGCGGCTGCCCACCGGCCCCGGCGTCCGGGTGGACACCGGCATCTCGGCCGGCGACGTGATCGGCGGCAACTTCGACTCGCTGCTGGCCAAGGTGATCATCACCGGTGAGACACGGACCGAGGCGCTGGAGCGCGCCCGCCGCGCCCTCGACGAGATGGTCCTCGACGGGATGGCCACCGCGCTGCCGTTCCACCGGCTGGTCGTGCGGGACGAGGCGTTCACCGCCGAACCGTTCACCGTGCACACCCGGTGGATCGAGACCGAGTTCCACAACACCGTGCCGCCGTTCGCGGCCGCCGCCGGCACCGCCGAGGCGCCGGCCGAACGCGACACCGTCGTGGTCGAGGTCGGCGGCAAGCGCCTCGAGGTCAGCCTCCCCGCCGGCTTCGGCGGGAGTACGACCACCGCGGCACCCGCCTCCCGTAAGCCGACCCGGCGCGGCGGCGGGGCCAAGGCCGGTGCTCCGGTCGGCGGCGACGCGCTCACCTCACCCATGCAGGGCACCATCGTCAAGATCGCGGTGGCGGACGGCGACACCGTGGCCGAGGGCGACCTGGTGGTGGTGCTGGAGGCGATGAAGATGGAGCAACCGCTGCACGCCCACAAGGCGGGTACGGTCAGCGGTCTCACCGCCGAGGTCGGTGCCGTGATCACCGCCGGCGCCCCCATCTGCACCATCGCGTGACCGACCGGTCGCGGGTGGTTTCGGCCACCACCGGCGGCGGGGGCGGCGCGGAGCGGGAATGATGGCCGGGTGCGGTTCCTTCACGGCGCGGCCCCCGCGCACGACCTGACCTATACCGACGTGTTCATGGCGCCGGCCCGTTCCGACCTCGGCTCCCGGCTCGACGTCGACCTGTCCACCGGCGACGGCACGGGCACCACCATCCCGCTGGTGGTGTCGAACATGACCGCGGTCGCGGGTCGGCGGATGGCCGAGACGGTGGCCCGGCGGGGCGCGATCGCGGTGATCCCGCAGGACATCCCGATCGAGGTGGTGGCGAACGTCGTCGCCTGGGTGAAGCGGCGTCACCTGGTCTACGACACGCCGATCACGCTGGGCCCGACCGAGACCGTCGGCGACGCCATCCACCTGCTGCCCAAGCGTTCGCACGGCGCGGTCATCGTGGTCGACGAGGCCGGCCGGCCGGTGGGCGTGGTCACCGAGGCGGACACCGTGGGCGTCGACCGGTTCGCCCAGCTGCGCCACGTGATGTCCACGGAGCTGCACACCGTGCCGGCGGACGCGGACCCGCGTACCGGCTTCGACCTGCTCTCCGCGGGTCGGCGCCGGCTCGCCCCGGTGGTGGACGCGGACGGCCGGCTGGTCGGGGTGCTGACCCGGCAGGGTGCGCTGCGGGCCACCCTCTACACCCCGGCGGTGGACGACCGGGGGCGGCTGCGGATCGCGGCGGCGGTCGGGATCAACGGTGACGTCACCGGCAAGGCCGCCGCGCTGCTCGAGGCGGGGGTGGACACGCTGGTCGTGGACACCGCGCACGGTCACCAGACGCGGATGATCTCGGCGTTGCAGGCGGTCCGCAAGCTGGACCCGGGCGTCCCGATCGCCGCCGGCAACGTGGTCACCGCCGAGGGCGTACGCGACCTGGTCGAGGCTGGCGCGGACATCATCAAGGTCGGCGTCGGGCCCGGCGCGATGTGCACCACCCGGATGATGACCGGCGTGGGCCGGCCGCAGTTCTCCGCCGTACTCGACTGCTCGACGGCAGCTCGCGAGCTGGGCCGGCACGTCTGGGCCGACGGCGGTGTGCGACACCCGCGCGACGTGGCGCTCGCGCTCGCCGCCGGCGCGTCGAACGTGATGATCGGCTCCTGGTTCGCCGGCACCTACGAGTCGCCCGGCGACCTGTACACCGAGCCGGACGGCCGGCGGTACAAGGAGAGCTTCGGGATGGCCTCGGCGCGGGCGGTCAGCGCCCGTACCGCCGACGACAGCCCGTACGACAGGGCCCGCAAGGCGGTGTTCGAGGAGGGCATCTCGTCGGCCCGGATGTACCTGGATCCGTCCCGGCCCGGCGTCGAGGATCTGATCGACGAGATCATCGCCGGGGTTCGCAGCGCCTTCACCTACGCCGGTGCGCGAGACCTGACGCAGTTCCACGAGCGGGCGATCGTGGGCGTGCAGAGCGCCGCCGGCTTCACCGAAGGAATGCCCCTCCCCACCAGCTGGTAACGGCACCCACCTCGCCCTACCC
>NZ_WBKR01000080.1 GCF_008868155.1 Micromonospora sp. ALFpr18c
CCGAAAGGCATCCCGATCACGTCCGACCCGAAGTACTTAGCGATGGTAGCTTCCGAAATCAACGACCGACCCCGTAAGATCCACAATTGGAAGAAGCCCTCCGAGATTTTCGCCGAACTCGTAGAGATAAATGCTTCGACTGTCTGAACCTGCCGGATGCTGGCCTGCGACGACGCAGTGCGGATTGCGTAAGAATGCCTTTGAGTCTATGGGTGGTGACCTGTGAGTCCGCCCGTAGTTCCGGACCAAAACAACTCGCTAAGGACGGAGGCGTTGATCTACGTCTGACAGGCCCGCAGCCAGGGCCCCCGAGTGGTCCGCGAATGTCCTGCCGGGGCTGTTGTTGCCCTGGGGGCGGTGCTCGGATGAGAAGCGAGCACGCCACCTGTGGAACATGAAGTTGTCTACGCTTCAAGATTCACAAGAGGCGTCGTTCTCGCTGTGTCAGCATCGCTCATGTCCGTGGCGGGCCACGCCGTGGTCCACCCCGCTGACCCGGACGGTGTCGGTGAACGGGAACAACATCGCGTGCACCGCACCGCCCTCACTGACCAGCCGCGCCGCGCCGCCATCGCGGTGGACGGCAAGTGTCTACGTGGCGCGAAACGCTCCGGCGGCGCCGCGCAACTGCGGCACCGGGACTGTGAGCCTGATGTAGTGCGATCTTGATGGGTAGATGCAGCGCGCGAGGGCGTGAATCGTTTACGACATCAGCTCCATAGCGGGCCGATCCACGCCAACCGGCCCGCCCACGAGTACCGCTCGGTGGGACGGGCTGGTCGGCGCGGGATCAGCCACGCAGCCAGACGGTCACGTCGGCCGGGACCGCGCCGTTGTCGTCCAGGGGCGCACTGGCGGCGAGCACCTCGGCGCCGGCCGGGACCGGCACCGGGGCGTCACCGAAGTTGGTGAGCACGGTCAGCTCGCCGTTGCGGAAGGTCAGCACCTCGTCGCCGGAGGACAGCCATTCCAACGTCCCGCGGCCCAGCCCGTGGGCGCGGCGCAGCCGCAGCGCCGTGCGGTACAGCTCGTACGTCGAGCCGGGCACGCCGCGCTGCCGGTCCAGGGCGTACTCCGCCCAGAGCGAAGGCTGCGGCAGCCAGCTCGCGTCGGTCGGGCCGAAACCGTACGACGGGGCGTCGGCCTCCCACGGGATCGGCACCCGGCACCCGTCGCGGCCGCGTTGGGTGTGCCCACTGCGCACCCAGGTCGGGTCCTGCCGGGCCTCGTCCGGCAGCGTGGTGTGCTCGGGAAGCCCCAGCTCCTCGCCCTGGAAGAGGTACGCCGAACCGGGCAGGGCCAGCATCAGCAGGGTCGCTGCCCGGGCCCGGCGCAGGCCGAGCGCGGCGTCCGGCTGCGGGTCGCCGATGCCGATGCCGTTGGGTCGGCCGCCGCCGATCGGCAGGCCCAGCCGGGACGCGTGCCGCACCACGTCGTGGTTGGACAGCACCCAGGTGGTGGGCGCGCCGACCGAGTCGGTCGCCTCCAACGAGCGGGTGATCACCGCGTACTGGGCCGGCGCGGTCCACGCGGCGAGCAGGTACTCGAAGTTGAACGCCTGGTGCATCTCGTCCGGGCGGACGTAGCGGGCCAGCCGCTCGGCCGGTTCCACCCACGCCTCGGCGACGAGCACCCGCTCACCGGCGTAGCTGTCCAGGACCTGCCGCCACTGCCGGTAGATCTCGTGCACGCCCTCCTGGTCCCACATCGGCGGGCGGGGCTTGTCCACCTCGTTGCCGGAGAGGATCTCCTGCGGCTCCTGCCAGTCGGCCAGGTCGGCCTGCTTGACCAGGCCGTGCGCGACGTCGACCCGGAAGCCGTCCACACCACGGTCCAGCCAGAACCGCAGCACGTCCAGGAACTCGGCGTGCACCTCCGGGTTGTCCCAGTTGAGGTCCGGCTGACCGGTGTCGAACAGGTGCAGGTACCACTGGCCGGGTCGCCCGTCCGGGTCGACCGTGCGCGTCCAGGCTGGACCGCCGAAGACGCTCTGCCAGTCGTTCGGCGGCTGGTCGCCGTCCGGGCCCAGGCCGTCCCGGAAGATGTACCGGGCCCGTTGCGGGCTGCCGGGGGCGGCGGCCAGCGCCGCCTGGAACCAGCGGTGCGCCGAGGACGTGTGGTTGGGCACGAGGTCGACGATCACCCGCAGGTTGCGGGACCGGGCCTCGGCGATCAGCTTGTCCGCGTCGGTGAGGGTGCCGAACAGCGGATCGATGTCGCGGTAGTCGGCCACGTCGTAGCCCGCGTCGGCCTGCGGCGACGGATAGAAGGGGGAGAGCCACACCGCGTCCACACCCAGCTCGACCAGGTGGTCGAGGCGGGCGGTGATGCCGGGCAGGTCACCGATTCCGTCGCCGTCCGAGTCAGCGAACGAGCGGGGGTAGATCTGGTAGATGGCGGCCTCGGTCCACCAGCCGGTGGAGGTCTGCTGCGTCGGATCGGTGTTCAGGGTCTTCTCCCGTGTCTTGCTGTGGTTGAGGTTCCAGTGTGCCCCGGGTCAGGGTGCCCGGGGTGGTGCGGTGGAGTCCCGGACGACCAACCGAGTGGGCAGGATCACCGGTGTGTCGCGACCGGTGCCGCGCTGCCCGACGATCGGGCCGAGGGTACGGGCGCCGAGTGGGTCGAGGAGGATCCGCGCGGCCAGCCGACCCTGCTCGGCGGCGGGCTGGGCGACGGTGCTGAGCCCGAGCACTCCCGCCAGGTCGTGGTCGTCGATGCCGATGACGCTGACGTCCTGCGGCACCCGTAGGCCGGCGTCCCGCAGCGCGGCCATGGCGCCCATCGCCATCTCGTCGGACGCCGCGACGATGGCGGTCGGTGGCGTACCTCGGGCCAGCAGCTCGGCGGTGGCCCGGGTGCCGCCGTCGATGGTGAATGACGACTCGATATCCAGGCTCGGGTCGAGGCGTAGACCCGCCGTCCGTAGCTCCGCCTGGTAGCCCCGGCGCCGATCGGCGTGGGCGGTGAAGACGAAGTGCTGGTCGGGGTCGCCGGAGATGTGTGCGATCCGGCGGTGGCCGAGGTCGAGCAGGTGCCGGGTGGCGGTGCGCGCGGCGGCCATGTCGTCGATGCGCACACACGGCCAAGTGGGCACCGTGGTGCCCGAGCTGATGGTCACGCCGGGCAGATCCAGGTTGGCCAGCGCGGTCAGGTCGGCCGGCCGCAGCGGCGTGGCGACCAGCATCACGGCGTCGACCCGCTTGTGCAGGTTGGCCGTCCGCAGCACCCGCTGGCGCACCTGTTCGCGGCCGCCCAGGTTGTAGAGCAACAGGTCGTAGCCGGACTCGTGGAGGTACTCCTCGACCGCCTCGACGACGGTGCTGAAGAACCAGCGGGTGATCCGGGGGACCACCACCGCCACCGTGCCGGTCCGGCCGCCGGCGAGCCGCGACGCGCTCGGCGACACCTCGTAGTTGAGTTGCTCGGCGGCGGCGAGCACCCTGCGCCGGGTGGCGGCCGAGACCGTCGGCAGTCCGCGCATCGCCCGCGAGACGGTGGCCGTGGAGACCCCGGCCAGCCGGGCGACATCATCAATCCTGGTCACGGTTCCCCCGCTCGGTGCCCGGCGCCCGCCGCCGCCCGAGGGCCAGGCGGCGGCGGGCAAGCGGGTCAGCCCTTGACGCTGCCGGCGAGCAGACCTCGCACGAAGAAACGCTGCAGGGACAGGAAAACAACGAGGGGTACGACGATCGAGACGAACGCTCCGGCGGTCAACCGCTGCCACTCGTTGCCCCGGGTGCCGGCCATCTCAGCCAGCCGGACGGTGAGCGGGGCGGTCTCGTTGCCGCCACCGGCGAAGATCAGCGCCACCAGCAGGTCGTTCCAGACCCAGAGGAACTGGAAGATGCCGAACGCGGCCAGCGCCGGGGTGATCAGCGGCAGCACGATGGTTCGGAAGATCTTCGGGTGGGTGGCGCCGTCGACCCGGGCCGCCTCCATCAGGTCCCCCGGGAGCTGCGAGACGAAGTTGTGCAGCAGGAAGACCGCGAACGGAAGCGCGAAGCAGGTGTGCGCGAACCACACCTGTGCGAACTTCTGCTCGTCGACCAGATCCCAGGCGGGCATCAGGGTGATGCCGCCGAGGGTGACGCCGGTGGAGAAGAACTTCAGCAGCGGCACCAGCGCCATCTGCAGCGGGACGATCTGCAACGCGAAGATCGCGATGTAGAGCCAGTCCCGACCCCGGAAGTTGATCCACGCCAGCGCGTACGCGGCCAGGGCCGCGAAGGCGAGCGGGAAGAGCACCGAGGGGATGGTGATCGCCAGCGAGTTGATGAAGTAGCTGGCGAGCTGCCCGGAGGACGACGACCGTCCGAACAGCACCTGCTGGTAGTTCTCCAGCGTGAACTGCGGGTTGGTGAACGCGGTCCACCAACCGGTCGTCTTGATGTCGTCCTCGGGCCGGATGGAGGAGATGAACAGACCGAAGGTCGGGATGGTCCAGACCACCGCGATGACGATCGAGACGAGCGTCGCGGTACGGCTGTTCAAGCGTTTGCGGACCCGAGCGGCGGTGGTGGGCGGGGTGCCGGCGGTCTTCTGGGCGCCGGCGGCGACGGTCGGCGTTGCGGTCGTCATCTCAGCCCTCCCGCTGTTGACGGAGGTTGCGGATCTGGTAGATCACGACCGGGATGACCAGGATGAAGAGGAAGACCGCGAGCGCGGAGCCCTGCCCGTTCTGGCCGTACCGGAACGCCTGGTTGTACATCTCGCTGGCGATCACGCTGGTGTCGTAGTTGCCGTTGGTCGAGGTCCGGACGATGTCGAAGACCTTGAGCGTGGCGATCGTGAGTGTCACCACCACGACGATCAGCGCCGGCCGGATGCTCGGCATGGTGATCTGCCAGAACATCTGCCACGGGCTGACGCCGTCGAGCCGGGCGGCTTCGACGATGTCGCCGGGGATCGCCTTGATCGCGGCGGAGAGCACCACCATGGCGAAACCGGCCTGGATCCACACCATGATGACGATCAGCAGCAGCGTGTTCAGGGGTGATTCCAACAGCCACTGCTTCGGCTCGCCGCCGAGGCTCACGACCATCTGGTTGAGCAGACCGATCTGGTCGCCTTCACCGCGGTAGGCGTAGACGAACTTCCAGATGATGCTGGCGCCGACGAAGGAGATGGCCATCGGCAGGAAGATCAGTGACTTGGCCACCGCCTCGAACCGGGCCTTGTCCACGAGGATGGCGTAGGTGAGACCGAACCCGGTTGCCACCAGCGGGACCAGGAGCACCCAGACCAGCGTGTTGATCAGGACCCGGACGATCGAGCTGTCGGAGAACATCCAGCCGTAGTTGCGCAGCCCCACCCAGTTGCTGCTGCTCCCGTCCATCAGGGAGAGCAGCGTGGTGCGGATGGCCGGCACGACGAGGCCGATGACGAGCAGAAGCAGTGTCGGCAGCAGGAAGAAGAGCGCGAAGAGCCCTTCCCGCTGTTTGGGCCGGCGGGCCAGCGGCGTGCCGCTGACGGAGGCGGCGACGAGCTGGGCCTCCCGCCGCCGGGCGAACCAGGCCGGTACGACGTCGAGTAGCAGGAGCAGGCCACCCACCACCACAACGAAGGCAACCAGCCCGTACATCAGCATGAGGAGCTTTGGCTGCTCATCGGCGAAGTCGAACCCCATCAACCCTCCCTATCGGGTCCACCTCGGCCGGTGGCCCGGCCCGCGAACGCGGGCCGGGCCACCGCCGGGATCACTTAGGCCAGCTGCTTTCGATGCCCTGGAGCACCGGGGCGGTCTGCTTGCCGTTCAGCCATTCGACCATGCCCTTCCAGAACGTTCCCGCGCCGACGGCTGCCGGCATCAGGTCGGATCCGTCGAAGCGGAAGGTGCCGCTCTTGTCCTGGAGGATCTGGACGGAGAGCTTGTCGACCGGGCTGGCGACGTTGGCGATGTCCAGCTTGTTGTTCGCCGTGACCCAGTTGCCGAGCTTCGCGCGGCTGTTCACGTACTCGGCCGAGGCGAGGTAGGTCTGTACCGCCTGCACCTCGGGACGGTCGGCGTAGGCGACGACGAACTCGCCAGCGCCGAGGACCGGCTTGCCCTTGGCGGGATCGATGGCGGGGAAATAGAACGCGAACGCGTCGCCGTCCGGGGCCACCTTGGTGCCTTCGGGGAACTGGTTGGCGTAGAAGGACGCCTGCCGGTGCATCGCGCACTTGCCGGTGGTGACCGGTACGCCCGCCTCCTGGAAGGAGGTGGTGGTGATGCTCTTGACGCCGCCGAAGCCGCCGTTGACGTACTTCTCGTTCTTGAGGATGGCGCCGGCGCGGTCGACCGCGTCGACGATCTTCGGGTCGTTGAACGGGATGGCGTGGGTGGTCCACTGGTCGTAGACCTCGGGGCCCTGGGTACGCAGGATCACGTCCTCGATCCAGTCGGTGGCCGGCCAGCCGGTGGCGTCACCGGACTCGACGCCCACGCACCACGGCTTCATGCCGCTGGCAGCGATCTTGTCGCTCAGGGCGATGAGCTGGTCCCAGGTGGTCGGAACCTCCCAGCCCTTCTCCTTGAAGGTCTTCGGGGAGTACCAGACGAAGGACTTCACGTTGGCGCCGAGCGGCACGCCGTAGAGCGTTCCGTTGACGGTGCCGTACTTCAGCCAGTCGGCCGGCATGTTCTGCTCGGCCAGGGCCTTGGTGTCGGCGCTGAGGGCCTTCAGCTTGCCGGCGTCCGCGAAGCGCTTCACGAGGCCCGGCTGGGGCACGAAGGCGATGTCGGGGGCGTTGCCGCCGTCGACCCGGACGGGGAGCTGCGCCTCGAACTCGCCGCTGCCCTCGTAGGCGATCTCGATTCCGGTGCAGTCCGTGAACTGCGACCACGACCGCTCCAGCAGGTCGGCCTCCGCGTCCCGGATGGACGCGTAGATGGAGACCTTCTTGCCGTCGTTGCCCTGGTACTTCTCGTATGCGGCACACTCCGCGGAGCCCGCCTTGTCACTCTTCTTGTCGTCGCCGGTACCGCAAGCGGTGGCGCTGAGCGCCAGCCCGAGTGCACCGGCGATCACGAAGGCCTGGCGTGGTCTGGTAAAGACCGCCATGCCGTCCTCCTTCCTAGCCGGCGCGGTCGTGCTGGTGACCCGTCGCCGGTCCGATTGGGCGTGCACACATGTAAGCGCTTGCATCCGGTCCGGTCCACCCCCTGTCAGACACGAGCGAGTAACAATCCGGAAACCTCCGGGCTGCCTGGTGGGCGCGTTCCCGGGCCGGATCGCCGACTCTTTCGAAGAATGACGATATCTGTCAGGCTGAGGCAGCCACATCGAAGGTTTTCGACATAGGAGGAGCTGTATGCGCAAGCGGTGGATCAGCCTGCTGGTGACCGGTCTACTCGTCGGGGGAGCGCTCGTGCCCGCGAGCCCCGCGCTCGCCGCACCGACCTTCAAGGTGCCGTTCCCGTGCGGCCAGTCCTGGTCCGGGCAGACCCGGTCGGACCACAGCCCGGCATACGCCGTCGACTTCAACCGCACCGACGACCTCGGCGACCCGGTGGTCGCCAGCGCACCCGGCACGGTCGACCGGGTGACCGACCTCGGTGACACGAGCTATGGCAAATATGTCCGAATCAACCATGGTGGCGGTTACAGCACCTACTACGCACACCTCAACGGCTTCAACGTCTCGGTGGGGCAGACGGTCGGCTACGGCAAGGTGCTCGGCTGGGTGGGCAGCACCGGCGGATCGACCGGCCCCCACCTGCACTACGAGCAGCGCCTCAACGGCAGCGACATCCAGGTCCGCTTCAACGGCACCCTCGGCCTGTACTGGGGCACCAAGACCTACACCAGCGACAACGGGTGCTCCTCGGGCAGCGGCAACGGCACGGTCGACACCAGCGGCACGGCGTTGACCGTCCGCTCCGGCCCCGGCACCGGGTACGCCTCGGTGGGCACCGTCGCCGACGGCACCCGGGTGACCATCGCCTGCCAGACCAGCGGCACGACGGTCACCGGCACGTACGGCACCAGCTCGATCTGGGACCGGATCGGCACCGGGCGCTACATCGCCGACGCGTACGTCTACACCGGGTACGACGGCTACCTCCCGAACGTGCCCCGCTGCTGACCGGCTGACGACCACGGTCCCCGGCGGGCGGCGACGCCGGGGTCCAGATCGCGTTGAGCACCAGTTGGGCGGTCCACGCCCAGAGGGCGCCGGCGAAGCCGACCCGTCGCCACACCAGCCAGCCGGCCACCGCGATCAGCGCGTAGAGCAGCGTCCAGACCGGGCCGAACAGCCACGAGGGCGGTGCCCAGTCGGGCTGCCGCAGGCTCGCGTACTCGTCGCTGGTGCCCTGGACCCCCAGGCCACCGATCGCGGCCGCGACGAAGACCGCCGCCGCGAAGCCGGCGAGGGCCCACCACGAGCGCCGGCCGGAGGCGGTCGCCCCGTCCTGAGATCTCTCCATGGTCGAGATATTTCCCGGCGGCTACTGCTCAAACCCGCGCACAAAAAAGCGCCGGGGCCGCTGCGGCCGGTGCTTCTGTCGGGAGGACGAAGCTCCGGTCGCGGCGACCCCGACGGGTCCCGGTGTCGTGCGGATGTTCGAACGTCAATTGAAGATGCTGACACCACCCGGGCCGACCAACAGCCCGACAACGATGAGGACGATGCCCCACAGGATCTGCCGGCGGAACAGCGCGAGGATGCCGGCGACCACGAGTACGACTGCGAGAATCCAGAGAATCAGCTCCATGACCTCTGACTACCCGACTGGCCGATCGGGGAAACCTGGTCGGTATCACGTTGATCGCCGACGTGGAAGACGCTGTACGCCTGCTTGATCACGGGGTGGGCGACGTTGCGGACGCGGACACCTCCAGGGGTGGTGCCACGCTCGGTCCCGGCGTGCGCGTGCCCGTGCAGGGCGAGCGCCGTGGGCGCCGAGTCGATCGCCTGCCCCAGCTGGTACGACCCGAGGAACGGATAGATCTCCAGCGGCTCCCCGGCCAGCGTGTCCGGCACGGGGGAGTAGTGGGTGAGCGCGACGAGCATGTCGCAGTCCAGCGAACGGAGCGCCGTGCCGAGGCGGTCGGCGCTGTCGTTGGTGGTCCGGACGAACGCCTTCATCTCCGGCTCGCCGAAGTCACTGGCGCAGCGCCCGGCGAACCCGCCGCCGAAGCCCTTGACCCCGGCGATGCCCAGCCGCCCGCCCGCGCAGTCCAGCACCACGCCGTTGCCCTCCAGCACCGTGATGCCCGCGTCCTCGAGCACCTTGACCACCTGTGGCACCTGGTCACACTGGTGGTCGTGGTTGCCGAGCACGGTCACCACCGGCACGGCCAACCCACCGAACTCCTGTGCCACGCAGCGCGCCTCGGCCTCGGTGCCGTGCCGGGTCAGGTCCCCGGCCAGCAGCAGCACGTCGGCGCACTCCGGCAGCTCCTCCAACGCGGGACGGAACCGGCCGACGACGTCCTCGTCCAGATGCACGTCGCCCACGGCGGCGATCCGGATCACCATGGAACCTCCTTCAGGGCAGTTGCTCGATCTCCGTGGGCGCCTGGGCGCGGATCACACCGATGTCGCTGGTGATCGGCACGTCCGGGAAGCGCTCGGACACGCGGCGCAGGATCTCCTCCCGCCGGTGCGGGCTCTCCACCTCGCCGTAGAGCACGATGGCGCGTTCCCGGCGGACCACGGTGATCCCCTGCTCGGCGACGGCGGGGTCCTCGGCGAGCAGTCGCTGGATCTCGGCTTCGACGTACTCGTCCGGTGGCCCGGCGCCGATGTCGCGATGGTGGGTCACGATGTCCCCTCTCCTGCCGGGGTGCCGGCCGTCGGCACCACCTCCAGCCGGTCCAGCAGCACCAGGAACGCCTCGGCGTACGGCGAGTGCTGCGTCTCCTTGCGTACCCGTTCCCAGTCGATCTGCTCCCGTAGCGACCGGGCCAGTGGCAGGCCGCGGGCGAAGTCGCAGTAGTGCTGCGAGAAGCTCAGCAGCTTGTGCACCATCAACTGGGTGGCGGACAGGACCGGCATGTGAATCGCGTCCACCGGCCGGACGACCGTGTCGGCGAACGTCTCCTCGGTCACCGGCGTCTCGATCGGCCGGTGGATCAGATCCACCATCCGTCCGTCGTCGAAGACCTTCACCAGCCAGTCCTCCGGGGGGCGCTCGGCGATGAAGCCGGCGGCCACCAGGGCCTCGAGGGACCGCTCCACGTCGGCCTCCCGGATGAGGAAGTCGACGTCGTGGTCGCTGGAGTGGCCGCCGTGGGCGTACACGGCGAAGCTGCCGCCCAGGGCGAACGGGATCTCGGACTGCTTGAGCACGGCGGCGACCTTCTTGAGGGTGTGCACCAGACTCTCGTCCCCGCGCTCAGCCATCTGGATCTCCCCGTCGGTCGTGTTGGTGGACAGGCGGTTGGTTTGAAACTCCGGTACCCGGCATTCCGGTCGGCCACACCTGCCCGCGTCGCGGTAGGGTGCCAACCGGGATGAAGCGGAAGAAACCTCGCGGAGCACGTGCGTCGGTCGGATAACCTGTCGAGGGTGGCCAGATCATCGGGGATGCGACGCGGCAGGGCCCGGTTGCGCACCGTCGCCCTGATCGGCATCGACGGTTCGGGCAAGACCACGCAGGCACACCGGCTGGCCGACGCGCTGAACGCGGCCGGTCGTCCCGCCACGTACCGCCGCAACGCCAGCGGACGTCGGTGGCTCGGTCGGGTCGCCAACCGGCTCGGCCGTCCGGACGCCCAGCGGCTCGTCGGGCGCGACGGCGTGCTGGCGGTGGAGTCCGTGCTGCGCTGGCTCGCCATCGCCGTCGCCCTGCTCACCTGCCTGCTCACCGGCCGTACGGCGGTGATGGACCGCTACTCGGCCTGCCAGTACGCCAGCATCCGGGCGCACGGCGGGCACCGTTGGGAGCGGCTCGCCCGGGCCGGCTACCGGCTGTTCCCGACGCCGCAGGTGACGTTCCTGCTGGCCGTCGACCCGGCGGAGGCGTACCGGCGCATCGAGGAGCGCGGCACCGACCACGAGACGATCAGCTGGCTGACCGCGGCGGACACCGCCTACCGGACCCTGCCCGAGTACCCGAGCTTCGTGCTGGTGGACGCGGGCCGCCCAGCCGAGGAGGTGACCGAGCAGATTCAGGCCCACCTGGCGACCTGGCTGCCGTCGGGTGCCCGCCCCGACCTCACCCGGCCACCGTCCGACGTGCCGCCGCCCGTGCCGGCCCCGTCCGAACCGCCGCCCCCCAGGTCGGCGCCGTCGGATCTGCCGACGCGCGGCGGCCCCGGCCCGTTGGTGGCTCAGGCCCGCCCGTAGACCGGAACGGTGGTGCCGCTGGTCGGAGCGGACTCCGGCGACGCGAGGAAGCGGATCACCGGCGCGATCTCGGCCGGGGTGACCCAGCGGGAGTGGTCGGCGGTGGGCTGGGCGGCCCGGTTCGCCGGCGTGTCGATGACGCTGGGCAGCACGGTGTTGCAGCGCACGCCGCGGGACCGGTACTCGACCGCGACGGCGTTGGCGAAGGCCAGCACCGCCGCCTTGGCGGTGACGTAGCCGGCCGCTCCGGCGAACGGGGTGACCGCCGCGCGGGCCGAGACGCAGACCACCGCGCCGCCGCCGGCCGCCACCAGGTGTGGCAGCGCGGCCTGGGTGATCAGGTAGGTGGGCCGCAGGTTGACGGTGAGCATCCGCTCGAACTCCTCGACCGGTGTCTCGTGGACCAGACCGCCGCTGGCGTACCCCCCGACCAGGTTGACCACCGCCCGCAGCGGCGCCGCCGGCTCACCGGTGGCGGCCTCGACGGCCCGCGCCGCGCCGGCCGGATCGGCCAGGTCCGCGATGACCCGGACCAGCCCGTCCGCCGCCGGCTCCGACCCGGGCCGGGCTTCCCGCTGCGGTACGACCACCCGCCAGCCCGCCTCCACGAACGAGGCGACGACCGCCCCGCCGAGCCCGCCGGTGCCTCCGGTCACGACCACGCTGCGCTCCGCCATGCGGCACACGCTAGCGCCCGCTCCGGCGGCTCGTCGGCCGACCGGTGCTCTGCCCAGAGCAGAGTGGTTGGCCGAATCGCCCGCCGGCGGCGCAGGATCGGCGGATGCGGATCCTGATTCTCGGTGGCACCCGGTTCCTCGGCCGGGCGGTGGCTCACCTCGCCGTCGCGCAGGGCCACGAGGTGACCTGCGCGGCCCGGGGCGTGTCCGGCGTCGCGCCGGCCGGGGCACGGTTCGTGCCGGTCGACCGCGACGACCCCGAGGCGCTGGTGTCGCTCGCCGGCGACGGCGTCGACGCGGTGGTGGACGTGACCCGCCAGGTCAGTCACGCCCGGCACGCGCTCACCGCGCTGGCCGACCACGTCGGTCACTGGTCGTTCGTGTCGACCATCTCGGTGTACGCCGACAACACCACGCCGGGTCAGACCGTGGCGGACGCGCCGGTGCTGCCACCCGCCCCGTCGGATGTGGACGCTCCGGTCGGCCCGGACCACCGCTGGTACGGGGAGTGCAAGGTCAGCATCGAGCGGCTGGTCCGGGAGCGGATGGGCGAGGACCGCTCGTTCATCTGCCGGGCGGGGCTGCTCGTCGGTGCCGAGGACCCGAGCGACCGCTTCCCGTACTGGGTGCGTCGGCTGGCGACCGGTGGGGACGTGCTCGCGCCCGGACGGCCCACCGACCGGGTGCAGTTCGTGGACGTCGCCGACCTCGCCGGCTGGTTGCTGCACGCCGCCGGCACCCGCCTGGCCGGTACGTACGACGGCATCGGCGCGGCGATGTCCCGGGCCGATCTGCTGAGCGGCGTGGCCGCCGGGCTGGGTGTCGCCGAACCGCACCTCACCTGGGTCGAGCAGGACTTCCTGGTGGCCCGCGACGTCCGTGAGTGGTCGGGGGAGCGGGCGCTGCCGCTCTGGGTGCGACTGCCGGAGTGGGCTGGCCTGATGGACCGCGATGTCCGTCCGGCGCTGGACGCGGGGCTGACGGTCCGTCCGTTGTCCGACACCGTTCGGGCGACCGCGTCCTGGATGGCATCGTCGCCGGACGCCGTACGGCAGGGTGGACTCGACCCGGTGGATGAGGCGGCGGTCCTCCGGGAGTGGGAGGCTGTGCGCAACGCGTGAATCCGGTCGGCGACACTTTCCCCCACCACAGACAGTCATGGTTGACGCTCACGCCTCGTGAAAGTAAGTTTCATCCGTGGCGAAGAGTCCGAAGATTTCTGCGAGTCACGAGCCCGGTGGGCTGATCGTCCACATCAGCGGGCTGTTGCCGTCGCTGTCGCCCGCCGAGCAGCGGGTCGCCCGGCTGGTCGTGTCCGACCCGGCCGCCGCGGCCCGGCGGACCATCACCGACCTCGCCACCGCAGCCGAGACATCGGAGGCGACCGTCATCCGGTTCTGCCGCTCGGTCGGCATGGACGGCTACCCGCAACTGCGCATCCGGCTCGCCGCCGAGGCCGCCCGCCGCATCGAACCGCCGGACGCCCGGGTGGTCGGCGGCGACATTCCACCCGGCGCCGACCTCGCCCAGATCATCGCCACCATCGCGTTCAACGATGCCCGCGCGGTCGAGGAGACGGCCGAGCAACTCGACCCGGCCGTCTGTGAGCAGGTGGTCGAGGCGATCAGCGGTGCCGGCCGGATCGACATCTACGGCGCCGGCGCCAGCGGGTTCGTCGCCTCCGACTTCCAGCAGAAGCTGCACCGCATCGGCCGGATCGCCTTCTACTTCCCGGACGTGCACACCGCGCTGACCTCCGCCGCGCTCCTCGGCCGGGGCGACGTCGCGGTGGGCATCTCGCACACCGGCACCACATCCGACGTCATCGAGGTGCTGGAACAGGCCCGGACGCGCGGCGCCGTCACCGTGGCGCTGACCAACTTCCCCCGCTCGCCGATCACCGAGGTCGCCGACTTCGTGCTGACCACCGCGGCCCGGGAGACCACCTACCGCTCCGGCGCGACCGCCAGCCGGCTCGCCCAGCTCACCGTGGTCGACTGCCTCTTCGTCGGCGTGGCCGCCCGCAACCGGTCCCGGGCCCGCAAGGCCCTCGAGGCGACCGCCGAGGCGGTCCAGTCGCACCGGGTGGGTGCCAACCGGAGGCGGGCATGACGGCCGGTGCGGTGGAGCCGGACGAGGACAAGCCCGCACCGCCCGCCCGCCCGACGGTTCGGGTGGGCGCCCCCACCGAACGGCGTAACCCGCTCAGCGTCGACCTCGACCTGATGTCGACCCGGGACGTCCTCACCGTGATCAACGAGGCCGACCGGCGGGTGCCCGCGGCGGTCGCCGCGGTGCTCGACGAGATCGCCACCACGGTCGATCTGGCGGTCGACGCGCTGCGCGGCGGCCACCGGGTGCACTACTTCGGCGCCGGCACCTCCGGCCGGCTGGGCGTCCTCGACGCGGCCGAACTCGCACCCACCTTCAACTCCCCCCGGCACTGGTTCTGCGCCCACCTGGCGGGCGGTCCGGACGCCATGTGGCGGGCCGTGGAGGACGCCGAGGACGACGACCGGGGCGGCGCGGTGGAGGCCGCCGGGTGTGTGCGCGCCGGTGACCTGGTGGTCGGTCTGGCGGCCAGCGGGCGCACCCCGTACGTCCTCGGGGCGCTCGCCACGTCCCGCGCCAGGGGTGCCTCGACGGTGCTCCTCTGCGCGAATCCGGAGGCGGAGGCGGCCCGGTCGGTCGACGTGTTCATCGGGGTGGACACCGGACCCGAGGTGGTCACCGGATCGACCCGGATGAAGGCGGGCACCGCGCAGAAGTTGGTGCTCAACACGTTCTCGACCGCCGTCATGGTGCGCCTGGGACGGGTCTACTCGAACCTCATGATCGATATGGTGGCCACCAACGCGAAGCTTCGCGGACGAATGATCTCGATCCTGGTCGAGGCCACCGGTTGCTCCGAGGAGGTCTCCCGGCGGGCCCTCACCGAGGCCGACGGCGACCTGAAGACCGCGCTGGTCTCCCTGGTCTCCGGCGCCGAGGTCGACGCCGCCCGGGCCGCCCTGGCCCGCTCAGCCGACCAGGTGCGCGGCGCGCTCGCCCTGCTCGCTTCCGCACCACGGGAAGCGAACGGGGCTCCGGATTGTTCATCTGGCCGGGGGGTAATAACACCCCGTGGATGAACCGACCGGTCCACCGGTGCGTGTCTGACAGTGACCAGGATCGCACCACGGTGGTGACCCGGGTCGCTGTGCCCCCGCGGCGGGCGGTGTTGCCATGGTGCGGGCGGTCTGCGATTCGTCGACCGCCAACCCGTACGTGGTGCCCAGCGGCGAGCCACCCGGCGGGATGCTGACAGCAAACATGGACCGTGCTCTCAGCTACTACTCAGGCATTCGTGACACTTTCGACTCACGACATGGAATCCCCGACACGTCTCATCTGTTGTGTAGGTGTCAGCCCCGATGGGCACAACGGAAGTTACCAGGGGCTGACAGACGTGGGGAATGGCAAGGAACCGGGCAACCGGCGCGAGCGAGGGGACCGTGGGCAACGTGGACAAGAACATCGGCATGCGAACCGACGAGGTTGCCGAGGAGCGCGACCTGGTCGGCGTCTACCTGCACGAGATCTCCCGGACGCCACTGCTGGACGCCGCCAAGGAGGTCGATCTCTCCAAGGCGATCGAGGCCGGCCTCTACGCCGAGCACCTGCTCGGTGAGGATGCCGTTCCCGCCGGTGTCGACCGGGACGACCTGGATCGGCTGGTCGTCGAGGGCGAGCGGGCGAAGGACCTCTTCATCCGTGCCAACCTGCGACTGGTCGTGTCGATCGCCCGCCGGTACGTGCGCTCGGGTATGCCCATGCTGGACCTGATCCAGGAGGGCAACACCGGCCTCGTCCGCGCGGTCGAGAAGTTCGACTACGAACGTGGCTACAAGTTCTCCACCTACGCCACCTGGTGGATCCGCCAGGCCATCAGCCGGGCGATCGCCCAGCAGGAGCGCACCGTCCGTCTGCCGGTGCACCTGGTGGAGGACGTCAACCGGATGCGCAACGTGACCCGGCAGCTCACCCGTGAGCTGGGCAGCGACCCGGAGCCGGAGCAGATCGCCGCGTCGCTCGGCGTCACCGTCGAGCGCGTCAACGAGCTTCGCCGCTGGTCGCAGGACACTGTCTCGCTGGACACCCCGGTCGGCGACGACGGCGACACGAACCTCGGCGACCTGGTCGCCGACAGCGACGCGCCGTCGCCGGAGGACATCGTCCTCAGCGGCCTGGAGCGGCAGCGCATCGAGGGGCTGCTCAACCACCTCGACGACCGGTCGGCCGGCATCATGCGGGCCCGCTACGGGCTGGAGGACGGCCGGGAGCACTCGCTGACCGAGGTCGCGTCCCGGTTCTCGCTGTCCCGCGAGCGGATCCGGCAGTTGGAGATCCAGGCCCTCGGCCGGCTCCGTGAGCTGGCCCGGGCGGAGGGGCTGCAGGCGGCCTGACCTGGTAGTAATGACGGCGAACGGCCGGCGTCCGATAGGGGGACGCCGGCCGTTCGCCGTTCGCGCTACCGAACCCGGCCGTAGCCCTGGATCGGCATCATGTCCATGGCGCGCTTGCGCACGTTGCGACCGGGGCTCGGTGCGTCGATCGCCTGACCGTCGCCCACGTAGAGGGCGACGTGGCCGAGCCCGCTGTAGAAGATCAGGTCTCCCGGCCGCAGGTCGTCGCGGCTGATGTGGGTGACCACGCCCCACTGCATCCGGGCGTTGTGCGGCAGTGACTTCCCGGCCGCCCGCCACGCGGCCAAGGTCAGCCCGGAACAGTCGTAGCCGTCTGGCCCGTCGCTCGCCCAGATGTACGGCTTGCCCAACGCGCCGAACGCGTAGCGCACCGCGACCCCGGCGCCACCGGCCACCGCGGGCACGTTCTTGGCCTCGGTCGCCGCGGCCCTGGGTTCGGGTCGCTCGGTGGCCGCGCCGTACGCCTGGCGGCGCAGCTCGTACAGCTTCGCCAGGTCCTGCTCGATCTGCTTCTTGCCCGTCGACAGTTGGCGGGCCTGTGCGGCCTGCCGGGTCAGCGTGGCGTCCAGGCGGGCCTTCTCGTCGAGCAGCTGCCGCTGGTTGGCGGTGAAGCCGGAGATGCGCTCCTGCCGTTGGCGGGTCAGCTGGTCGAGGGCGCCGAGTCGGTCCAGCAGGGCGGCCGAGCCGCCGGGACGCAGCAGTGCGTCCGCGGTCCGCAGGCTGCCGTTCTTGTACGCCGTGCTCGCCAGCTCGGCGACGTCGGCCCGGCTCTGTTCGGTCTGCTGTTCCAGGGGGCCGATCCGGGCCTGTAATCGGGCCACCGCGGCCTCGTTGGTCTTGATCTCCTCGCGGAGCTTGTTGTACGCCTCGACGACCCGCTCCAACTCACCCGAGGACGCCTCGATCTGGCGGGTCAGGTCGGCGGGGGACGGTTCGGCGCGAGCCACCGCCGAGGGGGCGATCAGCGCGGCCGACATGCCGGCCAGCGCCACGGTACGCAGCAGGTTTCTCAGGGATGACAAGAGCGGAATGCCCCTCTCCCACGGGCCGCCGTCGGCTGCTGACGCCTTCGGCGGCACCAGCCGGGGCCACCCGGGTGGATGGCGCTGGGCCGGACCGGCTCGCCCAACCTAACCCGGGACGGGTGCCACGCGCAGTTGAAGCAGGGGCGAATGTTGGCAAAGTGGCGCGTCGGGCGGGTGCGCTCGGTGACTCCCTCGTGGCTGCTGACACTCGCCGGGCGAGGTTCGCGTCCTCTTAGTGACCGACTGACGGATATGCGACTTTCGTCGTTCCCGACGTATGCCGCCGGACAGCTGCGCTCCATAACCGATAAAAGCTGAAATGGATGCTGTTTCCTGGCGATGTCCCCCGGGCGGGTGACCTGTCGGGAGCCGGTAAATGCCCTGGTGAGCTGGCGGTGCCCCAACACAATGAAGGCCGGAGCCGGGATTCCCGCCGGCAGGCAGCGATGCCGGAACGGCGGGACAACCCGACGAACCGCCCCACGGGAGGAACCGTGAATCGTGAAGGCGCAAAGACGCGACCCCCGCGAACGGTGCCCGGTGCCCGGTCGACCCTGCTCTACGCCCGACCCGGCATCGTCGTGACCGTCGACCGGTTCACCGTCGGCGGCACCAGCTACCGGGTCGCCGACCTGACCCATCTCCGCACCACCAGAGGGCCGCACGACCGGATCGCCGTCCGGGCCGTCGTCATCACCGCCAGCATGCTCGGCGGCGTCGGGCTGCTGCTCGGATTCACCGGCGGCCTGCAACGGCTGACCGCCGGGGCGTACCTCATCCTCGGGGCGGTGTTCCTGCTACCGGCGGCGCTCGCCCTGGTCGGCGATCGGTGGCGCCCGCCGCCGTACGAGTTGTGGGGGTGGCGCCGGGGAGCCGAGACGCTGCTGTTCAGTTCTGACGATGAGCGGCAGTTCGGGCAGGTCACCCGCGCGCTGCTGCGCGCGCGGGAGGTCAACCGGTACGGCGGCTGGGTCGATCCCGCTCGCCTCCGCCAATCCGTGGCGGCCGAACCGCTGACCCGGTCGAGGATCCGTACCCGTTGACGACTCGCCCCAGGGTGGGCCGCTCACCGTCAGCGCGGGAGAGCCGGCTCCGGGGTCCGCTCCTGCTGCGGGGCGGCCACCCAGGCGCTGACCCGACGCTCGGCGTAGAACGAGACGAACGGCACGGTGCCGGCCAGCATCACCAGCAGCATCCGCTTCAGCGGCCAGTCGGCCCGACGGCTCAGGTCGAAGGCGGCCACCAGGTAGATCATGTAGAGGAAGCCGTGCGCCGGCCCGACCGTCTCCACCACGACCGGGTTGTCGAACCCGTACTTCAGTGGCATACCGACCACGACCAGCAGGATCAGCACGACGCCCACGATCCAGGCGATCACGCGGTATCGGGTAAGGGCAGCGCCCACCTTCGTCCGTCCTTCCGAGCCCGGCCTCAGCCGGGGTAGTCACCGGGCCGGGCGCCCGGATTGGCGTTCAACCATGACAGGTAGTGGTTGTAGGCGGCCAGGTCCGAGTCGTCGACGGCCTCGCCGCCGGCCGGCACCCGGGACACCCGCACCGGCCGTCGTACCGCCGGTCGGGACCCGGCGGTGACGACCGGCTCAGGCTCGGTGGCCGGTGCGGCCGGCGGGGCGTCGGGCTCCGCCGCGCGCCGACGGGCCAACTTCACCTCGCGCCACCACACGTAGACCACGAAGCCGGCGAAGATCGGCCACTCGACCGCGTACCCCCAGCTCAGACTGTTGCCGGCGGTGGCCCGGCTGATCTGCCACCAACCCAGCCCGAGGAAGCCCACGACCAGCACGACCATGGCCACGTGACGTGCGATCCACGCCGGGGTCCAGAGCCACCTCATGACGTCGAGGGTACCGGGAACGACGCCGGTCTCCGACACGGTGTCGTAGTTGTCGCGCGGCCGGGAGGGTTTGGCGTCACCCGGTGTGGGCATCCGTCTAGACGCCAGCCCAAACCAGACCAGGGGGGCGATGATGACCGGATCGGTACGCGAGGACGGATTTGCGTCCAGCGGCAGCACGGACATGAGCCCGGAGCAGCGGGTGCCCGAGTGGGGCGGCGACCACCTCGCCGACCCGACCGGCGCCGAACTCGACGGCGACACGCTCGACGGCGACACGCTCGGCGTCGACCCGACGGAGCTGACCGACGAGGATCTGATCCGCGAGATGCACAGCCTGCACCGGACCCGGCTGGACACCCTGCGGCACGCCGCCGACTCGGCGCTCGCCAACCACCTGCGGCGTACGGCGGAACTGGAGACCGAGTACCTGGCCCGGCACCCCGGCCGGGAGGTCGACCCCGGCCGCCTGCGGGACGCGTGATGCCGGCGCGCGCCGTGCGCGGCATGTCCGCGCCACCCGAGGTGGTCTTCAACACGGCCACCGACCCCGCCCGCGCCTCGGCCTGGCTCCCGGAGGCACTGCGCGGCGACGGCAGTCCAGCCGCCGAGATCAACGGCGAGGAGCTGCGGGCCCGCTGGAACGGTGCCGCGCACTGGTCCGCGGAGATCCAGGTGGACCCGGCGGATTCCGGCGGTGCCCGGATCCAGCTCGACCTGGCCGACGGGTCCGACGGGCCGGCCCCGGACCAGCTCGTCGACGAGGCACTGACCAACCTGATCCGCGAGGTCGCGGACAACCTCCAGGCCGGCTGAGACCGCCGCCGGCCGCACCGGGCGCCCGCCCCCGCACACCACGACCTGGGAGGAGACCGCGTGACCGACACTGGCCTGCGAGAGAAGGCGGTACGGCTACGCCGCGCGTACGCGCCGCACGAGCATCGGCCGCTCGGCGGCTACCTGGCCGCGATGGGCACCTACGCCGGCGTGACCGGGGTGCTCGCCGGCCTGGTCAAGGCGACCGGGCGGCCGGTGCCCGAGCGTCCCGCCCCGGCCGACGTGGTGCTGCTCTCCATCGCCACGCACAAGCTCAGCCGCCTGCTCTCCAAGGACGCCGTGACCAGCCCGTTGCGGGCCCCGTTCACCCGCTACGACCGGCCGATCGGCAGCGGCGAGGTGATGGAGCAGGTCCGCGACTCGGGCAGCCCCACCCGGCACGCCATCGGCGAGCTGCTCAGCTGCCCGTTCTGCCTGGCGGTCTGGGTGGCCACCGGGCTGACCGGCGGTTTGGTGCTCGCGCCCCGGCTGACCCGACTGGTGGCCACGGCGCTCACCGCGGTCGCCGCGTCCGACTTCCTCCAGATGGCGTACGCGGCCGCCCAGCAGGCCGCGGAGGGCGGCCACGACGACGAGGACTGACGAGCGGACGCGCAGAGGGGGCCGGCAGATGCCGGCCCCCTCTCGTCGTACGCCTCAGCGCTGCATGCCGGACCAGCCGTGCGGCGACTCCGGTTCCCGTTCGTCCTCGTCGGCCCCGGTGATGATGTCCCGGTCCACCGCGGTGCGGTCGTGTTCGTTCGCGAAGTCCGGCTCGGGGGTGGTGTCCCGGCCCTTCGGCGGCTGGCCCAGCGCCGGAACCCTGTCCTCGTGATCCTCGTGGTGCGTCATGTCGGTGTCCCTTCTGCGGTCGCTCAGGCGACGGAGCCGCCCAGCAGGTCGCTCGCCTCGTCCACCGAGTACTCGCCCTCGGGGAGCGCGTCGATGCGGGCGAGCAGGTCCGGCGGAAGCTCGGCGGCCACCGCCCGGCGGTAGATCTCCCCCTGGGTGACCCGCTCCTGACCCCGGAAGATGTCGTCCAGCAGATCGTCGAGGGCCCGGGTGGCCCGCTCGCCGGCCACGGATGCGTCGTCGGTCACGCCGATCAGCTACCCGGGCCGGAATCGGTCAAACGTCACGCCAGTGGTCCACCCCACAGACAACGCCGCCCCCGGCCTTGTGGGCCGGGGGCGGCGTTGGTGTCGGTGTGCAGGTCGCCTCTCGGCGAGTGGCACGACGCGGCTCCAGCCGAACGGTATTCCGCGAGGGCAATTTAGGTGAGGCCCGGGGACACTGGACACACCGACACCTCAGTTAACCAGGTGCCGCCCGTCCGTGTTCCGTGCCCCGTCGTGCCGGCCGTCACACCGTCAGGCCCGGGGCCGGCACGGTGGCCCGGCGGGCCCGCACGGCGGTGGCCAGGTGGTCGAGCACGTCCGCGGTCTCGTCCCAGCCGAGGCAGGCGTCGGTGACCGAACGGCCGTACACCAGCTCACGGGTCGGGTCGAGGTCCTGGCGGCCGGGCAGCAGGAACGACTCCAGCATCACGCCGGTGATCCCACGCTGACCGGCGGCCAGCTGGGCGGCCACGTCCGCGGCGACCAGCGGCTGGTTACGGTGGTCCTTGCCGCTGTTGGCGTGGCTGGCGTCGATCACCAGCCGCTCCGGCAGGCCGGCCGCCCGCAGCAGGTCCAGCGCGCCGGCGACCGAGTCGGCGTCGTAGTTGGGCCGGCCGCCCCCGCCGCGCAGCACCAGGTGCCCGTCGGTGTTGCCGCGGGTGTGCATGATCGCCGGGGTGCCGGAGAAGTCGATGCCGGGGAAGACGTGCGGTACGCCGGCCGCCCGGATGGCGTCGACGGCCGTGCCGATGCTGCCGTCGGGGCGGTTCTTCATGCCGATCGGCATGGACAGGCCGGACGAGAGCTGCCGGTGCACCTGGCTCTCCACCGTGCGGGCGCCGATCGCGCCCCAGGCCACCGTGTCCGCGATGTACTGCGGCGTGATCGGATCGAGGAACTCGCAGCCGACCGGCAGGCCGAGGCGCAGCACGTCGAGCAGCAGTGCCCGGGCTCGCCGCAGGCCGGTGTTGACGTCTCCGCTGCCGTCCAGCCCGGGGTCGTTGATGAGGCCCTTCCAACCAACGGTTGACCGGGGCTTCTCGAAGTAGACCCGCATGACGATCAGCAGGTCGTCGGCGAGCCGGTCGGCGGCGGTGCGCAGCCGCTGGGCGTAGTCGAGGGCGGCGGCCGGGTCGTGCACCGAGCAGGGACCGACCACCACCAGCAGGCGGTCGTCCTCGCGGTCCAGCACGCGACCCACCGCGCGTCGGCCGGTCAGCACGGCCGAGGCGAGCGGGGCGTCCAGGGGCAACTCGTGGTGCAGCAGGGCGGGGGTGGTCAGCGGCACGACACGTTCGATTCGCTGATCGCTGACCCGATCGGTCTCCGGGGTGGTCACGGTGGGCATCCTTTCGCCGACCGTGCCCGGGGCCGGCGCCCGGGACGAGCCGGCTGCTCGTACGCAAAAGGGCAGGAACGACAGCTCCTGCCCAGCCGACTCGGTCCGTGGTGACGTCAGATCATGGTGAGGTCACCGGCGTGCGAGCCGGCTGTCTAAACCATCGATACGAACGCGTCACGCCGGCCAGCCTACCCGACCCGGCGGGCAGTTCCGTTGTCTTGTCCCAAAGTGCGGCGTGAACCTCGCGTGCCGAGGGCCGGCCCGGGGTAACAGGGGTGCCATGACAGACGAGCACAGCGACCAGGCCCGGGTGGAGTCCCGCGCGCACCTCCTCCCCGAGGAGGCGGCGGCGGGCAGCGACGACCCACGGGCGCAGGCGGAAGCCATCCTCGCCGAGTCGGACATCCGCGAGGCCGACCAGAACGCGGCACCGGACACGGTGCTGGAACGACGTACCTCCGATCAGACGGTGGCCGCCGTCGAACCCCCGGACTGACCATCCACCCCGCGCGCCCGGCGTGACCCCCGGTAGGTCCGCTCCCGCAGCCAGGCCAGCGGGCCGGCCGCCCGCAGTTCGGGCGGCAGGTTACGCACCGGGTCGAACGCGAGCGCGGCGTCCTCCCGGGCGCCGAGCGGGGTGCCGAGACTGACCTGCCCGACCGGCCGCCACGGCCCCACGGCGGACGCGACCGCGAGCACCAGGCGTGGCGCGTCCGCCCGGGCGGCGGCGGCCACCGCGTCCAGGCCGCGGCCGAGGTCGACCGACTCCGGGTCGGCCAGCGCGGCCAGCCAGAGCCGACGCGGACCCGCGCGGTAGCCCATGATCGTGCTGTACGTCCCGCTGAAGTCGCGGCGGGGCAGCGGCAGGTTTCGCAGCAGCGGTGCCGCGCCGCTGGAGCTGACCAGCAGGTCGAACGGTCGGCCGGCATTGAGGTGCAGGCGTAGCGCCAGGCCCAGCACGTCCGGCCAACTGCCGGGCGTGGGCGTCCCCTTCGAGAGTCGGACGGTCGCCCGATACCGGCCGGGGTCGTCCAGCAGACCGACCCCGGTGGGTGGTCCGGGCGTACCCCAGATCACCACCTCGCCGGCGAACGAGCGACCGGCGGGATGCAGCAACCGACCGCGGCGCAGCCTGCCGAGCGCGGCGGCGGCGCGTTCGACGGCCCGGGACACCGGTGGGGTGACGGTCATTCCCCTCCGATACCCCGGGCGGAGGTCCCGAAGCGGGCGGGTCGGCTCGCCGACCGACCGCACGTCACCTTTCCGCCCGCGAGATCGGATAGCGTCGGTGCCATGCCCGACAGCGGTTACCCCTGGCCCATCGAAACGTCCCGATTGGACAACGGCCTACGCGTGGTGGTGAGCGAGGACCGCACCGCGCCCGCCGTGGCCGTCAATCTGTGGTACGACGTCGGCTCCCGGCACGAGCCGGCCGGGCAGACCGGCTTCGCCCACCTCTTCGAGCACCTGATGTTCGAGGGCTCGGTGAACGTGGCGAAGACCGAGCACATGAAGCTGATCCAGGGCTCCGGCGGTTCGCTGAACGCCACCACCAACCCGGACCGGACCAACTACTTCGAGACCGTCCCCGCCGAACACCTGGAGCTGGCGCTCTGGCTGGAGGCCGACCGGATGGGCGGCCTGGTCCCCGCGCTCACCCAGGAGACGCTGGACAACCAGCGCGAGGTGGTGAAGAACGAGCGGCGGCAGCGCTACGAGAACGTCCCGTACGGCGACGCCTTGCTGCGGCTGCTGCCGCTGCTCTACCCGCCGGGGCACCCGTACCACCACTCGACGATCGGCTCGATGGCCGACCTGAACGCCGCCGACCTCGCCACCTTCCAGGCGTTCCACGAGACGTACTACGTGCCGAACAACGCGGTGCTCACCGTGGTCGGCGACGCGCCGGCCGCCGAGGTGTTCGCGCTGGCTGACAAGTACTTCGGCGCGTTGCCCGCCCGCGACGACATCCCGCCCGCACCGGACGGGCGGAGCGTGCCGGCCACCGGACAGCCCGCCGTGCAGACGGTGACCGCCGACGTGCCGGCACCGCGGGTGTACGTCGCGCACCGCGGCCACCCGTTCGGCAGCCCCGGGTACGACGTGCTCACCGTCCTCGCCACCGTGCTCGGCAGCGGCCGGGGCAGCCGGCTCTACCAGCGGCTCGCCGACGGTGAGCGGATCGCCCAGCCGGACCTGGTCGGGGCGTACGGGGTGGACCTCGCGCACGCACCGGCGCCGCTGATCGCCACCGCGACCGCCCGCCCCGGGGTGAGCGCCGAACGGCTCGCCGAAGGGCTCGCCGAGGTCGTCGACGAGCTGGCCACCGTGCCGGTGACCGCCGCCGAACTGGACCGCGCCAAGGCGTTGCTGAGCACCGCCTGGTGGCGGCAGATGTCGACGGTGGACGGCCGCGCCGACACGCTGGGCCGGTACGCCACCCAGTTCGGTGATCCGGCCCGTGCCGGCGACCGGCTGCCCGCCTGGCTCGCCGTGACCGCCGAGCAGATCGCCGAGGTAGCCGCCGAGGTGCTCGGCGCCGCCGACCGGGTGACCCTGACCTACGTGCCCGAGGAGACCGCATGACGCTGATCGCCGACCGTCCCGGCCCGGGTGCCGCCCGCCCGTACCGGTTCCCGCCGGTGGTCCGCCGCGCCGTGGCCGGTGGCCAGGTCGTCGCCGCGCACCTGCCCGGGCAGAATCTGGCCGTCGCCCTGCTGCTGCTCGAGGCCGGCGCCGGCCGGGAGCCGAACGGCAAGGAAGGGCTGGGCGGGGTGCTGGCCAAGGCGTTGGAGGAGGGTACCGCGCAGCGGGACGCCACCGCGTACGCGCTGGCCATCGAGGCGCTCGGCACCGAGCTGGTGACCGGACTGGACTGGGACTCGTTCCAGGTCAGTGTCCAGGTGCCGGTGGACCGGCTGACCGCGGCGGTGCAACTGCTCGCCGAGGCCGTCCGGACGCCCCGGCTGGACCCGGCCGACGTGCAGCGGGTCCGGGACGACGAGGCGACCGCGCTGCGGATGGACTGGGCCAACCCCGGCCCGCGTGCCGACGCGGCGCTGCGCGCGGACCTGTTCGGCGCGCAGAACCGCTGGGGGCGTCCGATGTACGGCGACCCGGAGTCGGTCGCCGGTCTGGACGTGGAGGACGTGACGGTCTTCCACTCCGAGTGGTTCCTGCGGCCCGGCACGCTGGTCGTCGCCGGTGACCTGGACCGGATCGACCTGGACGCGCTGGCCTCCGCCGCGTTCGCCGGCACCGGCGGTGGTCCCGCCGACCGGGGTGGTCCGATCGAGGTGTCGCTGCACACCGAGCGGCGGATCATCCTGGTGGATCGGCCCGGCTCGGTGCAGTCCACGCTGCGGCTGGGCCACCCGTCGCCGCACCGGGCGCACCCCGACCACGTGCCGATGACGCTCGCCGGCACGGTGCTCGGCGGGGCGTTCACGTCCCGGCTCAACCACCTGATCCGTGAGGTGCGCGGCTACACGTACGGCATCCGGGGTGAGTTCGCCTCGTCCCGCCGGTTCGGCCGGTTCGCGGTCAGCTCCGGCGTGCAGACCGCGGTCACCGCGCCGGCCCTCATCGAGGCGGTGGGCGAAATCACCCGTACGCAGGCCGGCGGGGTGACCGAGGACGAACTGGCGGTGGCCCGTGCCTGGCGGGCCGGGCAGTTGTCGGTCGAGTTGCAGAGCCCCCGGGCGATCGCCTCGGCGTTGACCACGCTGGTGGTGCACGACCTGCCGGACGACTACCACGCACGTCTGCGGGAGGCGTTGCTGGCGGCCGACGTGCGCGAGGTCTCCGAGGCGGCGGCCACCCACCTGCACCCCGAGGCGCTGACCCTGGTGATCGAGGGCGACGCGGCGGTGATCCGCGACGAGCTGCAAGCGGCAAACCTGGGCGCCCTGCTCCCCTGGCCCCCACTTCCGCGGTGATCATGAGGTTGGCGGGGAGTTCGATCAACAAGAGCCCCGCCAACCTCATGATCAACCCGGTCTTCGGGGAGATGCGGGTCGGGGTGTGATG
>NZ_WBKR01000081.1 GCF_008868155.1 Micromonospora sp. ALFpr18c
ACCGGCAGGTCCGGGTTGAGCACCACCACGCCGTCGCCGCGTCCCACCCGCACCAAGCCGCCGAAGCCCCAGCTGCGTCCGCTGCCGGCCAAGCTCCCCGCCGGGCTGCGGCGCAACACCGGTGTACGCCCGGTGGCCCTGACGTTCGACGACGGGCCGAGCCCGGCCTGGACGCCGAAGGTGCTCGACCAGCTGCGGGCCGCCCGGGTCACGGCCACCTTCTGTGTGGTCGGTCGCGAGGCGCAACGTCACCCGGATCTGATCCGGCGGATCGTCCGGGAGGGGCATCAGCTCTGCAACCACAGCTGGCGGCACGACCTGGACCTGGCCCGGCGACCGGTCGCCGAGATCCGGGCCGACCTGGTCCGCACCAACAAGGCCATCCAGGCGGCGGCACCCGGCACCCCGGTGACCTTCTACCGGCAGCCGGGCGGCCGGTGGACGCCGGAGGTGCTGGGCGTGGCGAAGGACCTCGGCATGCGCCCGCTGCACTGGGCCGTCGACCCGCAGGACTGGGACAAGCCGACCGCGGCCACGATCGCCAAGCGGGTCCGCAACGCGGCACGGCCCGGCTCCATCGTGCTGCTGCACGACGGGGGCGGCGACCGGGCGGCGACGCTGGCCGCCTGCCCGCAGTTGATCGCCGACCTGAAGCACCGCTTCGGCGTCGCCCGACTCAGCTGAACCCCTCTGAACTGCGAAAACGTGCCGCCTCAGGCCCTTGCCGATACCGATTTTGTCGAAGGACCGGGCATCACGTATGCTTTCCAAGCCTCCGGCGGGGCCGGATGGGAGCAAGTCCGCTTGAAGTTGCGAGTGTGCAATGATGGCGGGGCCGCCCTCATCGTCTAGCGGCCCAGGACGCCGCCCTTTCAAGGCGGTAGCACGGGTTCGAATCCCGTTGGGGGCACGACCGGCGCAAGCCGGGGCAACACGAGTTTGGTTCTGTGGAGCAGTTTGGAGTGCTCGCCGTCCTGTCAAGGCGGAGGTCGTGGGTTCAAGTCCCGCCGGAACCGCGGTACCGAGGCTGCGTGACGCGCAGTTTTTGCATTAGTTTGGTTCTGTGGAGCAGTTTGGAGTGCTCGCCGTCCTGTCAAGGCGGAGGTCGTGGGTTCAAGTCCCGCCGGAACCGCGGTACCGAGGCTGCGTGACACGCAGTTTTTGCATTAGCTAGGTCCTGTGGAGCAGTTGGAGTGCTCGCCGCCCTGTCAAGGCGGAGGTCGCGGGTTCAAGTCCCGTCAGGACCGCAGCGCTAACGCCGCGCCCCGCGCGGCGTTCTGCGTATCGGAGCGTGTGATCCTGTGAGCGGTTCATCCTGCTGATGGGTAGCATGAGCCGAGCGACACGGCCAGGTAGCTCAGTTGGTACGAGCGTCCGACTGAAAATCGGAAGGTCGGCGGTTCGACCCCGCCCCTGGCCACATAGCCTTTCGCCGGGCTACAGGAACGCCGATCAGCGGAAACGCTGGTCGGCGTTCTGCTTTGTCCCTCCCGCACCTTTGTCCCTCCCGCACCGCAAGATCCACTCTGTTTCGGCGATAACGGGGCATCCGGGCACCGGGATACCGCGACACCACCGAAACCGAGTCGATCAGGGTGCCGGTGTCCGGGGGTCAGTGATCCCGGCGGCCCTGCTGGCGGTGCTGCGCCACGCCGCCCTGGATCGCCTCCCACACGCTGCGTCCGGCCTGCCACAGGGTCTCCCCCGCCTGCTCGGCGAGCTGCGCCGCCGCCTGCGCCCCACCGGGCACCCCGCTGCCCTGACCACCGCCGCCCTGACCACCGCCACCGCTGCCGGACCGACCCGTACCGGGCGCCGGTGTCCCGCCGGGCCGGTCGCGGGGTTCCCCGGTCGGCTGCCCCGCCGAACCCTCGCCACCACCACCCGCTCCGCCCGGCCGCCGGTCGGCACCCGGGACCTCGGGTCGCCGTCCCTCGGGGCGCTGCTCCTCCGGACCACGACCCTCCGTGCGACCGGACCCCGGACCACGACCCTCCGTGCGACCGGACCCTGGACCACGACCCTCCGTGCCACCGGACCCTGGTCGCGCCTGCTCGGCTGGGCCGGGGCCGCCGGCGCGTGGGCCGGGGCCACCGGCGGCCGGCGGCCCCGGTCGCCCGGGCGCCGGGCGGTCGGCGGGCGGACCCACCTGGTGGCCCAGTTCGTCGAGTACGGGGCGGGGGTGCCGCGCCGACGCGACGACCTCGGCGGTGCCGGCCAGCTGTTGCGCGCTGCGGTTCACGTCGTCGATGGCCGTGCCGGCCGACCGGGCGAGCGCTTCGATGATCTGCGGGTTGTTGTCGATCGTGTCGAGCGCCCGGCCGAGGACCGCGACCAACTGTTCCAACCGCACCCGCAGTTGCGCCTCGGCGTGCACCCCGCTGATGTCCAGCTCGACGCCGCTCAGATGCACCCGTACGCCGGCGTCGAGTTGGAGGAGGTTGGCCAACCGGGCCCGCAGGGACAGGTCGGCGTCCAGGCCGTCCACCGCCAGCCGGATGGAGTCGACCGAGACCCTTGGAATGTCGAGCAGGACGTCCGGGTCCGCCTCGCCGGCGTCCCGGTCCGGCTTCCGCTGCTGCGCGTTCTCGCTCATGCTCTCCCGCCCCGCCGGACACCCACCCGGTCGTCCGGGTCGTCCGGCGCGGTTACCCGCTTTCCGGCGGGCCATCCCGTCCGTAACGGTCCGGCGACCCACTGTCCGGAACCGGGCAGCTGGAAAGCTGCACACCGGGGCATCAGCCGGTATGGTCCGGGCCTATGGGACAGGGGATGACTGATCCGGCCGACATCCGGCAGGATACGGAGCGGTTCTCCTTACGGTGCAGCCTCCTCGTCCCGGGCACCGCCGAGCACGCGTTCGCCGTCTTCACCGACGAGCTGACCGACTGGTGGGTCACCGAGTACACCTGGTCCGGCCCGGAGGCGCTCGCCGAGTTGGGCATGGAGCCTCGGGCCGGCGGCATGCTCTACGAGGTCGGCCCGTACGGCTTCCGCGTCGACTGGGGCCGGGTGCTCACCTGGGATCCGCCTCGCCGGCTGGTCTTCGCCTGGCAGATCGGCCCGGACCGGGTGCCGATGCCGGATCCGGCCAGGGCGAGCGAGGTCGAGGTGCTGTTTCTTCCCGAGGGGTCCGAGCACACCAGGGTCGAGTTGGAGCACCGGCACTTCGACCGGCACGGTGAGGCCGCCGAGGGGTACCGCAAGGCGCTCACCGCTGGCTGGCACGAGCTGCTCAGCCGCTACCTCGCCACGGTGTCGCGCCGCCATCCCGGCACCGCCGCCTGACCGTTCCGTCCGGAGGTCAGCGGCCGAGCTGCCGGCCGGCAGCGGAGCCGCCGCCGAGGTTGTGACCACCCAGGTCGGCGCGGCTCCCGGCCTCCGCCCCGGAGCCGAACCCGGTGCCGGCCAGCCTGCGCGGCGGTGCCGTGCGCAGGCGCGGGTACTGCTCGGCGAGGCGCCGTTGCACCCGATCCGAGCGGTCGGCGAGCACCAGCGCCACCGACGGGGTGCCCGATTCGTTGACCGCGGCCGTCTCCGCCGCCCAGAGCCGGCCGCCGATGACCTCCGCGAAGCCGGCCAGCCAGGAGCGGCGGAAGGCGGCGGGATGGTCGTCGGCGGGCACCGGGGTGGCGGCCAGGCCGTGCGCCGCCTGCACGAGCAGCGAGGTGAAGAGCAGGTCGACGCGTTCCAGGTCGCTGGCGAAACCGAACAGGTGCAGCGTGAACCCGTTGCCCTGCCGGCGGCGTATGCAGCGGCAGCGCAGCGGCTCGGCGACCGCGGCGAGCAGCCCGACCTTGTCCCGGGCGTACGGGGCGACGACGTCCAGCACCCGGTCGCCGACCGGGTCGGTGGCCGGGTCGCGGGCGGCGAGCAGCGCCCGGTCCACCCCGTAGCGCGCGATCAGCTCGGCGGCCTTGGCGGTGAACGCGGCCGACTCGGCGGGTGTGCAGGCTGGATCCTCCGCCTGGGCGAGCAGCTTGCGCACCTTGCTGAGCATGGCTTCGGACATGCTTCAGAGCTATCACATGGGCCGGACGGGAAGGGTCCACGGTGCCATCAATCGGTCAATCTGATCATCACGATCAGCTCGTCCGTCCAATACGGACGGTCAACTGACCGTTTCCGGCGGCACGCATGTCATCCCCGGGCGCGGCGTCCGCCCCCAACGGACGCCGCGCCCGACGGCACGTCACCCCGCGCGGCTGCGCAGGGTCGCGATCGTCGAGCCGGCGAGCATGAGCAGACAGTCGGGCAGCAGCCCGTCGGCGACGGCCGCGCCGAACAGCGCCTCCCCGGTCGGTACGTCCCGGTTGGCGTACGCGCTGACGAAGCGGGCCACCCAGCGGGTGTCGTACTCCGCCTGGTCTATCCCCGGGAAGTCCAGCGCCGCCCCGGTGGTCGGCGGTGGGTCACCGACCATCGTCGCGGCCAGGCACCAGGCGACGCCGTACGCGCCGCTCAGGCCGGCGCGGTCGACGACCGCGTCGAACGCCCCCACCACCGCGTCCTGATCCCCGTTGAGCGCCGAGCGGAGCACGGCGGCCGCGTCGTCGAACGTCTGCTGTGGTAGGTCGGTCACGCAGCGCACAGTAGGAGGGCCGGTCAAGGCCATCGTCAATCGTCACTCTCCGTGCTCAACGCGAGCGACCTGCGCATCAGGCCACCTCCACGGTCCCGCAATCGGCCTCGGCACGCTAATGTGCGCAGCGGACCTTCGCCGGAGGAAGGACGACCATGCTCATATCACGCCGCTCGCGGATGGCCTCACTGGCCGCCTGCGCGACGATCCTGCTCGCCACAAGCGCTTGCGGGGATGACAAGGCCGAGGAGGGAAGCGCCCATCAGGTGCGCCTCTACGGCACGGACGGCAACATGCTCAACTCCTATCCAGCGGAGTTGAAGGAACGTGCCAACCTCGTCGACGGGATGAAGGGAACCACGCCCCTCACCCCTCTGCCGGAGGACTTCAAGAGCCGGCTACGGTCCATCAATCCGGCACTGACGGACTACCTGTACTCCGCCGAGACGTACGACGCGGTGGTGATCGGGGTGCTCGCCGCCCAGTTGGCCGGGAGCACCGACCCGGCGGCCATCGCCAAGCAGATCGTCGGCGTGACCAACAACGGTCAGCGCTGCGAGGACCCGGCGAGGTGCCTGGTGTTGGCCCGCAACGGGCAGGACATCGAGTACCGCAGCGTGTCGATGACCCGGGCGGGTTTCACCGAGAAGGGTGAGCCGGCCACCGCCAGCTACGCCACGCTGACCTTCGACGGGCAGCAGATCAACGACGGCAAGACCGAGTTCGTCGGGGCCGGCAACGAGTCGGCGGCGAGCACCAAGACGCCGCCAAAGCCGAAGAAGGCGCGTCCGGGCGGTGACCCGGACCAGAAGCCGCTGATCCTGGGTGGCCTGCTGCCGAAGACCGGTGACCTGGCGCTCGCCTACCCGGCGATGGCCGCCGCCGCGGCGCTGGCGATCAAGGAGATCAACGCCGCGGGCGGCGCGCTCGGCAAACCGGTGACCTGGTTGGACGGCGACGACGGCACCAGCCCGGCGGTGGCCAAGGCGACCGTTGCCAAGCACGTGACGGACGGGGTCAGCGTGATCATCGGCGCGGGCGCCTCGGGTATCTCCCGGGCCGTGCTGCCGGACGTGGTGCAGGCCGGGAAGATCCTGTTCTCGCCGTCCAACACCGATGCCGGCCTCACCGACGTCGAGGACAAGGGCCTCTACTTCCGCACCGCCCCGCCGGACAGCCTCCAGGGCCGGGCGCTGGCCGACGTGATCCTCCGCGACGGATCGCAGAAGATCGTCATCGTCGCCCGCAAGGACTCCTACGGCGAGGGCCTGCAGGCCACTGTCCGCGACGAGCTGGAGAAGGCCGGCATCGCCGACGACCGGCTCAAGCTCATGACGTACGAGCCGCCGGCCGACGCGAAGGCCGCACCGGTCGACTTCAGCGGCGGCGCGAAGGAGATCAAGGAGTTCGGCGCGGACGCCGTGCTGGTCATCGGCTTCGGTGAGTCCGCACAGGTGATCCGGGCGCTCGCCGACAGCGGGGTGCCGATCCGGCACTGAGCGCGTCCACACGGACCACGGACGGCCGCACCGGCAGCTTGCCGGTGCGGCCGTTTTCGTTGCGGGTCACCGGTTGCGGCGACGCTCCAGGAACTCGGTCATCCGGCGGTGCTTCTCGTCGTCCTCGAAGAGCACCGCCTGGCTGACCAGGTCGAGGTGCGGGTGCGCGGCGGCCGGTGCGTCCACCGCCAGTTTGGTCAGCCGCAGCGCCAGCGGCGAGCCCAGGGCCATCTCGTCCAGCAGCCCGTGCGCCACCTCCAGCAGCTCACCAGGCTCGTCCACCACCCGGTTCACCAGACCGATCCGCAGCGCCTCGTCGGCGTCCACCCGCCGGCCGGTGAAGAGCAGTTCCTTGGCCCGGCCCTCGCCGACGAGGGCGGGCAGCCGGTGGGTCGCGCCGGCGCCGGCCAGGATCCCCAACCGCACCTCCGGCTGACCGAAGACCGCCCGCGCCGTGCACACCCGCAGATCGCAGGCGTACGCCAGTTCCGCGCCACCGCCCAACGCCGGGCCGTCCACCGCGGCCACGGTCGGCATCGGCAGTGCCCGGATCCGGGCGAACGCGGCCGAATTGATCGCGGCGAGGGCGTCGGTGCGGCCCCGCTCCCGGAGCTGGCCGATGTCCGCGCCGCCGGCGAAGATGCCCGCCGCCCCACCGGTGAGCAGCAGCAGCCGGGGGCGGGCTTCCAACTCGGCGCAGACCTGGTGCAGTTCGGCGATCAGGTCGGCGTCGATCGCGTTGCGCTTCTCCGGCCGGTCCAGGGTGACCACGAGCCGGTCCGACCGCTCCTCGATCCGCAGACCGCTCATTGTTTCGCCCCGCCTTTCCAGCGGTAGAAGCCGTGCCCGGACTTCTTGCCCAGGCGCCCGGCGGCCACCATCTCCTCCAGCAGGGGCGGCGGCGCGAAGCGGTCCCCGTACGCGGCCTGGAGGGTGCGGGCGATGTCCAGCCGCACGTCCAGGCCGACCAGGTCGGTGAGTTCCAGCGGGCCGATCGGGTGCCGGTAACCCAGCACCATGGCCTTGTCGATGTCGGCCGGGCTGGCCACCTCGTCGGCGACCATCCGGATCGCCTCCAGACCGAGGGTGACGCCGAGCCGGGAGGTGGCGAAGCCGGGCAGGTCGCGTACCACGACGGGGTCCTTGCCCAGCCGGCCGGCGAGCGCGACGGCCGCCGCGGTGGTCTCCTCGGCGGTGGCCGGGCCGACCACGATCTCCAGCAGGGCCATCGCCCAGACCGGGTTGAAGAAGTGCAGGCCGAGGAAGCGCTCGGGCGCGTCCAGCCCGGCGGCCAGGTCGCCGATGGCGATGCTGGATGTGTTGCTGCCCAGCAGCGCCGGGTCCAGCGCGGCGGCCTCGCGCAGCACGGCGCGCTTCAGGTCGAGCCGTTCCGGCACCGCCTCGACGATCACCTCCGGTGCGGGGGCGACGTCGGCGAGGGTGGGGCGCAGCGTGACGCGCTGCCGGTTCGCGGCGGCCTCGTCGGCGCTCAGCTTCCCGCGCTGCACGGCCCGCTCCCACAGGTCGGCGAGCCGGGTCAGTGCGGTCGCACCCCGGCCGGGGTCCACCTCGACCAGTTCCACGGCGTGACCCGCACCGGCCGCCACGTACGCGATGCCCAGCCCCATCGTGCCGGCACCGACGACCACGAAACGATCGCTCATCACGCCTCCCTGTCCCGCCCGGCGGCGCGCGGGGTCCCCGCCGCGCCGGCCCGGATGCTCCGCCCGGTCCGCTCGCTCATGGTGCGACCCTATGCAGCACGGAATCCGGTCCATGCGTGGGGGAGCGCGGGATCGGGTACTGACGGCCCGTCAACCGAGGGAAGGACCGCATCGACATGAGCCAGGCACCGGAGAGCGTCACCGAGCAGGGCAGCACCGACTCCGAGACCGTGGAGACCCGAGGCGACGAGCGGGTGGAGTTGCTGCGCGCCGACACCAACAACGACGGCAAGACCGACGTGTGGGTGGTGGACACCGACGGCGACGGCAAGGCCGACCTGTTCCAGTTCGACACCGACGGCGACGGCAAGGTGGACATCACCATGGTCGACATCGACGAGGACGGCCAACCGGACGAGGTGGTCGACGGCGACGGTGGCCTTCCGCCGGAGCAGCTCCCACCGACCGTCCAGGTCTGAGACGTACGACGGCCCCTGCTTCCGCCCGGCGGACGCGGGGGCCGTCGCTCAGTCGGCGAGGCGCAGGGTGGCCAGGTAGTAGGGGGCGTCGCGGTCGTCCACATCGGTCAACTGCCAGCCGCTGCCGTGCACCAGGCCGGCGAACTCGTCGGCCGAGCAGACCAGGTAGTCGAACCACTCGGTGCCCAGCTCGCGATAGCGCAGCCGCAGCCGTAGCTGGCCGCCGAGCCGGCCACGCCGTCGGTTGCGCTCGTGGTAGCCGGTGTGCAGCGGGTCGCGGGTGCCGTACGGGTCGGTGCCGTGCGCGATGATCTGTGCCCCCGGCCGGGCCAGGGCGGCGAGCGCGGCCAGGAACCGTGGGGCGCGCTCCCGGCCCTCGAAGAGCCCGAGATTGTTGCCGAGCAGCAGGAACGTGTCGTACCGCCGGCCGTCGGCGACGTGGGTGTCCACCGTCCCGTGCACCAGCCGCCGTACGCCGCGACGGCGGCTCACCGCGAGCGCGCCGGCCGAGGTGTCCAGCCCGGTGACCGGTACGCCGCGCTCCTGGAGCAGCAGGGCGATCCGCCCGGCGCCGGTGCCGACGTCCAACGTCTCGCCGCGGACCCGGTCCACGGCCCGGTGGTCGTACGGCTGCCAGTCCGCCGGCCCGTCCAGGTAGTGCGCCGCGGGCGCACCGTTGATCAACCCGTCGTCGCGTTCGATGATCTCGATGACCGGTCGGGGCAGTCGGCCGCCGACCAGGGGTCGGGGGCCGACCCCGGTGGCCACGGCGAGCGTGTCCCGCAGCAGTTCACCGACCACGTCACCGATTTGAGGCTCACCCGTCACGGCGTTCACGCTAACCGCCCACCGGAGGACCGCAGCGGTCGTATCCTGGCGGCGTGACCACGCTGGACCGGCTGTCGGCCGAGAAGTACATCCTGCTCACGACCTTCCGCAAGGACGGTCGGGCGGTGCCGACGCCGGTCTGGGCGGTACGCGACGGCGAGGCGTTGGCGGTCTGGACCCGGGCCGACTCGGGCAAGGTCAAGCGGATCCGGCACAACGGCGACGTGACGGTGGCGCCGTGCGACGTGCGGGGCCGGCCGCACGGGGCGGAGGTGCCGGCCCACGCGACGATCTCCGGTGCCGGCGAGACGGGCCGCATCCGCGATCTGCTCAAACACAAGTACCGGGTGATCGGTCGGTTGAGCCTGCTCGGCAGCCGGCTGCGTCGCGGCGAGGGCGGCACGGTCGGCATCCGGGTCACGTTGACCGAGGGGAAAGGCTGACGGCGGGCACGGAAAGGGGCGGCGGATCGAGATCCACCGCCCCTGACCAGAAAGCCCCTGCCGGGTCAGTCGCCCTGCCGCTGCTGCGGGATCTGGCCCTGCAACAGCGCCCTGACCTCCGACTCGCGGTACCGACGGTGGCCACCCAGGGTGCGGATGGCGCTGAGCTTGCCGGCCTTCGCCCACCGGGTCACCGTCTTCGGGTCGACACGGAACATCGACGCCACCTCGGCCGGCGTGAGTAGCGGCTCTGGTTCGTGCGTTCGCGATGCCATCGGTCACTCCTCCACATGTATAGACATCGGCCGGGGTCCCGCCGGCCGACGCGTCTCCCATGGTCCGGCTAGTCCCCGATGTCCGACATGGGCCGAACGGATGAAGGTCCCTAGACGGACGGATGAACCATGCCCGATTTTTACGACTTTTACACGGCAGAAACCACCTTATTCGGACTCATGATCACGGTTCGTGATGCGTTAACTACGAGCAAGCCTCGCCTTGGGAGCGCTCCTGAGGCGATTTGCGTTAGTTGCACCGCTCCAGCAGCTGCACCGCACGCCACCGAGCCACCAACGTGTCGTACGCGGCGGACGCCTCCTCGGCCTCCCCGCGCGACAGCCCGGCCAGGCCGCTGGCCACCAGTTCCGGCGAGTCGTCGGCGGTGAGGGTCTCGTCGGAGAGCAGGTCGACCAGGCCGCCGTAGTCAAGCTCCACCACCGACCGCGGGTGGAACTCCTCCAGCCAGCGGGCCGCCTCCTCCACCGCGTCGGTGATCGGAGCCTCGCCCACCGACTTGCGCAGCACCGACAGCGCCCGCGACGAGCGCCGCCGAGCCTTGGAGATCTCGGTGCGGTAGCGCAACGCCCGCCGGCCCGGCTCGGTCACCAGGTCCCGCTCCGCCGCGTCGAAGAGCACGAACCACCGCAGCGGTACGCCCCAGGTCGCGATCTGCTCGTGCACCCGCGGCACCCCGTGCTCCAGCACCCGGGCACCACTGCGCCAGTCGTCCACCACCGCCCTGGCCTGCCCGGCGAGCACCGGCGGCACGAACGCGTCGGCGAGCACCGAGGGCACCCCGTCCCGGGCGCTGAGCGCCGCCTCAGCGACCCGGATCCGCAGGTTCCACGGGCAGACCAGCAGGCTGTCGTCCGTCTCCAGGACGTACGCCTCCTCCGGCAGGTCGGGCAGCCGGGTCCAGCCCGCGCCCAGCGCCTCGATCACCGCCGTCCGCTGACGGCCGGGACCCTCCACGGGGGCCACCGCCCGCCCCTCGGAGACGTAGCGGCGCCAGTAACTCTGGCGGTCCCGGTCGAAGGCGGTCAGCGGTTCGTACACGCGCAGGTAAGAAGCGAAGAGCGACGGCACGGCGCGATCCTCCCACGAACCGCACACGGGCGCGGTCAGCGGCCGGACCACGCGCGCCGCACCATCGGACGGCGGCGGCGCGTCGAGCACCCGCGGGGCCGCCGATACTAGGCTCGATCGCATCGGCAGCATCCCCGCCGGGGTTCACCAGGTCCGCGTCCCACAAGGACGCACACCACTCCAGGAGCCAGTCATGGGCGTATTCGCGAGCACCGACGACCCGATATCGACCGGTCACGAACAGGTCGTGTTCTGCCAGGACAAGCAGAGCGGCCTGAAGGCGATCATCGGGATCTACTCCACCGCGCTGGGGCCCGCGCTGGGCGGCACCCGCTTCTACCCGTACGCCAGCGAGGACGACGCGCTCGCCGACGTGCTCGACCTGTCCCGCGGGATGGCGTACAAGAACGCGCTCGCCGGGCTGGACCTGGGCGGTGGCAAGGCGGTGATCTGGGGCGACCCGGAGCAGATCAAGAGCGAGGCGCTGCTGCGCGCGTACGGCCGCTTCGTCGAGTCGCTGGGCGGCCGGTACTACACGGCCTGCGACGTCGGCACGTACGTGGCGGACATGGACGTGGTGGCCCGCGAGACCCGCTACGTGACCGGCCGCAGCGTCGAGCACGGCGGTGCCGGTGACTCGTCGATTCTGACCGCCTGGGGCGTCTTCCAGGGGATGCGGGCCGCCGCCGAGCACGTCTGGGGCACCCCGAGCCTGCGCGGCCGGCGGGTCGGCGTGGCCGGCCTGGGCAAGGTCGGCAAGTACCTGACCGGGCACCTGCTGGAGGACGGCGCCGAGGTGGTCGCCACCGACGTCAACCCGAAGGCGCTGGCGTGGGTGCGCACCAACCACCCGCAGGTCACCCTGGTCGACGACGCCACCGCGCTGGTCGCCGCGGACATCGACGTGTACGCCCCGTGCGCGCTGGGCGGCGCGCTGAACGACGACACCGTGCCGGCCCTGCGGGCCAAGGTGGTGACCGGCGCGGCGAACAACCAGCTCGCCCACCCGGGCATCGAGAAGCTGCTGGCCGACCGGGGCATCCTGTACACCCCGGACTACGTGGTCAACGCCGGCGGCGTGATCCAGGTGGCGGACGAGATCGAGGGCTTCAACTTCGAACGGGCCAAGCTGCGGGCGACCCGGATCTTCGACACCACCCGGGAGATCCTGCACCTGGCCGACGCCGAGGGCGTACCTCCGGCGGTGGCCGCGGACCGGCTGGCGGAGCGGCGGATGGCCGACGTCGGCCGGCTGCGCTCCATTCACCTGCGCTGAGCCTTTCCCGGAGGCGGATCGACCGGGATCCGTCTCCGGGGCACCTTCATCGGGCCCATCTGGGTAAGCTGAGGCCGGGTCAAGTTTGGCGTGGTTTGTCCCGTGTCACGGGTGCTCTCCGTTCCGCTCCTTACCGGGTACACTGGGTGACGGTCGGATCGACGCGACGCGCAGAGCCGGCCGACGGTAACCCGAGGTGCCGAACGGTGGCATCCCCATGTACCGTAAGAGCCACGAGAGATGCCTGACGTCATCGGGGCCCGCCTTCGGGCTGCCCCGCATTCTGTGCGAGGGGGTCGAGCCATGGGGCGCGGCCGTGCTAAGGCCAAGCAGACGAAGGTGGCCCGGGAGTTGAAGTACCACTCCCCGAACACCGACCTCACCGCCTTGCAGCGCGAACTGGCGGGTGCTGGTAAGTCTGAGCACCACTTCGACGACGACTCAAAAGAGTTCGTCGACGACGATGATGAGAATCACGCGGACGACGACCCGGATCCCTGGGTCCGTCCGACCCGCTGACCTCTCGACGCAGCTGAGCACGCGGTGACCCCCGCGTGCTCACGCATGTGCCCGTCGGGAGCGGCACCGGTGCCGACGATCAGGGGCCTGCCCTGGCCGGGAACTCATCCGGCCGGCCGACAGGCCCCTGACCGCGGTCGCCCTCAGCGCGGTCGGTTGTTCCAGTTGTAGAAGGTCGGGATGTTCTCGAAGTGGTTCCAGGCGCAGACCGCGCTGGCGTCGTCGGAGCCCGACACCTCCGCCCGGAGCCGACGCGCGTCCTCGGCCTCCTGAAGGAGCGCGACGAGCCCTCGGGCCGCCTCCCGCACCCGTTCGGTGACTCCGTCCGTAGCCCCGTCCGCTTCGCGCTCAGGCCGCCGGTGACTGGTGGTCTCGGGCATGTTCCAACACTCCCTCCAATAGGCGGATCTTGCTGTTGCGGCAGTGCTCGGTCTCCGTACCGTCAAAACGCCCCAGCTCGAAGTAACGGTTGGCGGCATGGCCGCCGCCGCAGAAGCCGAAATAGGGGCAGGACGCCCGGCACGCCTCCACGCCGGCCAGGAACTCGCCCACCCACGGCGTGCCCGCCGCGCCGGCGAGGATCTCGCCCAGCGGGGTGATGAGCACGTTGCCGCTGCTGAAATCGCCGTAGCGGGGGTCCGTGAAGCCGGCCAGCTCCGGAGAGAGCACCGTCACCGAACCGTCGTGCCCGATCGTCGGGATCGGATCCAGGCGGCGGGGCAGCACCCCGTCCGCCGAGCCGTCGAGCACCGCTGCCACGTACCGCAGCGACCACTCCACCTCGCGCAGGTGGATCCGGGGCTCCCGGCGCCAGGCCGCCACCAGCTCCGCCCAGAACCCGGTCACCGCCGCCGGATCGTGGCGGTTGTCGCGGGTGTTGACGCCCTCGGTCTCCTCGATGTTGATGCCCAGGACGTCGCAGCCCAGCTCGAGGAAATAGTCGTACAGCTCGGTGGCGAGCCCCGGCTCCGGACGGGACACCACGGCCAACGCGGAGAAGGGCAGCCCGTGCCGGCGCAACGCGGCCACACCGCGCAGGATCCGATCGTACGCCGGCTGGCCGCCCCGGTTGACCCGGTCGCCGTTACGCTCCCGCGGCCCGTCCACGCTCACGCTCACCCGCACCTCGTGCCGGGTGAAGAAGTCACACCACTCGTCGTCGATCAGCGTCGCATTGGTCTGCACATGATGCTCGACCCGCGGCCCGAACGGCGCGATCAGGGCCGCCAGATGCTCCTGGCCGGCCGCCAACGGCTCCCCGCCGTGCCACACCACCGAGAACCGACCCGCGGTCGCCCACGGCTCGACCGCCGACGCCACCGCGTCGGCGACCGCCACCGGCATCCGCCGGTCGGCGGCACGGAACGGCAGATAGCAGTACGCGCAGTCCAGGTTGCAGAGGGTGGTCGGCTGCATGACGACGTACGACGGAACCGCGGCGAGGCCGCGCATCCCGCTGAACGACTGTCCCCGAGCAGCCATCGCCCTCCTCCGCCTAGCCTGAGGGTGCCCTTCAGGCTAGGCGGCGTTGGCCACTCGGGTGAAGCCCTGATCAGGTGCCCGTACGATCACCAGAGCGTGATCATCCGCGGGTGTGCTGACCAACCATCTGCACGTTGCCGGTGCCCTCGATGATCTCGCCGGCCTGCCACGCCTCGACCCCACGGCCGGTCAGCGTGGCCAGCGCACGGTCGGCGTCCTCGGCCGAGACGATCGCGAACATGCCGACGCCCATGTTGAACGTCGACTCCATGTCGTGGTCGTCGATCCGGCCCTTCGACTGGATCAGGTCGAAGACCGGCTGCGGCTTCCAGGTGGACCGGTTGACCACGGCGTCGACGTGCTCCGGCAGCACCCGGACCAGGTTGCCCGGGATACCACCGCCGGTGATGTGGGACAGCGCCCGCACGTCGGCCTCGGCGATCAGCTTGAGGCAGTCCTTGGCGTAGATCTTGGTGGGGGTGAGCAGCTCCTCACCGAGGGTCCGCTGCCGACCGAAGTCGTCGATCACGATGTCCAGTCGCATCCGCGCGGCACCGAGCAGCACGTGCCGGACCAGCGAGTACCCGTTCGAGTGCAGACCGGACGAGCGCATGGCGATCACCGCGTCGCCCACCTCGACCCGGTCGGGGCTGAGGATGTCGGCCTCCTCGACCACGCCGACACCCGTCGCGGAGATGTCGTACTCGTCGGGGCGCAGGACACCGGGGTGCTCGGCGGTTTCCCCGCCCAGCAGCGCGCAGCCCGCGTACCGGCAGCCGTCGGCGATGCCCGCGCCGATCTCGGCGACCTTGTCCGGAACGACCTCGCCGGTGGCGATGTAGTCGAGCAGGAACAGCGGCTCGGCGCCGCAGGCCACCAGGTCGTCGACGACCATCGCGACCAGGTCGATGCCGACCGTGTCGTGGATGTCCATCTGCTGGGCGATCACCAGCTTGGTGCCCACCCCGTCGGTGGAGGACGCCAGGATCGGGTTCTTGTACTTCGTCGTGTCCAACCGGAACAGGCCGGCGAAGCCACCGAGGTCACCGAGCACCTCGGGCCGGCGGGTCTGGCGCACCTTCGACTTGAGCAGCTCCACCGCGCGGTCGCCCGCGTCGATGGAGACACCCGCGTCGGCGTACGAGACCGAGCGTTTGCGCGCCTGGCGGCCGGCGCCGCCCGTCCAGGGCTGGCGGTCGCCGCCGGCGCCGGTCGGGCTGCTTCCTGCGCCGCTGCGCTCGGACACGTGCGTCACGGTTCTCCCCTTTGTGGTTCTCGGTGCCGCGCCGGCGGTGGCCGGGCCGCGCCGGTTGGTGCTACGGGCGGTTGGCGGTCACGCCACCCGGAGTGGCGACGAGCGAGCCGTTGGTGTGCGGAGCCTCCGGCGCCGAGTTGGCGACCCGTCGACCCACCCCTTCAAGCACGTGCTTGCCGATCAGGTTGCCGGCCGGCAGCTCGATCGGGTACTCCCCATCGAAACACGCCCGGCACAGCCGGGTCTTCGGCTGCTCGGTCGCGGCGATCAGGCCAGGAAGTGAGACGTAACCCAGCGTGTCGGCGCCGATCGAGCGCCGGATGCCGTCGTTGTCCAACCCGTTGGCCAGCAGCTCCGCCCGGGTGGCGAAGTCGATGCCGTAGAAACAGGGCCAACTGACCGGCGGCGAGGAGATCCGGACGTGCACCTCCAGCGCACCCGCCTCGCGCAGCATCCGCACGATGGCCCGCTGGGTGTTGCCGCGGACGATCGAGTCGTCCACCACCACCAGCCGCTTGCCGCGGACGTTTTCCCGCAGCGGGTTGAGCTTGAGCCGGATGCCGAGCTGACGCAGGGTCTGCGACGGCTGGATGAAGGTGCGCCCGACGTACGGGTTCTTCATGAGGCCGGCGCCGTAGGTGATGCCGGACGCCTCCGCGTAGCCGATGGCGGCCGGGGTGCCCGACTCGGGCACCGGGATCACCAGGTCGGCCTCGACCGGGTGCTCCTTGGCCAGTTGCCGGCCGATCTGCACCCGCGCGGCGTGCACGTTACGCCCGGCGATCGTGGCGTCCGGACGGGCGATGTACACGTACTCGAAGAGGCAGCCCTTCGGCTCCGGCGCGGCGAACCGGGTGGAACGCAGCCCGTCCTCGTCGATCGCGATCAACTCGCCCGGCTCGACCTCGCGCACCACGCTCGCGCCGACGATGTCCAGCGCGGCGGTCTCGCTGGCCACCACCCAGCCGCGTTCGAGCCGGCCGAGCACCAGCGGGCGTACGCCGTGCGGGTCACGCGCCGCGTAGAGCGTCGACTCGTCCATGAAGACGAAGCTGAACGCGCCCCGCAGCTGCGGCAGCACCTCCAGTGCGGCCGCCTCGACCGAGACGTCCGGTCGACCGGCCAGCAGCATCGTCACCAGCGAGGTGTCGTTGGTCGAGCCGTCCGCGACGAGGCCGCGCTCGGCCACCTCTTTCTCCAGCTCGGCGGTGTTGACCAGGTTGCCGTTGTGTGCCAGCGCGATGGTCGTGCCGGAGCTGGTCGACCGGATGGTCGGCTGGGCGTTCTCCCAGTTCGAGGCGCCGGTGGTGGAGTAGCGGGCGTGCCCGATCGCCAGGTGGCCGCGCAGGCTGGCCAGGGTGGGCTCGTCGAAGACCTGGGCCACCAGGCCGAGATCCTTGTAGACCACCACGCCGGAGCCGTCGCTCACCGCGATGCCCGCCGCCTCCTGGCCACGGTGCTGGAGGGCGTAGAGGCCGAAGTAGGTCAGATTGGCGACCTCTTCGCCGGGGGCCCAGACGCCGAAGACGCCGCAGGCGTCCTGTGGGCCGGGTCGTTGGGGGTCAAGGTCGTGGCTCAGCCGGCCGTCGCCTCGGGGCACCTACCGCTCCCTCACGCTGGTCTGGACCGGCCTTGCGGGGATCACGGGGCGGATCCACACTCCTTGGCCGGGACCACTGTCGTCGCCTGACAGTGTACGCGAACAGCTGTCGATACAGATAGTCACGATTTCCCTGCTGAGAGTCACCGGCACTTGGACATCGGAGCAGCTAGAGGGGCAGAAACGCCGAGAGGTCCGCCCGGACGCCACTCACCTGGACGCGACCGTCGGTAACCGCCTCGGCCCAGCCGATCCGGCCGAGGGCCAGCGCGAGCCAGATGTCTGGTGCCATCTCGACCACGTTTGGTGGGTTTCCCCTGGTGTGTCGAGGACCGGGGACGCACTGGATCGCCCCGTATGGTGGGACGCGCACCTCCACCGATCGGCCGGGGGCGCGCTCCGCGAGGACGGCCAACAACGTCCGGACCGCCTCCCGGAACACCGACCGTTCGGGCGTACGACCCTCGTCGAGCGCCGACAACGCCGCCGCAACGGCGGCCGACTTACTGTACGGAGAGGACACGACGGGACGATACGACCCGCAGGTGGCGCACTCGACGCTGGCCCTGGGTCGCGCCGATCCAGTCAGACAAGGCATAGTTGCCGACGGCGTATTCGTACCGTGATGATCCCCGGCCCGGCGCCCCGCCGGTCAGAGGGAAGTCAGCCCGGAAGGCGGTGGACGTGTCAACACACCGACGTGCCTGGAACCAGCGGGCCGGTGTGGTCGTAGCGCTGGTAGCTGGCGCTCAGCTCGCCGTCCCCGCCACACCAGCATCGGCCGCTCCTAAGGTCACAAACGTCTCAGCCTCCCCAGGCACCGTCCAAGCGGGCGGCGAGACGACAGTGAGCTACACACTCAGCTTTGACGACCCGGCAGTTCCCACCGATGTGACTGTGAGCTCCGACAACCCCAAGCTCCAGTGCATCGAGGGCTGCTCGCAGGGGAACGTGACCGAGGCCCGGACCTACACGGCCAAGTTCAAGGCGGCGGACGATGCTTCGAACGGGTCCGCCCGCATCACCGTGAGGGCCAGTGCTGGGCTCGGGAACCCGCAGGGCTCGACCACGGTCAACCTCACGGCCAAGGCCGCGCCCCCGCCGCAGAACCAGACCGTGAAGTCGGTCTCCGGCAAGGTGGTCACGCAGGCTGACGGCAAGGCCGTGCCGAACGCGTTTGTGATCCTCCAGGACACCGCCGGTCACCGCTACGACTCCATGAGCGACGGTAGCGGCAACTTCCGGTTCAGCGGCTCCACGCAGAACCCGATCACGCCCGGACGGATCGACCTGGGTGCCTCGTTCGACAGCATCCAGGCCTTCAAGTCCTTGAACGCCAACGCGGGGCAGTCCATCACCGGCCAGAAAATCATCCTCGCGATCAAGGCCGAGACGACGCCCAGCGCCACCCCGTCCGCCACCGCCGAGGCCCTTCCCAGCGATGAGGCGACCGAGGAGGGCACCGAGGAGGAGCCGTCCACGGCGGCCAGTTCGGCTGCTCCGGCGAACGCCTCGAACGAGGACGACGGTGGCGGCTTCGGCTCGTACCTGATCATCCTGCTCGGCGGCCTGCTGGTGGCCGCGGGTGTCGGCACGATCGTGCTGCTCTGGATGAAGCGCAGGGAGAGCGGCGACGACGAGGACGTCCCGGAGGGTGCCGGCGCGGCCGGCGCGGTGCCGGCGGCCCGTGGTGCGTTCCGTGGCGGCGAGGACCAGACCCGGGTGGTCAACCGGGCGGGCGGTGGACCGGACCCGACCATGGTGGGCGGTGCGGCGCTGAGCGAGGCGCCGACGATGATGCACCGCCCCGTGGTCGACGACGTCCCGCCGGACCCGTACGGCGCGCCCGCGCAGCCGTACGGCGCGGCAGGCTCGCAGGGCTGGGGCGGTACGGGCTACGGCGACGAGCCGGCGCCCGGCGGCTACGGCGCGGGTGGCTACGGCAACGCTCCCGCCTCGGGCGGCGGCTACGGCACGGCGGCGGCCCCCGAGGGCGGCTACGGCGCCGGGGCGGCCGGTGACGGCTACGGCGCCGCACCCGGCTCGGGCGCGGGCTACGGCGGCGCACCCTCCTCAGGCGGCGGCTACGGCAGCCGCGACTACACGGCCCCGGCCGGCGCGGCCGGTTACCCGCCGGCTCCCGCTGGCGGTGGGGCGTACGGCGAGCGCTTCGACGAGCCGACCGGCCGGTACACCGGCGACAGCACGCAGTACCCGGCTCCGGCCGACCCGTACGCCACCGGCGTCTACCAGCCGGAGCAGGGCCAGGGCTACGGCCAGCCGGACCCGACGGCCCCGTACAGCGGTCGGCCGGCCGAACCGACCGGCGGCTACGGCCAGCAGGCGGGCGGCGGGTACGACCAGGGTGGCTACGGCCAGCAGGCCGGTGGCGGCTACGACCAGGGCGGCTACGGCCAGGAGCCCCCGCAGCAGCGCGGCGGCTACGACGGCAGGGGCTACGACCAGGGTGGCTACGGCCAGCAGGCGGGCGGCGGCCAGCAGGCGGGCGGCGGCTACGACCAGGGTGGTTACGGGCAGGAGCCCTCGCAGCAGCGCGGCGGCTACGACGACCAGGGCTACGACCAGGGCGGCTACGGTCAGCAGGCCGGTCGGGCCCGGCCGGACGGCCCGCCGCCGACCGAGCGCAGCGGCCGACGCCTCGACTGGCTGGACGACTGACCCACGCAGCGCACGGAAACGGCCACCCGGATCACCGGGTGGCCGTTTCGTTGCTCGATCCACTCGCGTTCCATGAAAGCGGGGTGTCCGGCGGACCCGGACCGGCCGCTTTGACCGAACGCGCAGGCGCGGGCCGGGGCGGCGGGCGGGCGACCCGACGCCGGCGACCGTGCTCAGGCGGCGGAGAAGACGCCCTGCCGCAGCACCGGCACGACGGTCGACACGCCCACGCGGACGGCGATGTCCACGTCCTCGGCGAAGCCACCCTCGGTCAACTCCCGGCCGGAGATGCTGCCGCGAACCGCGGCGGGCACGTCGGGGGTGCTGGCCAGCGCGGCGAGCGCCATGGCCGCCTCCACGGAGAGCCCACCGGGTACGCCGGACAGGGCGTCCAGCACGCTGGCCGCGCCGAGCTGGTCCTCCACCGACGGGCGCAGCGACCCGTCCGGCCACCGCTCCCCCGAGGCGATCACGCCGATCGGGGCGTCCGTCGTGCCGTACCCCTGGCGGCGCAGCCAACGCCCGACGGCGCGGGCGTTGCGCAGGCACGCCGCGACCACCGGCAGCCCGGTGGCGCTGGCGGCGGCGCTGATCGCGGAGCCGTTCGGCGACGGCAGCACCAGGTCCGCCACCACCGGCGCGGTGCTCAGGGCGGCGGGCGAGAGCGACCACGGGTGGTCGGCCGTCGTCCGCCGCCGGCCCACCGCAGCCACCGCGCCGACCCGCACCGCGTAGTCGGCGGCCTGCTCACCCCAGGGGAACGGATGCACCCGCATGCCCCGGGCCACCGCCACCTCGACGGCGGTGGTGAACGACAGCACGTCCACCACCACCAGCGCCGCGCAGACCCGGCCGAGCTCGGCCGCCCCGGTCAGGCCCCAGTCGAACCGGGCACCCGATCCGGGTTGGCCGTAGACGGCAGCGGCCAACGCCTCAGCGCTCGTCAGGCGACGGCTCGGTGACACCGGTGTCAGACTCGGGCTGCTCCGGGCCGATCGGCTCGACAGCGCCGGTCTCCGGGGAGGGCCCCGACGACGCGATCGGCTCGGAGACCACCTCGGCCGGGTCGAGCTCGGCCTGCGCCACCGGCAGCGGCACGGCCTCGACCGCACCCGCCACACCGGCGGCCGGTGCGGGCACCTCGACGGCCGCCGAACCCCCGAAGAGGCGCGGCAACGTCTCGGTGTGCGCGGCACGCAGCTCGTCCAGGCCGATCCGGAACTGGCCGTGCACCTCCAGCGCACCGCCGGTCGGGTCGGTGACGCCGATCAGCTCGAACGGCACGCCCCGCTCGGCGCAGAGCGCCGCGAACGCCTTGTCGTGGCCGCGCGGCACCGACACCAGCGCCCGCGTGGCGGACTCGCTGAACAGGTACACGAAGGGCATCGAGCCGCCGGCGAACTGCTCCGGCACCGCGACCCGGGCGCCGACGCCGCGACGCAGGCAGGACTCGACGAGGCTCTGGGCGAGGCCACCGTCGGAGAGGTCGTGCGCCGAGCTGAGGTGCCCGACCCGGGCGGCCTCGGCCAGCAGATCGGCCAGCGCCTTCTCCCGCAGGAGGTCGACCTGCGGCGGGATGCCGCCGAGGTGCTCGTGCGTCACCCAGGCCCACTCCGAACCGGACAGCTCCACGTTCGTCTCGCCGAGCAGGTAGAGCTGGTCGTGGTCGCCACCGGCGCGCGGCACGAAGCCCATCGGCACCCGGTCGGCGACGTTGTCCAGCACACCCAGCACGCCGACCACCGGGGTCGGGTGGATGGCCGCCGCGCCGGTCTGGTTGTAGAAGCTGACGTTGCCGCCGGTCACCGGGATGCCCAGCTCCAGGCAGCCGTCCGCCAGGCCGCGGACGGCCTCGGCGAACTGCCACATGACGCCCGGGTCCTCCGGGGAGCCGAAGTTGAGGCAGTTGGTCACGGCGATCGGCTTCGCGCCGGTCACCGCCACGTTCCGGTACGCCTCGGCCAGGGCAAGCTTGGTGCCGTTGTACGGGTCCAGTCGGGCGTACCGGCCGTTGCCGTCCACGGACAGCGCCACGCCGAGCCCAGTCCGCTCGTCGATCCGGATCACACCGCCGTCCTCCGGCTGGGCGAGCACGGTGTTGCCCAGCACGTAGCGGTCGTACTGCTCGGTGACCCAGGTCTTGTCGGCGAGGTTCGGCGACGCGATCATGCGCAGCACGGTCTCCCGCAGCGCCTCCGGGTCGGCCGGGCGGGGCAGCGTCTCGGCCCGGTCGGCCTGGAGCAGGATCAGGTCGGCCGGCTCCCGCATCGGTCGGGCGTAGACCGGGCCGTCGTCCACCAGCGAACCCGGCGGCACGTCGACGACCAGGTGGTCCTGCCAGGTGATCAGCAGTCGACCCGGGCGGCCGTCCGGCTCGGGAGCGGTGACCTCGCCGATCGCGGTGGCCAGCACGCCCCACTTCTCGCAGGTCTTGAGCACCGCGTCGAGCTTGTCCGGCTCGACGACCAGCAGCATCCGTTCCTGGGACTCGCTGGCCAGGATCTCGTGCGGGTCCATCGAGGGCTCCCGCAGCGGCACCCGCTCCAGCCAGACCCGCATGCCGGTGCCGGCCGCGGCGGCGGTCTCGGTGAGCGCGCAGGTGAGGCCGGCTCCGCCGAGGTCCTGGATGCCGACGACCAGCTGGCCGTCGTACAGCTCGAGGCACGCCTCGATCAGCAGCTTCTCGGTGAACGGGTCGCCGACCTGCACGGCGGGGCGGCGTTCCTCGCTGCCCTCGTCGAAGGTCGCGCTGGCCAGCACCGACACGCCGCCGATGCCGTCCCGGCCGGTCTTGGCACCCATCAGCACCACGACGTTGCCGGGGCCGGCGGCAGCCTTGTTCTGCAGCCGGTCGACGGGCAGGACACCGAGGCAGAGCGCGTTGAGCAGCGGGTTGCCCTGGTAGGAGGGGTCGAAGACCAGCTCACCACCGATGTTGGGCAGGCCGAGGCAGTTGCCGTAGCCGCCGACGCCGGCGACGACGCCGGTGAGCACCCGGGCGGTGTCCGGGTGGTCCGCGGCACCGAAGCGCAGCGGGTCCATGACCGCGACCGGGCGGGCGCCCATGGCGAGGATGTCCCGGACGATGCCGCCGACGCCGGTCGCCGCGCCCTGGTACGGCTCGACGAAGCTCGGGTGGTTGTGCGACTCGACCTTGAAGGTCACCGCCAGCTCGTCGGACACCTGCACCACGCCGGCGTTCTCGCCGATGCCGGCGAGCAGCCGGTCGCTCTGCGGGGCCTTCTCGCCGAACTGGCGCAGGTGCACCTTGCTCGACTTGTAGGAGCAGTGCTCGCTCCACATGATCGAGTACATCGCGAGCTCGGACTGGGTGGGCCGGCGGTCGAGGATCTGCCGGATCCGGTCGTACTCGTCGTCGCGGAGCCCCAGCTCGGTGTACGGCTGCAGCTCGCCCGGGGTGCCGTTCGCGCGCGGCACGGTGTCCACGCCGTCGGTCCAGTCGGCGGTCGCCGGAGCGACGGGAGCGGCCGCCGGGGCGGCGGGCTGCGCCGGGAGCGGCTCGGCCGGCTGCGCCGGGGCGGAGTACGCCTCCGGTGTGTCGCGTACCGGGTCCGGATGGGTGGTCATGACCTCTCCTCGCTGCGCTCGTGCCCGCCAGGCCGGCGGTTGAGCTGACCGATGATCGTGCCGGCGGTCATGCCGGCGTCCCCACCAGGTGCTTGAGGACCGAGGTGAAGAAGCCGAGGCCGTCCAGCGAGGGGCCGGTGAGCGCCTCCACCGCGTGCTCGGGGTGCGGCATGATGCCGACAACGTTGCCGGCGGGGTTGGTAATCGCTGCGATGTCCCGCAGCGACCCGTTGGGGTTACCGCCGACGTAGCGGGCGACCACCCGGCCCTCGGCTTCGAGCTGGTCCAGCGTCGCGGTGTCGGCGACGTAGCAGCCTTCGCCGTTCTTCACCGGGATGAGCACCTCCTGGCCGGGCTGGAACGTGTTGGTCCACGCCGTGCCGGCCGACTCGATGCGCAGGATCTGGTCCCGGTTGCGGAAGTGCAGGTGCTGGTTGCGGGTGAGCGCGCCGGGCAGCAGGTGCGCCTCGCACAGGATCTGGAAGCCGTTGCAGATGCCGAGCACCGGCAGGCCACCCTGGGCGGCGTCCACGATCGTCTCCATCACCGGGGCGAACCGGGCGATGGCGCCGCAGCGCAGGTAGTCACCGTAGGAGAAGCCGCCGGGCAGGACGACGGCGTCCACGCCGTGCAGATCCGGGTCACCGTGCCAGAGCCGGACCGGCTCGGCGCCGGCGATCCGGACGGCCCGGGCCGCGTCCCCGTCGTCGAGCGAGCCAGGGAAGGTGACCACACCGACCCGGGCGGTCACGAGCGGGCGTCCGCGGTCTCGTCGGCCTCGACCAGGCGGACGGTGAAGTCCTCGATGACCGGGTTGGCGAGCAGCTTGTCGGCGATCTCCCGGGCCCGGTCCAGGTCCGGTTCACCGGTGAATTCGATCTCGATCCGCCTGCCGATCCGAACGGAGGCGACATCGCTGACGCCGAGCCGGGGCAGCGCGTTTGCGACGGCCTGGCCCTGCGGATCGAGGATCTCGGGCTTGAGCATGACGTCGACGACGACGCGAGGCACTGGGCACTCCTGACTGTGTACGCAGTTGGGTGCCGACCCACAACGGGCGAGCGCAGCCAGCGTACCTGGCAGATTCCGTCGCGGACGCACCGGCCGGGTGCAGTTCAGACGGTGATCAACATAACCGGCGTCCGGGGCGGGCCGTCACCCGGGACACGCGCTCCCACCAGGGCATATACGGCGCGCAGGGTGGCTGAATCGTTACATTGGTTAACCTCGATCGAATTCTTGAAAACGGCGGCCGTCGGCCCTACTGTACATCGACGAAAGTCGATGCTTAGCGGTGCCGGGGACCTCCCGCCGCCGCCGTCCGGCACCCGGCGACCCCGGGCCCGCCCCGTTTCAAGGAGTCCACCCGATGCGCATCCGCCCCCTGCTCGCCGTACTCGGCACCGCCCTGGTCGGCGTCCTCGGCGCCACCTCCGGCGCGGTCGCCGCTCCGGCCGGCCCGCAACCCATCATCGGCGGCAGCACCGTCTCGTCCGCGCCCTGGGCCGCCGCGGTGTTCAGCAACGGCTCGTTCACCTGCTCCGGCAGCGTGATCGCCGCCCAGTGGGTGCTCACCGCACGGCACTGCATCAGCGGCACCATGTCGGTGCGGGTCGGCAGCGTCTACCGCGCCTCGGGCGGGGTCACCCGCACCGTCAGCGCCACCTACACCCGTAACGACCTGGCCCTCATGCGGCTCTCCAGCACCGTCAGCACCTCCACGGTGTCCCTGGCCAGCAGCAACCCGCCGATCAACTCGACCAACTCGATCTACGGCTGGGGCATGACCTGCTACAGCGGCTGCTCGGCGTCCAGCCAGCTCAAAACCGCCACCGTCCGGGTGACCAGCAACAGCGTCACCGACGCGTACGGCGGGCAGGCGATCCGCAGCACCGAGATCAGCGGCAACGCGTGGCGCGGCGACTCGGGCGGCCCCCAGTTCTACAACGGCCAGCAGGTCGGCGTCGCCTCCACGGCCGACGGATCCAGCATCCAGAACTACGGCAGCGTTGCGTACAACCGGGCCTGGATCACCTCGGTGGCCGGTGTCTGACGGTTAGCGCCCGGCGCGGCATGGATGGTCGACCGAGTGCCGGCCGTCCGCGCCGCGCTGTTTTGCAGCATCCGATCAGGTGAACAATGCACACGATCGGGTCGCGCTGCTCCTGACAGCATCGGAAACGTGCTGGTCGTGACGACAGAGCAACTGCCCGGCTACGAGATCCGCCAGATTCTCGGTGAGGTGGTGTCATCGATGGCCAGGACGCGCAACCCGTACCGCGAGGGGGTCAAGAACCTGCGCGGTGGCGCGTACGACCCGATGGCGCCGGACAACCTGACCCGGTGGCGCACCGACTCGGTGACCCGCCTCGGCGAGGAGGCCCTGCGGCTCGGCGCGAACGCGGTGATCGGTATGCGGTTCGACAGCCGGGACTGCGGCGAGATGTGGATGGAGATCTGCGCCTACGGCACGGCGGTTATCGCGGTGCCCACGATGCCCCAGGTCATGCCGGCCGACCAGCCGGCCGTGGCGGCGGAAACCGCCACCGACCCGGCCTTCGCCGAGTCTCTCGGCGGCATCGCCGAACCCGCGAGCGCCCCCAACCTGAGAACAGCCGCAGAAACCCCGACCGGCGAGTAGCGCCCACCCACCTCGCCCCGTTGATCAAGAGGTTTGCGTCATCCAGGAGATCGAAAATGACGCAAGCCTCTTGATCAACAGTGCGACGAGGGGGGTTACAGGATGG
>NZ_WBKR01000082.1 GCF_008868155.1 Micromonospora sp. ALFpr18c
AGGGGGTCAGGAGAGGTCGAACAGGGCGGCGGCGCTGTTCCAGCAGACCGCCCGCAGCCAGTCGTCGCCGAGGTCCAGCCGGGCCAGGCCGGTCAGCTGGTCGGCGTACGGGTAGGGGATGTTCGGGAAGTCGCTGCCCAGCAGCACCTTGCCGGCGAGCCCCAACTCGCGCAACCGGGGCAGCTCGTCACCGGGGAATGGAACGAACCGGTCGAAGAAGGGCGTGAACGCCATGGTGGTGTCCAACCGGACCCGCTCGTACGTCTCCGCAAGGTCCAGGAAGGCCCGGTAGTCCGGGGCGCCGAGGTGTGCCACCACCGCCGTCAGCCGAGGATGGCGGGCGAGCAGGGCGGCGAACGGGTCCGGCCCGGTGTGCGCGGTCCCCACCGGGGCGTGCCCGGCGTGCACGACCACCGGCACCCCCGCGTCGGCCAGCGTCCCCCAGACGGCATCCAGCATCGGATCCGTCGGTGCGAAGCCGCCCACCTGCAGGTGCACCTTGAACAGCCGGGCGCCCCCGGCGAGCGCCGCCTCGACGTAGCGCGGGGCGTCCCGCTCGGGAAAGAACGTGGCCGAGGCCAGGCAGCCCGGGGTGGCGCGGGCGAACTCCAGCGTCCAGCGGTTGAGCTCCGCCGCCATGCCCGGCCGGTGCGCGTACGCCAACGCGCTGAATGCCCGCACCCCGAGCCGGCGCAGGTGCGCGACCCGGTCGGCGTCGCTCCACCGGTAGCGGATCGGCCAGTCGGTGCCGACCAGGGGCCCCGCCGCGTCGAAGTACGCCCACACCCGCCGCAGCAGTCGCGGCGGAAGGAAGTGCACGTGTACGTCGGCGAGCCCCGGCAGCCCCAGTGCGCGCCAGAAATCCGGCACCCGCTCGTCGGCCTGCGGAGGTGACGGCGCGGCCGGGTCGGTCATATCTCGATGTTGAACCGTTGCAGCACCGACGGTGCGATCAGGCCCGCCGTGGCGAGGACCGCCACGACCGTCAGCACTGCCCGCAGCACGACCACCTCGGCCTTGCTGCCGGTACGCAGGGCGATGCCGTTCGGCAGGCCGATCATCGTCCACATCCGTCGCTTGATCGGGACGGGCCAGAGAATCGGCACGCCGGCTCTCGTGATCATGTCGCCGAGGATGTGCACGAAGCAGCCCACGCCGACGGCGGTGCCGATCAGCGGATAGCCGCGCCCACCCGGCAGGTTGGCGAAGGTGAACCAGGCCGCGCCCGCCGACGCGAGGGTGATGATCACCCAACCGGCCCGTTCGGCCCACTCGTCGAACAGGCCGCGCATCGCCAGGCCGAACATGAAGAACAGGATGGTGATCACCGCCCACTTGCCGTACGCGGCGCAGAGCGCGGTGGTGCCCCACCCGACCAGCACGGTGAACGGAAGCGTGTGGGTCAGCGTCCGGTGGCCGTTGTTGCGGCGCGGATCCTTGCTGAGTTTCGTGGCGTAGTAGACCCCGAGGGAGATCTTCTCCATCACCTCGGCGGCGAACAGCGAGAAGACGCCGAACGTGCGGGCCACCGTCGCCCCACCCTGGTTCTTGGTCACCTTGCCCGACATGTCGAGGTCCGGAAAGAGCGCACCACCCGCGCACACCGCGGTGCCCACCGCCAACGCGAGCGGCGACTGGTGGTAGTCGGCGAACTGGTCCAACGCCCAGGACCCGGCCAGCCATACCGCCGCGCCGGACAGCGCGTGCGACGGTCCCATCATCTCGGCTCACCCTCCCCAGGGATCTTGAGCGCCCAAAACTACGCCACTGTAGTCAGCGTCGGCGCCGCAGGGGCATCACCCGGTCGGTCCACAACGGATGGTGTCAGAGAGCGGGGGTGAAGCTCTGCCGGATCATCGGCAAGTATGCCGCGTTGACCTGCCAGTCGAACTCTTTTGTCAACCACGAGACGGTGTACGAACGCCCGGCCGACGTGTTGGCCAGCAGGCGGAAGCTGTGCACCTGGTCGCCGGCGGCGTTCTCCCACCGGCACTCCCACGCCGCCCCGCCGTCGAAGATGTCCATCGCGGAGATGTCGAACCGGTGATAGCCCGGCAACGCGTCGCTGGCGGTGAGCCGAGCCTCCTCGGCCTTCCAGTGCGCCACCGGGTCGGGGCGCGACGGCCCCGCCTCGACACTGAGCACCCGTGCCCCACCGACCTCGCGGAAGCAGGTCACCGCACCCTCGGTCCAGCGCGCCCAGCCCACCGGCACGGCGATCCGGAACCCGGCCGGGTCGTCGTGCCACGTCCAACCGTCGAGCAGCCCGTACCGCCCGTCGGCCGGCGGCGACGAGGGCGGCACCGGGGTTGCCGTCGCGGGCGGAGGCGTCGAGCAGGCGAACGCGGCCGGGCGGGTGGTGGCCGCGCCGCCGCCGGTGCCGGACGGCGGTGTCCGGTCGGTGTCGCGGGCCACCAGCGCCCACGTGAAGCTGCCGGCGATGACGAGTGCGACGGCCGCGCCGGCCAGGCCGATCACCATGCCCCGCCGGCCGGAGTGACGGCTGGGTGGCGCCGGCGGACCGCCGAGCGGGTCGACCGGTGTGTGCGCCAGGGCCCGGCCGGCGCTGCGTACCGCCGCCACCGCCGAGGACCGGGCCGGGCCGGTGGGTTCGTCCGGGGTCGCCGCAGCGCCGCGCAGCAGCGCCTCCGCCTCGGCGGCGGTCAACCGTCGCCAGGGATCGCGCTGCAGCAGGCCGGTGAGCACCGGGCGCAGCGGCCCGGCGCGGCGCATCGGGTCCGGTGGTTCGGTGGCCAACGCGCTGAGCGTCGCCATCGCGTTCGACCGGGCGTACGGCGACTGGCCCTCGACGCTCGCGTAGAGCGTCGCGCCCAACGACCACAGGTCGGTACGCGGGTCCGACACCCCTTCGCGCGCTCGTTCCGGGGCGACGAACTGCGGCGAGCCGAGCACCGTGCCCGGCCCGGTCATCGCCCCGTCGCCGCCGTCGAAGGTGGCCAGCCCGAAGTCGGTGAGCACCACCCGCCCGTCGTCGGCGACCAGCACGTTGTGCGGTTTCACATCGCGGTGCAGCACGCCGGCGCTGTGCGCGGCCCGCAACGCGGCCAGCACCGCCAGCCCGATCCGGGCGGTGCGCTGCGGGCTCAGCGGGCCCTCCGCGCTGATGATCTGCTGCACCGACCGGGACGGCACGTACTCCATCACGATCCAGGGGCTGTCCCGGTCGTGCACCACGTCGTAGATGCGGACCACGTTCGGGTGGTTGAGTCGAGCGGCGGTGCGTGCCTCGCGCAGCGTCCGCAGCCGCAGCTCCTCGCGCTCGGCCTCGGCCAGCCAGGACGGCAGCACGACCTCCTTCACCGCGACATCGCGGTGCAGCATCTCGTCGCGTGCCAGCCACACCCGGCCCATTCCGCCGGTGCCGACCAGGTCGCGCAGCCGGTACCGACCCGCGATCAGCAACTGCTGCACGGTCGCTCCCCCTCGGTCACCCCGAGTTACACGATAGCCACCGAAGGCGGGTTTCTCATCCGCTGAGCGGCCTCGATCCACGCCGGACGGTGGTCCGGATCATGGCCATACGGTGCAGGTCAGGGGGGTGGTCGGAAACTGTTTCGGACTGCCCGCCAGTCTGTGTCGGCCCGGTTCCAGTCCCTGTCGTCGGTGATCCAGCCCAGCGTCCAGCGGCCGGCCCCGACGACCTGTTGCCGGGCGTGCAGCCACGGGCCGTTCGGGGCCTCCCAGCGGCACTCCCACTCCGCGCCACCGTCGCTGGCGGCGAGCCGGATCTCGTCGTACCCCGGCAGTGCTCCGGCGGCGGCCGCAGCGTCGCGGGCCGCGCGTAGCCGGACCAGCGGGTCGGCGCTGTCGCCCCGGGCGACGCTGAAGGCCCGGCCGGTCGTCGGGTCCTGGAAGCAGGCCACCGCGCCGTCCTGGGAGTAGTGCCAGGTCGCCGGGACGGAGACCCGGAAGCCGGTGGTGTCGGCGTGCCAGACCCAGCCGGGCGGCGGCCGGAACGCCTCGCCCGGGAGCGGTGCGCCGGCCAGCACCGGCGCGCCGACGACATCCGGACGGACACACGCGAACGGCGGCGGTGGGCCACCCGGCGGTGTCGCTGGGCTCGTCACCGGTGACGGCCAACGCGGTACCCACGCCGGCGGCCGCGGCGACCAGCAGAGCGACGGCGATCAGCGCGGCCCGGCGAGCGGTGCGCCGCCTGTCCGGCGGTGTGGTGGAGACCGGGCCGCCCGGGTCTGCGGCGGGTTCGCCGGGCTCGGGTAGCGGGATGGTGGGGTCCTGGTCGACCAGGTCGTCGGCGAGGCCATCGGCTGCGGCGGCGCGGTTGCCGTCCGCCGGACCATCGGGGCCGGACGCCGCGAGCGGGTTGGCGCCACCGGACGCCAAAAGCGGGTTGGCGCCGCCGGACGTCAGCGCTGGATCGGTGCGACCGTCCGCCGCGGCGGTGAGCAGTCGGCGGGCGGCATCGTGGTCGAGACGGTCGTGCGGATCGCGGCGTAACAGCCCGGCGAGCACCGGCGCGAGCGGCCCGGCGTGCGGGGCCGGGTCCCGCGGGCCGGCGGCCAGCGCGCTGAGGGTGGCCATGGCGGTGCTGCGGGCGTACGGGGAGCGGCCCTCGACGGCAGCGTGCAGGGTGGCCCCGAGCGACCACAGGTCGGCCGCCACCGTGGACACCCCTTCGGCGGCCCGCTCCGGCGCGACGTACTGCGGAGAGCCGAGCACCATCCCGGGGCGGGTCATCGCGCCGTCGCCACCGTCGAAGGTGGCCAGCCCGAAGTCGGTGAGCATCACCCGCCCGTCGTGGGCCATGAGCACGTTCTGCGGCTTGATGTCGCGGTGCAGCACCCCGGCCGTGTGCGCGGCGTGCAGCGCGCCGAGCAGCGCCAGCCCGATCCGGGCGGCACGGGTCGGCTCCAGCGGCCCCTCGGCGTCCAGGACGTCCTGCAGGGTGCGCGACGGCACGTACTCCATGACGATCCACGGGCTGCCCTCGACCGGGACGACGTCGTAGAGCCGGACCACCGCGGGGTGGTTGAGCCGGGCCGCGGTGCGCGCCTCCCGAAGGGTGCGCGAGCGCAGTTCGGCACGCTCGTGGTCGGCCAGCCAACCCGGTGGCACGACCTCCTTGACCGCGACCTCGCGGTGCAGCATCTCGTCGCGGGCACGCCACACCCGACCCATGCCCCCGCGACCAACCAGGTCGAGCAGCCGGTACCGACCGGCGATCAGCACCTGCGCACGCTCCTCCTCAGCCGCTGTCCGGGCTACACCCTAACCAGCGGATTGGAAGTCACCTATCGGTCGTCCGACTCACCTCAGCAGGCGGCGTGGTCGACGGTGGCGAGCAGATTGCCCTCCGGGATGGCGATCCGGGTACGTCCACCCGCCAGTTGGGCCGCGGCACGCCGGGCCTGCAGCGGACCGTGCTCGCGGCGGGCGGCGGCGTAGCTGGCCGCCGTGCGGGCCGCGATCGTGGCCCAGCCGTAGCGCTCGCCGACCATGGTGCGGGCCTTGCGGGCCACCCGGCGGGCGAAGACCTCGTCGCCGAGGAGCTGACCGACCGCGCCGGCGAGCGCGTCCGGGTCGCTGTGCGGGAACGTCACACCGGTCACGCCGGCCTCGACGATCTCGGCGAGGCCGCCGGTGCGGGCCACGGCCAGGGGCGCGCCGGCGGCCGCCGCCTCCAGGGCCACCATGCCGAACGGCTCGTAGAGGCTGGGCACCACGGTCGCGTCGGTGGCGCCGAGCACCGCGGGCAGCTGGGTGGCGTCGAGGAAACCGGTGAAGCGGACGGTCGAGGAGAGCGCCAGCCGGCGGGCCTGGGCCTCCAGCTCGGCGCGGTACGGGCCGTCGCCGGCGATCACCACGCGCAGCCCGGGGTGCTGCTCCCGCAGCCGGGGCACCGCGTGGACGAGGTGCTGCACGCCCTTCTCGTAGACCAGCCGCCCGGCGTACCCGACCAGCGGGCCGGTCCCGGCGAAGCGGGCGCGGGCCGAGGCGACCGCACGCGGACGGGCCCGCCAGGCGCGGTCGTCGACCCCGTTGGGCACCACGTCGACCTGTGCGGCCGGTACGTCGAAGAGGGTGGTGACCTGGTCGCGCATGTACCCCGAGCAGGTGATGACGCGGGTGGAGACGCCGCTGAGCCAGTGTTCGACGCCGTGGATGGTGCGGTTCATCTCCTCGGGTAGCCAGCCCTGGTGCCGGCCGGCTTCGGTGGCGTGGATGGTGGTGACGAGGGGGATGTCCAGGTGGTCGCGCAGGGTCATGGCGGTGTGCGCGACGAGCCAGTCGTGGGCGTGGATGACGTCATAGCTGCCGGCCTGGGTGGCGCGCAGGGCGGTGCGGGTGAGGGTGTGGTTGAACGCCATCGTCCAGGCGAGCAGGGAGCCGGTGGCCAAAGGAAAGGTGACCGGGTCTTCGGGGGCGCGCAGGATGCGCACGCCGTCGGCGTACTCCTCCAGGGGTGCGCCCTCGGCGTGGCGGGTGACGACGGTGACCTCGTGGCCGGCGGCGACCAGGGCGACGGAGAGGGCGTGCACGTGTCGGCCGAGGCCGCCGACGAGCACCGGCGGGTACTCCCAGGAGAGCATCAGCACCCGCAGCTGCCGGGCGGGGTGGATGTCGATCACGTGGGCATCGAGTGACATGCGGCCCCCTTTGAGTTGTCCCCGGGCGCGCGCCGACCGACACCGGATTCGATGTCGCCGTCGCGCCTGGATCGGAGCCAATCCTGCCGGGATCGCGATAACCAGTGGCGACACCACCGTTGCGGTCGTGTAAAGCGCTACTGGCCCTTTCGCCGCACCCGCAGCAGCTCGGCCACCGACCATGCCTGGAACGGGCACCCGGTAGCGGTGTGCGGCGCGAGGCCATCGGCCGTCTCACTTACCGATCCTAGCCCATATTCGGTCAAATGGGCCTCTATGCCGATGAAAACGTCATCGACTGACATCTTTCCCCGGCGGCAGGCGTCCACGTACGGACCGAGCAGCCACGGCCAGACCGTGCCCTGGTGATAGCCCCCGTCGCGCTCCGCGGGACCACCGCCGTGCCGGCCCACGAACTCCGGCGCGTCCGGGGCTAGACTGCGCGGCCCGAGCGGAGTGAACAGCCCCGCGGCGACCCGGCGCAGCGTCGGCTCGTCCGGCTCCAGCGGCGCGAACGGCAACGACCAGGCCAGCAGCTGGTTGGGGCGGAGTGCATCATCGTCGTGCAGGGCCGCGCCACCCAGCGGGTACGCCGGAGCGGGCGCGTCCAGCACGTCGTGCAGCCAGCCGGTCGGGGCCGGGAAGCGGTCCCGGAACGAGGACGTCGCCTGCCCGTGCCGCCGCCACAGGTCGGCCGCGTCCTGCCCGGCCAGCTCGGTCAGCTCCGCGAGCCCGGCCAGCCCGTTGATCCACAGCGCGTTGACCTCGACCGGCTTGCCGGTACGCGGGGTGACCGGCACCCCGTACACCCGGGCATCCATCCAGGTCAGCGCGGTGCCCGGAGCACCCTGGGTGAGCAGCCCGTCGGCCGGGTCGACGGCGATCCCGTAGCGGGTGCCGGCCACGTGGGCGTCCACGACCGTCCGCAGCGCGGGCAGCAGCTCGTCGCCGAGGTCGGTGTCGCCGGTGACGGTGACGTGCCGGCTCACCGCGTGCAGGAACCACAGCGTGCCGTCGACGGTGTTGTACTCCACCCGTCCGGTGTCGGCCGTGTTGGCGAGCATCCCCTCGGACAGCGTCGCCGCGTACGACCGCAGCAGCTCCCGGCCCTCGGCGGCGCGACCCGTGCAGAGGAACAACCCCTCGTACGAGATCATCGTGTCCCGTGACCAGGCGCCGAACCACGGGTACCCGGCCACCACGTCGACCGTCCCGCCGCCGGGACGCACCACGAACGCGTCCGCGGCCAGCGCGAGGGTCGCCTCCACGTCATCGGCGGGTTTCGCCGTCGCCACCACCTGCCGGTTGCGCCGCCGGGCGGTCGCCACGATCTCCGCTGCGGGCGGAGGCTCCTCGTCGAGCCGGCCCGCCCAGGCCCGCACCGACACCGTGTCGCCGGGGCGTTCCAGCTCGCCGGCGAAGCGGCCCGCGTACCAGAGGTCCTCGTCCGGGTGCAGACCCCGGTTGGCCTCCTCGCGGTGGTGCACGCCCAGCCACCACTGCCCCTCCGGTGCCCAGCCCGGCCCGGCCAACCGGTACGCGCCCTCGACCACCGCGCCGTCGGCCACCGTCTCGACCTGCGGGGTCGGCCCGTCGGCGCGCCGTTCGCCGTGCGCGTCGCGCCAGGTGCAGGCGGCGGACAGCTCCAACCGGACCGGCCCGCCGGCCACCAGCCGGTGCACCACCGCCACGCAGGAGCGGCCCGGCAGCATGGCCAGCTCGCGTTCGATCACCACCGCGCCGATCCGCCACCGCCACCGGGGCAGCCCGTCGACCAGGTCGAAGCGCTCCAACAGCTCGAAGCCGCGCGGGTCCACGTCGCCGGAGGACCACTCGTGCGCGCCGAGCCGCACCCGTGCGCCGGACGGCAGGGTGACCGCCGGATCGAGACTGACCAGTCCCACCTGGCGGGACGCCGGGGTTTCGCCGGGCACCACGAGCAGACCGTGGTAGCGGCGGGTCCGCAACCCGCCGACGGTGCCCATCGCGTACCCGCCGAGACCGTCGGGCACCAGCCATTCCCGGCTCGCCGCGCTGCTCAGATCGCCGCAGACCTGCGGGCCGAAGTGAATGTCGATCAACTTTCCTCCACCGGCTGCGGGGTGTAACACGCCACGACGAGAATGGCCGCTGTGGTCAAGTACCGCAGCGGCGTCGAAGATGTGCACGTGATCACTGACCGTTCGTCCTCCGACGCCTCGCCACCCGACGCTGAGCGGCTCCGGCTCGCCCAGGCCGACTCGGGTGAGCAGGACTGGCGCGCATGGGGTCCCTATCTGTCCGAACGGGCGTGGGGGACGGTACGGGAGGACTACAGCGAGCACGGTACGGCCTGGGACTACTTCCCACATGACCACGCCCGGTCCAGAGCCTACCGGTGGAATGAAGACGGGATGGCGGGCGTCTGCGACGATCGACAGACCTTCGCGTTCGCTCTCGCGTTGTGGAACGGCAAGGACCCGATCCTCAAGGAGCGGATGTTCGGCCTCGGCGGTGACGGCGGCAACCACGGCGAGGACGTCAAGGAGTACTGGTGGTACGAGGACTCCACGCCCACCCACTCCTGGATGCGCTGGCGCTACCACTACCCGCAGGCCGCCTTCCCGTACGACGAACTCGTCGCGGTGAACGCGCTGCGCGGCCGCGACGACACCGAGTACGAGCTGGTGGACACCGGGATCTTCGACGACGACCGGTACTGGGCGGTGACCGTCGACTACGCCAAGGCGTCCCCGACCGACCTGTGCATGGTGATCACCGTGGCGAACCGGGGCGACCGGGCGGAGAACCTGCACGTGCTGCCCACCCTGTGGTTCCGCAACACCTGGGCCTGGGGCCTGCCCGGCGGGGACCGCATTCCCACCCTGACCGGCGAGGGCACCCGGCTGGTCGGTGAACACCGGGTGTTCGGCCAGCTGCTGCTGGAGGGCGACGGCGGCCCGGTGCCGCTGCTCTGCGACAACGACACCAACGCCGAACGGCTCTGGGGGCTGCCCGGCCGCTCGGCGTACCCGAAGGACGGCATCAACGACCACGTGGTCAACGGCGCGGCCACCGTCAACCCGGCGCGGGAGGGCACCAAGGGCGCGCTGCACTACGTCCTCGACGTGCCGGCCGGCGGGCAACGGCAGATCCGGTTGCGGCTCACCCGCACCGCCTCGCCGCCGGCCGCCGCCCCGCCGCCCCCGGCCGACCTCGGCGAAGGGTTCGAGGCGGTGGTGTGGGCACGGCGCGCCGAGGCGAACCGGTTCTTCGCCGGGGTGATCCCGCCGGCCGCCACCCCCGACGAGGCGCTGGTCGCCCGGCAGGCCATCGCCGGGCTGATGTGGGGCAAGCAGTTCTACCACTTCGACGTCAAGCGCTGGCTGGAGGGCGATCCGGGCTCGTCGCCCCCGCCGGCCGGGCGCCGACACGGGCGCAACAGCGCCTGGTGGCACATGACCAGCTTCGACGTGATCTCCATGCCCGACCCGTGGGAATACCCGTGGTACGCGGCCTGGGACCTGGCCTTCCACTGCGTCAGCATCGCCCGCGTCGACCCGGGCTTCGCCAAGGAACAACTACTGCTCCTGCTCCGCGAGTGGTACCTGCACCCCAACGGGCAGATCCCGGCGTACGAGTGGGCGTTCGGCGACGTGAACCCGCCGGTGCACGCCTGGGCGGCGCTCAAGGTGTTCGAGATCGACGGCGGCCGGGACTTCGAGTTCCTGGCCCGGGTGATGCACAAGCTGCTGCTCAACTTCACCTGGTGGGTCAACCGCAAGGACACCGGCGGCAACAACGTGTTCGAGGGCGGCTTCCTCGGGCTGGACAACGTCGGGCCGTTCGACCGTTCGGCGGCGCTGCCGGTGGCGGGGGTGCTGGAGCAGTCCGACGGCACCGGCTGGATGGCCATGTACGCGCTCAACCTGCTGGACATGGCGATCGTGCTGGCCGAGCACGACCGGACCTGGGTGGACACCGCCACCAAGTTCTTCGAACACTTCGCGTACATCGCCGCCGCCGCGTACGAGCAGGGGCTGTGGGACGACGAGGACGCCTTCTTCTACGACGTGCTGCGCCTCGCCGACGGCACGAAGGTGCCGCTCAAGGTGCGCTCGGTGGTCGGGCTGCTGCCACTGGCGGCCACCACCCGGCTCACGGCGAAGACCCTGCACCGCCTGCCGGAGCTGGGCGCCCGGCTGCGCTGGTTCCTCACCAACCGCCCCGAGTACGCCCAGGTGATCGGCACCCGCCGGCTCGGCCCCGACGGCCGCCAGCAGCGGCTGCTGTCCATGGTCGGCCCGGAGCAGGTGGTCCGGCTGCTCGCCCGGATGCTGGACACCGACGAGTTCCTGTCCGAGTACGGCCTGCGCACGCTGTCCCGCGCGCACCTGGACAAGCCGTTCTCGGTGACCCTCGGCGGTCAGGAGTTCTCCGTCGGCTACGAGCCGGCCGAGTCGACCAGCGGCCTGTTCGGCGGCAACTCGAACTGGCGCGGCCCGATCTGGATGCCGACGAACTTCCTGCTGATCAGCGCGCTGCGCGACTATGCGGCGTTCTTCGGCGACGACCTCCAGGTCGAGTACCCGACCCGCTCCGGGGTGAAGCGCACGCTGGACGAGATCGCCGACGACCTGTCCGCCCGACTGATCTCGCTGTTCACGCAGGACGACTGGGGGAGACGGCCGATCTACGGTGCCTGTCAGCTCTTCCAGACCCACCCGGACTGGCGGGACCTGGTCGCCTTCCCCGAGTACTTCCACGGCGACAACGGGGCGGGGCTGGGCGCCTGGCACCAGACCGGTTGGACGGCCCTGGTCGCCGACCTGATCCTCACCCTGCGCCGGTGATCCGGTGAGAAGCGCCTCCGATCGCGCCTTCCCGCCCCGGTGTCGCGCCGGATGACGACTGGCGTCGTCGCAGGATCCAGCTCAGGTAAAGACATCGTCCAGTCACACTTTCCTAGACTCTCGCTGGACCCAGATCTCGTCTGTCCACTCCGGATGCCCGAAACGCCGCCGGCGAGCGGCGCTCGCACCGCGGTCCGACACACCTGTTGTGAGACCAGCCAAGAACACGCCGTACGCCTGGAGGAACCGGTGCCCGCACCCTCGACCCCGCTGAGGAAGCTCGGTTTCCTCACGATCGGTCTGTTCGACGAGGCCGACCCGCGTGCAGGCCACGAGTCGACGCTGGACATCATCGCGCTCGGCGAGCAACTCGGGTTCGACAGCGCCTGGGTGCGCCACCGCCACCTCCAGTACGGCATCTCCTCACCGGTCGCCGTCCTGGCCGCTGCCTCACAGCGGACCAGCCGCATCGAACTCGGCACTGCGGTCACCCCCCTCGGCTGGGAGAATCCGCTGCGGCTGGCCGAGGACCTGGCGACCGTCGACATCCTCTCCGGCGGACGGCTCAATCCGGGAGTGAGCGTCGGCCCGCCGACGCGTGACGACAGCGTCATGCGATCGCTGTACCCCGACACCGCAGACGCCGAGGATTTTGACTACTCCCGGCTGCGGCGGCTGCTCGACTTCGTCCGTGGCGCACCGGCCAGTGACTTCGACGGTGTCAAGGGCATGGAGGCGTTCTCCGAGCGGGTGCAGCCACACTCTCCCGGTCTGGCCAGCCGGATGTGGTACGGCGCCGGAAGCCTCCGGTCGGCGCGGTGGGCCGGTGAGCAGGGCATGAACCTGCTCACCAGCAGCGTGGTGAAGGCCGAGGAGTCCACGGACTTCGCCGAGGTTCAGCTGTCCCAGATCCGGGCCTTCCGAGCTCTGCACCCGGACGGCGACCGTGCCCGCGTCTCCCAGGGCCTGGTCGTGATCCCCACCGACTCGGCCACCCCGTCCCAACGTGCCCGCTACGAGGAGTACAGCCGTCAGCGGATGCCCCGGACGATGTCGACGCACGGGCCGAGCCGGGTGATGTTCGCCCCCGACATCGTCGGGCCGGCGGAGGTGATCGCCGAGCGTCTGTACGCCCATGCCGCGTTCCGTGAGGTGACCGAGGTCGCCTTCGCCCTGCCGTTCACTTTCGAGCACGCCGATTACGTTCAGATCCTCACCGACATGGCAACCCGACTCGGCCCACTGCTCGGCTGGCATCCGGCCTCATAGGTCGACAGCGCCCTTCAATTGGCGAGCAGGGTGCTGACGAGCGTGACGTAGGTGGCGGTGCCGACCAGGATGCTGAGAAGGGCGCTGCGGCGCCAGAGGTGCAGCCCAACGGTGATGCCAACAGCCAGCAGCGTGACGATCAGGCGGTCGGGACGCTGGTGTGGCACGTCGCGGAGGCAGTAGGCCGCGAGGGTGATCATGATGCCGGCAGGCATGGCGGCCGCGAGGTAGGTGACGGTGGGGCTGGCGCGGAGCCGGTCCAGGACGGCGAACGGCAGGGCGCGCAGTCCCCACGCGACGGCGGCGGAGGTCACGACCGCGGCGAGTAGATACGGGGCGTCAGGCACGAGTGGGTCTCCGGGTGGTCAGAAATCGGCGTACGAGCAGCGCCGTGGTGAACAGCGTGAGGGCGACGGGCAAGAACTGGTTCGGGAGACTGAGGTAGGTGGCGAGCGCCGCGAGCAGGGCCAGGAGTGGGGTAGGGAGGTCGTGGCGGCGGGCCCGGATCGCCTCGATGGCCAGCACGACGAACAACGCGGTCAGCGCGAAGTCCAGACCGGCGACGCGCTCTGGGATCAGTGCGCCGAGTGTCCCGCCGAGTGTTGCGCCACCCACCCAGTACAGGTGCAGAAACATTTGAAGCGCGACGATGCGGCGGCCGGGCCATGCTTGAGCCTGCCTGTTGGCGGTGAGGGCGTATGCCTCGTCGGTCAACGCGAAGGTGCTGTACAGCTTGCCTCTGCGGCTGTGGACTCGGTGCAGTGGGAACGACAGCCCGTAGAACAGGTGCCGAACGTTGACCAGCAGCGCGGTCGCCGCGATCGTGGCCAGCGGCGCGAATGCGCTGATGAGGCCAATGAGCAGGAACTCGAATGAGCCGGCGTAGATGACCGTGGTGAAGACCGTGGCCCACCACCAGTGCAGTCCGGCTTGAACGACCAGCACTCCGAGAGCGACGCCCAACGGTGCCAGCCCCAGTCCGACGGGCAGGGAGTCCTTGAGTGCGGCGAGCAGAGAGGACGGCGCCTTCACGTCGTGGTCCTTCCCGGTGGCAGCCGCCGTCGGATCGCTTGACATGCTGAAATTGTATTTCAAAGCCTGCGTAATTTGGTGCCAAATAGTTGCCGTATAATCGTCGCGTGGGTAATCGGGAACGCCTTGATGCGCTTGATCGGGAAATTTTATTTCAACTGAGTCGGGACGGCAGGTTGAGTAACGTCGAGTTGGCACGGCGGGTGGGGCTCACTCCGCCGCCGTGTCTGCGCCGGGTCAAACGGCTGGAGGACACCGGCGTCATCGCCGGCTACCGCGCCGTGATCGACCCCGTCGCGACCGGCCGTGGGCTCGAGGTTCTGATCGACGTCGAGATCGCGGCGCAGAACCTCCAAACGGTGCAGGAGTTCGAAGACACCGTGTCCGCCTACGACGAGGTGGTTGAGTTTCGCCGCATGTTCGGCCGCCCCGACTACCTCGTGCGGGTCGCTGTCGAGGACCATGGCGCCTTTGAGGCATTCCTCAGCGGCAAGCTCATCGGCCTACCGGGTGTCCTGCGAGTCGAGTCTCGCCTGACCATGAAACTGATCAAGAGCAACTAGCGGTTGGCAAGGTGGGCGATCCTGGATCACCTACGATTGCGACCCAAATGAGCATTATGCGCAACTTGCACGATTTGCCCTCGTTGTCCCGGTGACGGGTGGACCCACGCCGAGCAGACCCGTCAGTCCATCTGAACGGGGGAATATCGGTGAGACCTGTCCTGCTGCGAAGAAGAATCACGAGCGCATCCACGGCGCTGCTGGTCGCCGGCCTGGCGACCCTGGGGCTGGGGACGCCAGCACGCGCGGCGCCGGGTGACGCGAACGCCCGCGGTGTCGTCGTCGACCTGTCTGCGGAGGTACTCGGCACGGCCGTGATCACCGCCGACGCCACCATCGGCACCGCCACCGCGCCGCCTGCCGGCGGCACCGACACCGAGACCCTGCTGGCCATCTCGATACCCGGGGCGCTCGGCGTGACTGCCAGCGGCACCGTCGAGGAGGTCACCGCCACCCGGGCAGCGGCCTCGTCGTCGGCGTCCTCCAGCGTCAACGGCCTCAACCTGGCCGTGCTCGGCGTCGACGTGTTGGACGCCACCGAGGCCACCGCCACCGCGACCTGCCCGCAGGTCGGCCCGACCGGCGCGGACACCACGCTCGTCGGGCTGGAACTATTCGGCTCCGCGGTGACCCTGACGGCGAACACCCCCGCCGTCGTCGGCAGTGCGGCCGTGGTGGTGTCGGGGCTGGTGGACGCGAGCCTGAACGCATCGCTGACCCGCGTCGAGACGACCACCGCCGCCGGCGCCACCGCGATCACCATACGAGCCACCTTCACCCTGTCGGGCACCATCCTCGGCGTGCCGACGACCATCCCGATCGGAACGGTGATCGTCGCCGAGGCCAACTGCGAACGCCCGCCCACTGCGCCCACCACCGCGACGATCAACCCGGACGAGGGCCCGCAGTCGGGCGGCCAGACGGTGACCATCACCGGTACGGGCTTCATCTCGGGTGGCACCACGGTCACCTTCGACGGTTCGCCGGCCACCACCGTCACGGTCAACCCGAGCGGCACCTCGTTGACGGCGGTCACCCCGCCCGGCGCGATCGGTCCGGCGTCGGTCGTGGTCAGCACGGTGAACGGCGCAGCGCCGCCGCTCGGCTACACCTACCTGGCCGACGGCAGCGCGGCTGTGATCACCGGTCTCACGCCGCCCTCCGGCCCGACGGCCGGCGGCACGACGGTGACCATCACCGGCACCGGCTTCACCGGGGTGGCGGCAGTGGACTTCAACGGGCTGCCCAGCACCGGGTTCACCGTCAACCCGGCCGGCACCACGATCACCGTGGTGACCCCTCCGAACCCGCAAGGACCGGCCCTGGTTGAATTGGTCTTCCCCGCCGGTCGGGTGACCGCGCCGACGTTCACGTACATCGCGCCGACCATCACCTCGATCGTGCCGAACACCGGCCCGACCACCGGCGGTACGACGGTGACGGTCACCGGCACCGGGTTCACCGGGGCGACCGAGGTGACCTTCGGCGACACGTCGGGCACCAACCTCGTCGTGGACCCGAGCGGCACCTCGCTGACCGTTGTCACACCGCCTGGGCAGGTCGGTCCCGTGGACGTGGCCGTGCTCATTCCGGGCGAGAACGCCAATGCGCCGAACGGGTTCACGTACGTCGCGGCGCCTCCGACCGCCACGTCGATCACGCCGAACGCGGGCCCGCAGTCGGGTGGCCAGACGGTGACGATCACCGGCACAGCCCTCGTCCCCGGTGACACGAACGTCACCTTCGACGGGGTCCCGGCCGCCAACGTCACGGTCAGCCCGGACGGCACCTCGTTGACGGCGCTCACCCCGCCGGGCGCGGTCGGGCCGGCGGTGGTGGTGGTGAGCACCGGCGGCGGCACGGCCGCACCGCTGGACTACACGTACCTGCCCGACGGTAGTGCCGCCAACGCGACCGGGCTGACCCCGACGACGGGGCCGACCTCGGGTGGCACCACGGTGACCATCACCGGCAGTGGCTTCGCCGGGGCGTCCGGGGTGACCTTCGACGGGGTGCCGGGCACCGGGTTCACCGTCAACCCGGCCGGCACCACGATCACCGTGGTCACGCCGCCGAACTCGGCCGGGCCGGCGGACGTGCGCCTGGTGTTCCCCGCGGGCACGGCCACCGCGCCACCGTTCACGTACGTCGCGCCGCCCGCGCCGCCAGTCATCGACACGGTGACCCCGGGTCAGGGGCCGGTCGGTGGTGGCACCACCGTGACGATCGGTGGTTCCGGATTCGTGCCCGGCGGGACGGTGGTCACCATCTGCGGCGCGACCATCCCGGCGAACCAGGTCACCGTGCCGCCGAACGGGCGTTCATTGACCTTCCGTACCCCGCCCTGCGCGGCCGGGAACACCACGGTCGTCGTGAGCACCGACCGTGGGGCCTCCAACGGGCTCACCTTCCGCTACGTCCCGCGGATCCTGCCGGTGACCGGTGACAGCGTCGGCGCGCCGCTGACCATTGGCGCGATGCTCGCTCTCTTCGGCATCGTCCTGGTGTTGCTGACCCGCCGTCGGCAGCGCGCCAGCCGGATCGGCTGACCATATTGTCCCGGCCAGGGCTCAGCTCGGGCCCTGGCCGGGATGGCAGCGCCGCCGGTCACCCGATGAAGGGCTCGGGCCCGAGTCGTCCCGCACGACCACGTCCCCGCCCGTCGCGGTGATCTCCTCACCTGACGAGCCGGACCTCGGGTGTGGCAGGTGCCGGCCGCGCCCAGCTTCTCGCGGACAGTCACCAATCCGTCACCGAAGAAGTGTGGGTGGTGTTCGCCCGTACGCTCGGGTGCGTGCCCGGACCTGCCGAGAAGGCCACCGAACAGGACCGGCGTGACCTCATCGTCACGGTCGCGCGAGAGCTGGCTGAGACGGAAGGCTGGGCGGGGGTGAGCACCCGCCGGCTGTCCGAGCGGGCCGAGATCGACATCGGTGACATCTACCGCCACTTCGCCGATCTGGAGGCGCTGCTCGCCGCCGTCGCGGTGTGCGCCTTCGCCGACCTGGCCGCCGACCTGGCGGAGGCGCACGCGGACGCCACCGACGAACCCGAGGGCGTCTGGTCGGCGGTCGCTTCCGCGTACCTCGACTTCGCGTACGCGAATCCGGAGGTCTACGACGCGATGCTCGCGCTGACCCCCGACCTGGCCCTCGGCGACGATGGTGTGCCGGCGGCGCCGCGGGCGGTCTTCACCGAGCTGCGGGCGGCCCTGGCCCCGCTCGCCGAGGGACGGGACCTGGACACTCTCGCCGAGGTGGGCTGGAGCCTGCTGCACGGCGTGGTGATGCTCACCCGGGGCGGCCGGCTGCGGCCCGAGGGGCAGGAGGAGCGCGAAACGATGATCGCGGCGAGGCTGCTGCGGTGGCCGTGACCACCGACGCGGCGTCGGGGCCAGAGACGGGCACACGTGGGTGCTGGAAGACGACGAACTGGACCCGACCGACGGTGGGGTGCTGCGGCCCACCGCGGTCGGAGCCCACCTGACCTGGGCCGGCTCTCGCCGTCCGGGTGTGGCGTGGTGCCACCACCGACAGGCCCCGCGCTCAGGCCCCTTCGCGTCGGACGATCGCCACCGCGACCCGGCAGAACTCGTCCATGTCAGGGTTGAAGCCGGCCGCGATGTCGGGGTGCAGACCCGAGCGGGTCTCGTCCAGCAGTCGCTGGCAGACCTGCTCGACCGGCTCGCCGGCGTAGCCCGCGCTGACCCGTTCGGTGGCGGCCTGAAGCGCCGAGGTCAGTTGCTCCTCCAGCGGGCCGCGCAGCTTCTGCTGCACAGGATCGAGCCCGCGCGGGTCGAGCGTGACATGTGGCTCCGACATCGGTGCTCCCTTCGTCGGCGACCGCGATACCCCACCGCGGACGTCGGTTAAACCCCGGTCGGTACGGCGGCGACCCGCACCTGGTACGAGAATTCCTCCGCCGGCTCCTCGTGGTACGACAACCGGCGGATCTGCCGGTCGTCGTCGTAGAGGGCGACGTCCACCAGGACGCCGAGGTGGGCCAGGCCGATGGACGACACGCGCTTCTTGTCCTGCAACACCGCACAGACGCCGCCGAGCAGGGTGCTGGCGTCGGATGTTCGGTGCCCGGGCGGGCAGCGCAGCACCAGGTCGACCTCGACGGGCCCAGGCAGCGGCGTCCAGCCGGTGCGCTGGGCCGCCGCGAGGGCGGCCTGGAGCAGGGTGCGTACCCTCGTCGCCTGCCGGTGCCCGGCGGCGAAGATGGACAACGCTTCGGTCTTGACCGGTGGCAGGCCGCTCACCTCAAACGTCAGGGCGAGAGCGCGGGTGTCCTGCACGACGGCACCTCCTCGTTGGGACGATCCTGCCGAACCGGGGGAGCGGCGGTGGGACGTTCCCGCGATTACCCACCGATCGGGCAGCTTGGAGTCGGCCGGAGGCGTGTCGACGGCGGCGGCGAACGCGCTGGCTGCGGCGCTACAAAACGCTAGTCGACGCCGCCCGCGCTGGGTAGTCGGTCGTTCACCCGACGCGGCGCGAACGCGCAGAACTCGTTGCCCTCCGGGTCGGCCAGCACCCACCAGCGCGCCGTGTCGATCGGCTCCCGCAGCAGCGTCGCGCCCGCCGCGATGAGCGCGGTCGGCTCCTCGTCGACCATCTCGACGTCCCAGTGCAGCCGGTTCTTGACCGTCTTGGGCTCGGGCACCTCGGCGAACACCCAGTAGTCCCAGGGGAACCCGGACGCGCCGATGATCGACGCGTGGGTCCCCTCGTCCTCGACGGTGCCGCCGACCACCCCGGCCCACCAGGTCGCCTGCGCGGCCGGGTCGGCCGAGTCGACGACCAGCTCGAACGGCCCCGGTCGAGTGCCCTCGCGGGCTCCGAACGCGCAGAACGGGTTGCCCTCCGGGTCGTCCAGCACCCACCAGGTGACGTCGCCGGACGGCTCCGCGACCAGTCGCGCGCCGCCGGCGAGCAGCGCCGCCGGGTCCGCGTCGGCCAGGCGCAGATCCAGGTGTACGCGGGTCTTGCCGACCCGTGGCTCGGGCACCCGGTTCACCCAGATCGACTCGGCGTCGGAGCGCGCCGATCGGGGGTCCACCCGGGTGTCGCCGTCACCGGCATCGGCCACGTCGGCGTCCAGCATCCGCGCCCAGAACCCACCGAGCGTGAGCGGGTCCGTGGCGTCCAGACAAAGATCCTTGAAGCGTGCGATCACCGCCCCAGCATGCCCGGTGCCGCCCCGCGTCGAACAGGATCGCGGAGCGGGGGCCGCGTGGGTCCGGCGATCATGGAGTTGTGGTGCCTGGCTTGGCGTTTCACGGGCGGTTTGTCGCCCACCACAACTCCATGATCGACGAGGCGGTACCGGCCTGGCGCGAAGGAGTTGTCGCGGGTTTGCCGGTATGGAGCGCGCGAGGGGAGAGGCCCCGGGGCGAGGGCCTCTCCTGGGATCGCGTCGGTCGGCGCATCGACGATCTGCGCGGTGAGCTGGTTGTCGGCATGGGCCACGCGTTCGCCGTCCGGCAGTTCGGCGATAGTGCACTGGCCGGCCAGCCCCAGGTACATGCCCGCGGTGCGGTGGCGGTGATGATCGTCCGGCCGCCCGTCCCGCACGTCGCCATGCGCCCGCTCTGGCGGTGCCGGAACTGTGGCGGCGAGTGGCCCTGCCAACCGGCCAAGCTCGCCCTGCTGGCCGAGTACCGGACCAACCGGACCGCACTGCTGATCTATCTCGGCACTCTGATGCACGAGGCGATCTATCTCGGCACTCTGATGCACGAGGCGACGAACCAGCTCACCCGGACCATCCGCCAGCCCGAATGACCGAGCGCTTCCTCTCCTGGACGAGGGTCCGGAGCTGACGCCCCGGGGCCGCCGCCTCGGCGATGTGGCGTCGGGGCAGGCCAGAGACGGCATTCGCTGCGCTGACTCCCGTTGTGTCGGCCAGGTTTCGCGGCTTCACGGGTGGGGCAGTGTAGCCGCACAGAGTATCCGGACCGGGGCGTTTCCGCAGCTCATCGGCTCGGAGTCAGCTCTCGCCGTGCGCCGGGGCACGGATGCCCTCCCCGGTTTCCGCCGAAGAGAGGGGGGAGGGCGATGACACACTCCAGAACGGCCCGACACCGGCGTCGGCCGGTTGTCCGGGTTGGTGCGGCGGCTGTCGCGCTGGCGCTCGTCGCGCCGCTCGCCGCGTGCGGCGCCGACGACACCGGCGGCCCACCGACGATCAACCTGTACTACCCGCCCGAGCAGAACCTGCAGAAGGTCGTCGACGACTGCAACGCGCAGGCCCAGGGACGGTACGAGATCGCCTACCGGGTGCTGCCCCGCCAGGCCGACGACCAGCGGGTGCAGATGGTGCGCCGGCTGGCCGCCAAGGACACCGGCATGGACGTGCTCGGCCTGGACGTCACCTGGACCCAGGAGTTCGCCAGCGCCGACTGGATCCGTGAGTGGACCGGCCAGGACAAGTCCGAGGTCGAGCAGGGCACTCTCGCCGGCCCGCTGGACACCGCCCGCTACGAGGACAAGCTCTACGCGGCGCCGAAGAACACCAACGTGCAGCTGCTCTGGTACCGCAAGGACCTGGTGCCGCAGCCGCCGACCACCTGGGACCAGATGATCGACGCGGCCCAGCAGCTCAAGGAGCAGGGCAAGCCGTACCAGGTGCTCACCATGGGCGCCCAGTACGAGGGCCTGGTCGTGCTCTACAACACCCTGGCCGAGAGCGCCGGCGGAAAGATCCTCTCCGACGACGGCAAGCAGGCCGTGATGGACGACGGCACGGTCCGGGCGCTGGAACAGTTGCAGCGCTTCGCCACGTCGAGCGTGACCTCGCCGTCCTTCAGCAACGCCACCGAGGACCCGGTGCGGCTGGAGTTCCAATCCGGCGCGGGCGCGTTCCAGGTGAACTGGCCGTTCGTCTACCCGGCGCTTCAGGAGGCCAACCCGGACCTGGCCAAGCAGGTCGGCTGGGCGCGTGTGCCCGGCGTTGACGGGGGCACCCCCAGCAAGGTCACCATCGGTGGGGTGAACCTGGCGGTCAGCTCCTACTCCGAGCACCCGGAACTGTCCTTCGAGGTCGCGCGGTGCCTCCGCAGCGCCGAGCACCAGAAGTTCTCCGCCATCAACGACGGTGTGCCGCCGACCATCGAGGCGGTCTTCGACGACCCGGAGATGACCGAGGCGTACCCGATGAAGGACACCATCCTGGAGGAGCTGAAGGAGCCGGCGACCCGGCCGCTGACCCCGGCGTACCAGAGCATCTCCACCGTCATGTCGGCGATCCTGTCCCCGCCGTCGGCGATCCGTCCGCAACAGACCGCCGACGAGTTGCGCGGCGCCATCGCCGACGCCCTCCAGTCGAAGGGGGTCCTGCCGTGACCCTTCCCGCCACGCCGACCGACACCGCCCCAGAGAAGAGCTCCGCGTCCGCCAGCGTTCCCACCCAGCGCGGCAGCCGCCGCACGGCGCCGCTGAGCGAGAACAAGAAGGCCGAACGCAAGCTCGGCTGGCTGCTCTGCGCGCCCGCCGCGCTGGTGATGGTCGCGGTGACCGCGTACCCGATCATCTACTCGGTCTGGCTGTCGTTGCAGCGCTACGACCTGCGCTTCCCCGACCAGCGTGAGTTCATCGGGCTGGAGAACTACGTCACCGTGCTCACCAACGAGTTCTGGTGGACCGCGTTCGGGGTGACCGCGCTGATCACGGTGGTCACCGTGGCCGTCGAGCTGGTGCTCGGCATGGGGTTGGCGCTGATCATGCACCGTACGCTGGTCGGGCGGGGCATCGTCCGCACCTCGGCGCTCATCCCGTACGGCATCGTCACGGTCGTCGCCGCGTTCTCCTGGCGGTACGCCTGGACCCCCGGCACCGGCTACCTGGCCGACCTGTTCAGCGACGGCGCGCCGCTCACCGAGCGGGCCAGCTCGCTGGCGATCATCATGCTCGCCGAGATCTGGAAGACCACGCCGTTCATGGCGCTGCTGCTGATGGCCGGGCTGGCGCTGGTCCCCGAGGACCTGCTCAAGGCCGCCTCCACCGACGGGGCGACGGCCTGGCAGCGGTTCACCAAGGTGATGCTGCCGGTGATGAAGCCGGCGATCCTCGTCGCCCTGCTGTTCCGCACCCTGGACGCGTTCCGCGTCTTCGACAACATCTTCGTGTTGACCGCCGGCGGCAACGAGACCTCGTCGGTGTCGATGCTCGCCTACAACAACCTGATCCGGGGTCTGAACCTCGGCATCGGCTCGACGATGTCGGTGCTGATCTTCATCACCGTGGCGATCATCGCCTTCGTCTTCGTGAAGCTTTTCGGTACCGCTGCTCCCGGCAGCGACGACGGGGAGAGGCGCTGACATGGCTGTCGAAACCACCACCCGGGCGAAGCTGCGCTGGGGTCTGCTGGACGTCCTCGTGGTCGTCTTCGCGCTGATCCCCGTCCTGTGGATCGCCTCGCTGTCGTTCAAGACGCCGGCCACCCTCACCGACGGGAAGTTCTTCCCCCGCGAGTGGACGCTGGACAACTACAAGACGATCTTCGAGACCGACCAGTTCGTCCGAGCCTTGATCAACTCGATCGGCATCGCGCTCATCGCCACGCTCGTCGCGGTGGTGCTCGGCGCGATGGCCGCGTACGCGATCAGCCGTCTGGACTTCCCCGGCAAGGGGCTGCTGGTCGGCGTCTCCCTGCTGATCGCGATGTTCCCGCAGGTGTCGCTGGTGTCACCGCTGTTCGAGATCGAGCGGCAGCTCGGCCTCTTCGACACCTGGCCCGGTCTGATCCTGCCGTACATCACCTTCGCGTTGCCGCTGGCGATCTACACGCTGTCGGCGTTCTTCAAGCAGATCCCGTGGGACCTGGAGAAGGCCGCGAAGATGGACGGCGCGACCCAGGCCCAGGCGTTCCGTCGGGTGATCGCCCCGCTGGCCGCGCCCGGCCTGTTCACCACCGCGATCCTGGTGTTCATCTTCTGCTGGAACGACTTCCTGTTCGCCATCTCGCTGACCTCCACCGAGCGGTCACGCACGGTGCCGGCCGCGCTGTCGTTCTTCACCGGCGCCTCGCAGTTCGAGGACCCCACCGGGGCGATCTGCGCCGCCGCCGTGGTGATCACCGTTCCGATCATCCTGTTCGTTCTCTTCTTCCAGCGTCGCATCGTGTCCGGTCTGACCTCCGGCGCAGTCAAGGGATAGGTGAGTAGTCATGGCTGACATCGTGCTGGACAAGGTGAGCAAGAGCTTCCCGGACGGGACCGTCGCCGTGCAGGACGTCGACCTGGAGATCGCCGACGGCGAGTTCGTGATCCTGGTCGGGCCTTCGGGCTGCGGCAAGTCCACCACCCTGAACATGATCGCGGGGCTGGAGGACATCAGCTCCGGAGAGCTGCGCATCGCCGGGCAGCGGGTCAACGACAAGGCGCCCCGGGACCGGGACATCGCCATGGTGTTCCAGTCGTACGCCCTGTACCCCAACATGACGGTGCGGGAGAACATGGCGTTCCCGCTGCGGCTGGCGAAGCTGGACAAGGAGACCATCAACGCCAAGGTCGACGAGGCGGCGAAGGTCCTGGAGCTGACCTCGCTGCTGGATCGCAAGCCCGCCAACCTCTCGGGCGGGCAGCGGCAGCGGGTGGCGATGGGCCGGGCGATCGTCCGCCAGCCCAAGGCGTTCCTCATGGACGAGCCGCTGTCCAACCTGGACGCGAAGCTGCGCGTGCAGATGCGCACGGTGGTGTCCCGGTTGCAGAAGCAGCTCGGCACCACCACCGTCTACGTCACCCACGACCAGACCGAGGCGATGACCCTCGGCGACCGGGTCGTGATCATGCGGGGCGGTGCGGTGCAGCAGGTCGGTCCGCCGCAGGAGCTGTACGACCACCCGCGCAACCTCTTCGTGGCCGGTTTCATCGGCTCGCCGTCGATGAACTTCCTGCACGCCGCCGTGCAGGACGGCAGCCTGCGTACCGCACTGGGTGACGTGCCGCTCGGCGACCGGGTCCGCCGGGAGCTGGAGGCTGCGGACGCGCCCCGCGAGCTGATCCTCGGCATCCGACCCGAGCACTTCGAGGACGCCGAGCTGATCGACGACGACACCCGTCGGCGGGGCCTGGAGTTCGACGCGCCCGTGGAGATCGTCGAGTCGATGGGCTCGGACAAGTACGTCTACTTCACCGTGGAGGGGGAGCGGGCCAGCGCCGCCGAGTTGGAGGAGCTGGCCGCCGACGCGGGTTCGGCCGATTTCGCCGGCGCCGGCGGCAACCTCGTCACCCGGCTGTCCGCGGAGTCCCCGGTCGCCGAGGGGCAGTCCCGCCGGGTCTGGTTCAACCTGGAGAAGATCCACCTGTTCGACCCGGGCACCGGCCGCAACCTGACCCTGCACGAGGGCCGGGCGGCCGGCGCGCTCGCCGACTGACCGCGCGCCCCGCGCGATGGTCGTGCTCCACGCGATGGTCGTGCTCGATCATTGATGTAGTGGTGTCGGGCGGCGTGCGATGCCACGACAACCAGGATGGTGCGCGATCGTGGTGGCGAGGGGCCGGCGGGCGAGCCCGCCGGCCCCTCGCCGTGTCCTGCGCCGCGCGTCCGGCCGTGGCAAGGTGGTCGAAGGTCGCGTCGTGAAGCGGGGGACGGATGAATCGACGACTGGCCGCGCTGGCCACCGCGCACGGCGTGTCCACCTGGTACGAGGACTGGCGGCACCGCCGCGTCGAGGTCGCCCCGGACACCGTCGTGGGCGTCCTCGGCCTGCTCGGCGTCGACGCCACCAGCCCGGCGGCCATCGCCGACGCGCTCGCCGCCGCCCGCGCGGTCGACAAGGCCGCGCTGCCGCCGACCGTGGTGCTGACCCACGGCGCCACCCGGGCGCTGCCCGGGCCGGGCGTGGTGACGCTGGAGGACGGTCGCCGCGTGGCGACCGGACCGGCTCGCCGCCACCGGGTACGCGGCCTACCGGGACATGCTGCGGCGGACCCTGCGGCACGCCGGTGGCCTGCGGGTCGACCACGTCGCCGGGCTGTGGCGACTGTGGTGGGTGCCGCCGGGCGCCGGCGCGGCCGAGGGCACCTACGTACGCTACGACGCCGAGGCGATGCTGGGCATCCTCGCGCTGGAGGCGTACCGGGCCGGCGCTGTGGTGGTCGGTGAGGACCTCGGCACCGTCCAGCCGGCGGTGACGCGGGGCCTGCGGGGGCGCAACATGCTCGGCTCGACCGTGCTGTGGTTCGCCCGCGACGACGACGGCGACTTCGTCGCGCCGAGCCGGTGGCCCCGCAACGCGCTCGCCACGATCTCCACCCACGACCTGCCGACCGCGCCCGGTTTCCTGGCCGGCGAGCACGTGCGGGTGCGCGACGAGTTGAAGCTGCTCAGCACCGACACGGCGGTGGAGCGGGCACGGGCGGCCGAGGAGCGGGACCGGTTGCTGGCGATGCTGCGCGCCGAGGGCCTGTTGCCGGCCACCGACCCGCCACCGGACGACGAGGAGGCGGTGGTGGCGATGCATGCCGCGCTCGCCGCCAGCCCGACGCGGCTGCTCGGCGTCTCCCTCTACGACGTGCTGGGCGAGGTACGCCAACCCAACATGCCGGGCACCGTGGACGAGTATCCGAACTGGCGGCTGCCATTGCCGGCCAGCGTGGCGCAGATCCGCACCGACCCCCGGGTGGCCCGGATCGCCGCGCTGCTG
>NZ_WBKR01000083.1 GCF_008868155.1 Micromonospora sp. ALFpr18c
AGCCACCGACATGACCCGTGATCAAAACAGCCCGCCCGGTAGCGGCCGCCACGCCACGCCGCACATCCCACGAGTCCATACAGAACCGCAGGTCAACCCAAGATCAACTTAAGCTACGTGGCATTGGGTGGGGACGAGCTTTAACCGTCGCTCGGGCACCCACTGATTGATCAGATACTGGCCGGTCAGTCGGTCGCGGTGCGTGTCGTCCTCGGTGAGCGCGCGGTGATCCCGAATGGCGCAGAGCAGGATGGAGAGGGTCGTCAACCGCTGCTGGCCATCGACCACCAGGAACACGCCGACGCCGGCGGGACCGTTGTTGGGACTGGGTGCCAGCACCAGCGACCCGATGAAATGAGTTGCCTTCGGGTTTTCGGCACGGTCGTCGGTGAGCCGGAGAATGTCGTCCCACAGGCGTTCCAGATGGTGGTCCTGCCACGAGTAGGTGCGTTGATAGAGGGGCACCTGGTATTGCTTCGTGCCTTCGAGCAGGCCTTGCAGAGTCGTTTGTGCCGCTGCAACCATCGGGAAGCCGTCACCTCATCCGTTCCGGACCCATTCCGGCCCGTGATCATAAGGCGGATCACAAAGAGCCGTACACCCTTTCATTGCTGTGCTGCGGAGTGGTAAGGGTGCTTGGCCGCAACGTAAGTCGTGGTGGAAGCGGTGCTCGACGTTCGATCCGGCGGGTGGCTGTCGCGAATCTGACTCTGTCCCCGAGAGGCTGTCGGGCAGGTCAACCGCGGTAAGGGGTGAAGTAGCATGCGGCGGTGATCCGCTCATGAGGCCGACCATCGCTGCCGACACCTTGCGTCGGACCCTCACCCAGTACCTGACCACCACCTTCGGTCTGACCGAGGACGGCGTACGCCAGGGTTTGGAGGGTTTTCTCTCCCACCCGGAGCAGGGCATCTTCCGCGGCCCGTACCTGCGGATTCGCACCCCCTTCCGCCCGGCGGAGGGCGACTGGCGGGCGCACCTCGATTGGGCGCCGGCCGGCTTCGCCCCTTACCTGCACCAGGCGAACGCGTTCGCCCGCCTGTCGACGAAGGGCAGGGCGGCGGAGCCGACCCTGATCACCACCGGCACCGGCTCGGGTAAGACAGAGTCGTTCCTGATCCCGGTGCTCGACCACTGCCGGCGGCAGAAGCAGCAGGGCCGGGCCGGGATCAAGGCGATCCTGCTCTATCCGATGAATGCCCTCGCGACGGACCAGACTCAACGCATCAACGAGCTGCTCTCCGACCCGGCGCTCAGCCAGGTCACCGCCGGTCTCTACATCGGCGACGTCGCGGCCATCGAGTACGCGCACGTGTTCACCAAGCGGTCCGAGATGCGTCGCACGCCGCCGGACATCCTGATCACCAACTACAAGATGCTCGATCTGCTGCTCCAGCGTGCCGACGACCTGCCGCTGTGGGAGGGGTCCGAGCCGGCGTACGTGGTGTTGGACGAGTTCCACACCTACGACGGCGCGCAGGGCACCGACGTGGCGATGTTGCTGCGCCGGCTCGCCGCCGCACTCGACCTCGACGAGCCGGGCCGGCCGCTCGGGCCGATCTGCCCGGTGGCGACCTCCGCGACGCTCGGCGAGGGCGGTGGCCGGGACGGTCGGACCGCGATCCGTGAGGTCGCCGAGCAGGTCTTCGGCGTCGCCTTCGACGCCGGGTCGCTGGTAGGGGAGGACCGCTACGAGGCTCGCGAGTTCATCGCTCGCCAAGACTTCAGCCTGCCGCTGCCGAGCCCGGAGCAGCTTGCCGCCGTCGACGACCGCGACCCCGAGGAGATGATGTCCGAGGTCGCCGAGCTGGTCGTCGGTGAGCGCTGTCTGGACGATCCGACGCGTCTGGGTGATCTGCTGCGCCAGCATCCGTTGACGAAGGCGGTGCTCGACTCGCTCCAGACGCGGCCGTGCACCCTCGACGAGATCATTGACGTGTTGCCCCGAAAGAACGCCACCGGCTGGGGCAGCGTGATGAAGACCCGGCCGGAGATCACGGCGAAGGCTCTCGCCCGGTTCGTCGGCCTGCTCTCCGTCGCGCAGAGCCCGGAGGCTCCCGGCCGCCCGCTGCTCAACATCGAAACCCACCTGTGGGTACGCGCCGTCTCCCGCCTGCTGCGCGGCACTTCCCACCAGGCTGCCTTCGGCTGGTACGGCGAAGCGCCGCGCGAGCTGGACCCGTACGCCACCGACGCCGACGTGGTCGTGGCCGACAATCGCTATCCACGGTTACCGGCCATCTACTGCCGGCACTGCGGTCGCTCCGGCTGGATGGCGTTGTCGCCGGAGAAGGACCCGCAGGAGCTGGAGACCGACCCGGACAAGATCTACCGCGCCAGCGTCGGTCGGGACAAGCGCCGGGTCCGCGCGCTGATCGCCGCGACCGACGACGAGGTACGCCAGCGCTCCCGGGGCCTGCTGGTCCTGGAGTACGGCCGTCGGGTGCGCCCCTTCGACGAGCAGCGCGACCGCAAGCCGACCGACGACGCGATTGTCGTGCTCGGTGACGTGCTCGACATCGATGGAGCCGAGAAGGATCGCTGCCCGTCCTGCGAGCTCGACCACGGCATCCGCTTCCTCGGTGCCGGCCTGGCCACCCTCGCCTCGGTGGCGATCACGCAGCTCTTCACCGGTGGGGAGCTCGACGAGGCCGAAAAGAAGACGCTGCTCTTCAACGACTCGGTCCAGGACGCCGCGCACCGCGCCGGCTTCGTCGCCAACCGGTCCTACTCGTTCTCGCTGCGCTCCCTGCTCGCCGGCCGGCTGAACGCCGGGGAGTCGATCGGGCTCGACGACCTCTTCGTCAGGATGATCGAGGAGGCGGCGAAGCCGGAGATCCTCTCCACCGTCGTGCCGCCGGACCTGCACGATCAGCCCGGAGTCGACAGCCTGCTCGCCGGCGAGCACAACGGAAGCCGGGAGACCTGGGAGCTGATCAGCGAACGGCTCGTCTTCGCTACCGTGATGGAGACCGGGCTGCGTTCCCGCCAGGGCCGCACCCTGGAGTTGACCCGCAGCGTCGCCGTCGACGTTGCACTGGACGATCCGGCGCGAGCCGCCGCGATCTGCCGGGACGTCCACCTCACCGGCCCCGGTCACCTGGCCGGAATGGCGCCGGACGACGCCCGCTACCTCGCCTTCCTCCGCGGTCTGCTGGAACGGTTACGGACCCGGGGTGCGGTGTTCCACGAGTGGCTGGTGCCGTACCTCAAGCGCGGTGGCACCCGGTGGCAGATCTGGGGCGGACGGCCCGCCGGGATGCCGGCGTTCCCGAAGGGCCTGTCCGCGCCCGCGTTCCTGCTCGCGACGCCGAAGTCCCGCTCGGAATTCGACGTGATCACCGCGCGGGGAAACTGGTACCAGGACTGGACGTCGCGCTGCCTCGGCCTCGACTCCGGCGACGCCGCCGGCTTCCTCAGCCGGCTGCTGCCGGCCCTCGCCGCCGCCGACGTGGTCGCCGCCGGCGACACCGAGGACGGCAACACGGTCTACGGGCTGATGCCCGGCCACCTGCGGGTGACCCGACTCGACGACGCGTCCGCCGCGACGGCCGGGGTCGGCTGCGACACCTGCCACTGGCAGCAGACCGAGCACCCCGACCGGGTGGCCGACTGGATCGGCCAGCCGTGCCGCCAGTACCGCTGCCGCGGCCAACTCCAGGCCGCCCATGACGACACCGCCGCCGACGACTACTACCGGCGGCTCTACCTGGACAGCCCGGTGTTCCGGGTCGTCACCGGCGAACACACCGGCATGCTCACCCGCGCCCAGCGGGAGACGGTGGAGAAGCAGTTCCGCGACGGCGAGCGCTACACCGACCCGAACGTGCTCTCCTGCACGCCCACCCTGGAGATGGGTATCGACATCGGCGCCCTCTCCGCGGTGGTGCTCGCGTCGCTCCCGCACGGCCCGGCCAACTATGTCCAGCGAGCGGGTCGCGCCGGGCGTAAGAGCGGCAACGCGCTCGTGTTGACCCTGGTCGGGCGATCCGAGCGGGATCGCTACTACCTCACCGATCCGCGCGACATGATCGCCGGACAGATCGTCCCACCCGGCTGTTTCCTCTCTGCCGTGGAGATCCTGCGCCGTCAATACCTCGCCCACCTGATCGACCTTGCCGCCCGTGGCCGCCTGGCCGGAGTGCTGCCGATGCCACGACGGGCGCACGTGCTGTTCGGCCCGACCGGGTGGCTGACCGGCCTCGCCGAGGCTGGCCGTCGCGACGGCGGCCGCCTGGTGGAGGAGTTCCTCACGCTGTTCGGAGACGAGGTCCTGCGGCCCGCCGCCGACCAGCTGCGTGAGTTCGCGGTGGACGGGATCGTCCACCGGGTCAAGGAAGCCGACGACGTCTGGGAGTTCCGGTTGGCCGACCTGCGTCGCCGGATGCAGGAACTCGCCATCGCCCGCGGCACGCTGGTGCCGAGCGACCCCGAGCACGCCCGCGAGATCAAGATGTTGAAGGCGGAGGAGGGGGCGGTCCGTCGCCGCCTGCGGGAGGTCAGCACGGCTGCCGCCCACGGCACCCTGGTCGAGTTCGGTCTGCTGCCGAACTACGCGCTCATCGACTCCCGGACCGACCTTGAAGCCACCCTGACCTGGGAGGACAAGGCCGACGGCGACCGCCGTTTCCACAGCGAACTCCGCGAGTACGCGCGCCCCGCCCGCCAGGCGCTCGTCGAGATCGCACCCGGCAACAGTTACTACGTGCGGGGCTACAAACACGAGATCTCGGGGCTCGACGTCGGCCCGGCGGATCGGCCCGCGTACGAGCAGTGGCGGATCTGCGCACAGTGCGGCTACGTCCGCACCCACCTGGCCAAAGAGGACACCAGCGCCTGCCCGCGTTGCTCGGACCCAGGCATCGCCGATCACGGCCGGCTGTTCCAGGTCCTCCAGCCCACCCGGGTGCTGAGTCGCGACAAGCGTGACGACGCCCGCATCCGCGACGACAGCGACGACCGGGACCGGCGTTTCTACGCCACCACCGTCGCCGTAGACGTCGACCCGGCCAAGGTCGATTCGTCCTGGCGGCATGCCCACGACACCTTCGGCGTCGACTACAGCCGGCACGCGATGATCCGCCACTTCAACCTGGGCGCGCAGCGCTACGACCGGGCAGCTGAGCTGTTCGCCGGCGAAGAGGTGCGAATCAACCGCTTCCACACCTGCACCTCCTGCGGCGGGACAACGGTCGACGGCGTCCCTGCGGTGAGCCAACAGCTCGCCGCCGAAACCTCCGGCTCGACTGTCGTGAAGGGCGCCGAGCACCACCGGCCCTGGTGCCCGTACCGGCGCTCGCCGGCCGCCCCGGACGCCCACGTCGACCTGATCCTCGCCCACGAGTTGGAAACCGAGGCGCTGCGCATCCTCATTCCCGCCGCGACCGCGGTGGTACAGGAACGCATCGCCTCGTTCGCCGCCGCCATCCGCCTCGGTATCGCCGCGCAGTACGGCGGTGACCCCGCGCACCTGCAGGCCGTGTCGGCCACGATGCCGGACGGGCAGAGTGACGGGACGCGCAACTTCGTGGTCGTCTTCGACACCCAGCCGCAGGGCACCGGCTACCTGCACCGCCTCGCCAAGCCAGAGGAGTTCCGCGCGATCCTGGAGCTGGCGCGGCAGCGCATCGCCGACTGCGTCTGCCGACACGAAGGCCGGGCGGTGTGTCACCGCTGCCTCCTGCGCCACGCGCGTAACGAGCACTTCGCCCTGATGAGCCGCGACGAGGCGCTGGGGATGCTGGACAAGCTCCTCGACACCTGGGACGTCGAGGAGGGCACGCGTACCGACGAGATCTCGCTGATCCACCAGGTGGAGAGCGAGCTGGAGATGCGCTTCCTCACCAAGTTGCTGGCGCTTGGCGAGGCACCCAAATCGGGCCTGCGGATCGACCGGCGGACCGATCACGACGGTGCCCGCATCGCCGACCTGCGGTTCGTCCGGGACAACGGTCAGAGCGTCACCCACTGGCAGATGAAGCTGCAGAACACCGTTCGAGGCACCCGTCCCGACGTCCACTTCAAACGCCTCGATGCCCCGTCTCCAGAGGTGGCCGTCTACCTCGACGGCTTCAAATACCACGCCTCGTCTCAGTACAACCGGCTCGCGGACGACGCCAAAAAACGTGCCCGGCTACGCGCGCACGGCTACCTGGTCTTCGCCGCCACCTGGGACGACGTCAAGACCTGGGGCGGCACCGACGGGCAGGGGCGGTGGACGCCGTACGGCGGGGTCAGCAAGCAGGCGGCCCGGGAGCGATACCGGCAGTTCCTTCCCGGCGCTGATCCGGACGAGCTCGAGGAGACCGTCTGGGTCAACCCGATCGAGCAGCTGATGCGCTTCCTCGCCGATCCCGATCTCAACCGATGGCAGCGTCGGGCGGAAGCCACCCTGGCAGGCATGCTCAAACAGGCCCGGGACAACACGGCCACCGACTCTGGCGGCGTGGCAGAGCGACTGTTGGCCGCGCTGCGGGGAGAGCCACTGCCCGGGCCGAACGCGCGACACATCATGATCGCGCGGGCCCGGGACAACGCGGACTGCCCGGTGACGCTCGTCGTCGACGGGCGAAGCAGGCCCCTGCCGACGTGGTCGGCGTTGACCGTCGTCGACGACCTTCCGGCCGCCGTGGCCGGAGCGGGCCACAAGGAACGCTGGGCCGCATGGCTGGCCTGGGGCAACGTCATCCAGTTCCTCGGCAACGGTGGTGGTGACGCAGGTCAGCTCGCTGTGTCCAGCCTCGACGTCTTCGAGCCGGCCTCGATGGCCGTCAGCGAGGGCACCGGGCTGGTATTCGCCCAACGCGCGCAGCCGCTCGACGAGGAAACGGCAACGTGGCTCGGCGTCGTGGCGCAGCCGGTGGCCGTCGAGCCCGAAACGCTCGACAAGGAGTCCCCGTGGCGGGACATTCTGCGCTACCTGGACCCGGACGAGAACACCCTGGACCAACTCGTCCAGCAGTTGGCCCGACAGGACCTGCCCGCACCGGTCATCGGTTACGAGTTGGGCGATCAGGGCTGGCAGGCCGAGCTTGCCTGGCCCGACCGGCGAATTGCCATTGTGCTCACCGGCCGGTCCGGCGACCCGGAGACAGAAGATCGTGACCGGGCGTACGCGGACGCGGGCTGGCACGCCCGTACCGCTCGGGAATGGTCGGTGGACGAGCTGGCGGCAGAGATCAAGGCGACGAGCGGGGGAGAACGTCGATGAGCACCGGAGCAACGACCCTGCGGATGCTGGACCGCGCCGACAAGGAGGTCATGAAGCTCACCCGCGCCGACATCGGAGCGGTCTACGAGTTCATGCACAAGTTTCGGCACAATCCGGAGAACCCCGGGCTCAATCTGAAGGCGCTCAACAGCGAATCCCGGTTGATGTCCGCCCGTGTCAACAAGGACTACCGGGCGCTCCTGCTGCACATCGCCGGGCGCGACTACCTGCTCGTCGCGGTCAAGCACCGCGGTGAGGTGTACGACGACCTCGCCAGGTACGCGTACCGCATCAACCGGATCACCGGCGGCATCGAGGTCGTCGACATGGCACCCGTCGGTGACAGCATCATCGGCCGGGTTGTGCCGCGCGAGGTCGAGCCTGAGCCTGCGCAGAAGCCGCTCTTCGACACCTACACCGACGCCCAACTGCTGGATCTCGGCGTTTCTGAGCCGCTGCTGCCGCAAATCCGGGGGTTGACCACCGAGGCGCAGCTTCTGGAGCTGCTCGACCGGGCTCCCCAGCTCACCACCGACGTCCTCTTCGCGCTCTTCGACGGCACCCCCTACGACGAGGTGCTCCAGCAGGTCACCGATCCAGTCCGGGCCGACGAGCCGGTCGACCCCGAGGACTTCGAGGCCGCCGTTGAACGCCCCGCCACGCAGGTGACCTCTGACGACGAGGCGCTGCAGGCGATGCTGGGCGAGGCCTTCGAGCGGTGGCAGATCTTCCTGCACCCCACTCAGCGGAAGCTGGTCGAGCACCCCTATAAGGGCCCGGCGCGAGTCGGTGGTGGCCCGGGGACCGGCAAGACGATCGTCGCACTGCACCGGGTGGCGCATCTCGCCCGACAGTTGCCGCCGGGGGTGGACAGGCCGATCCTGCTCACCACCTACAACCGGAACCTGGCCGCCGACCTGCGGACCCGACTGATGGCGCTGGGCGGACAGGAGTTGGTATCGCGCGTCGACATCGTCAACATCGACCGGTTGGCCAGCCGGGTGGTGGCCGAAGCCAAGGCGGGTGGCAGCCGCCGCGTGATAGACGACAATCGCGTCCTTGATATGTGGGACGAGTTCCTCCTTGAGACCGGGGAGACCGGCTGGGAGGCGGAGTTCCTGGCTGCCGAGTGGACCCAGGTGATCCTCGGTCAGGTTCTCAACTCGCGGACGGACTACTTCAAGGCCCGCCGCCCCAACCGCGGTCGCAGTCTCACCCGGATCGAGCGGGACCAGATCTGGCAGCTGACGGAGCGCTTCGCCACCTGGTTGGAAAACCGCGGCGTCTGGACCTGGCGTCAGGTGGCACAGCGGGCTGCCCGTCTCGAGATGGACCGCACAGCCCACAACACCGGTGTCGCCGACGACTCGTCCGGCGGCTTCTACCGCCCGCGCTACCGCCATGTGGTGGTCGACGAGGCGCAGGATCTCAGCGCTGCGCACTGGAAGATGCTCCGAGCCATGGTTGCGCCAGGCCCAGACGACATGTTCCTCACCGGCGACACCCACCAGCGCATCTACGACAACCACGTCACGTTGGGCAGCCTCGGTGTCAACATCCGCGGCCGGTCGTCCCGGCTCACGCTGAGCTACCGCACCACCCGCCAGATCCTCGCCGACGCGCTGCAGATCATGACCGGCGAGGTGTATGACGACCTCGACGGCGGTGAGGAGGACCTGGCCGGCTATCGGTCGCTGCTTCGTGGCGGTCGACCGGTCTTCCACGGTGCCGCAACGTGGACGCAGGAGCGTGATCTGATTGTCGAGCAGTTGCGCAGTTGGGGCAGCCCGACGGACGGCTCGGTGGCCATCTGCGTACCGACGAAGGATATGGCGGCGGACGTCATCAGCCACTTGCAGGCCGACGGGCTGGTAGTGGTGGAGATCGGCCCGGATGGCCCGAAGCGGCCGGACGGCGTGCACGTCGGCACGATGCACCGGTTCAAGGGCCTCGAGTACCAGCGGATGATCATCGCTGGGGTCAGTGACGGCCTGGTGCCTCGGCAGATGATCAGCAGATACCGGGACACTGACCCGAAGCGTTACCAGCGCGAACGCCAACGCGACCGGTCCCTGCTCTTCGTCGCGGCCACCCGTTCGCGCGACGAGCTTGCGGTGTTCTGGCACGGCACGCCCAGCCCGTTTCTGACCGGGCGGCTCGTACAGCGACAGCTAGCCTGATTGCCGGCTCCTGCTCAGGCGGGGTCGACGTGCGATGCGGGGGAGGCTGTAGGTGCAGGCGGGGGATCGTGTCGGCGACCGGTACGAGTTGACGTATCCGGTTGGTCGCGGCGGAATGGGTCAGGTCTGGGCCGGCTTTGACGAGCGACTCGACCGGCCGGTGGCGATCAAGTTCCTCCGGCAGTTGGAGGTGCCGGAGGACGAGCGTGAGACGGCGGGCAAGCGCTTCCGGCGGGAGGCGAGAGCGACCGCCAGACTCGGCCATCCCGGTGTGCCAGCCGTACACGACGTGGGCGTACACGATGAGGACCTTTTCCTCGTCATGCAACTCGTGCCGGGGATCGTCCTCGCCGATCACATCGCCGAGCAGGAACGGCTGCCGGTCGGTGAGGCGACCTCCATTGCCGCGCAGGTCTGTTCGGTGCTCGTGGCCGCCCATGCCGCCTCCCTCGTACACCGTGACTTGAAGCCGCAGAACCTCATGATCACCCCGGCGGGGGTGGTCAAGGTGCTTGATTTCGGCGTGGCCGCGCTGCTCGGCCCGGTCGAAGCGTCCCGCCTCACCGCGACCGGGCGTACGCTCGGCACCCCCGCCTACATCGCACCCGAACAAGCCCAGGGCGACCCTGTCGGGCCTGCCGCCGATCTGTACGCCTTGGGTTGCATTCTTTTCGAGATGCTCGGCGGAAACCCTCCCTACGAGGCTGCGAACGCCCCGGACATGATGCGCCGCCATCTATATTCACCGATCCCGATCATCACTGAGTATCGGTCGGATGTGCCCGACGACTTGGCACACCTCATCTACTGCCTCCTGGCTAAGGATGCGGCGGAAAGGCCGGCCTCGGCCGCCGAGGTTCGCCAACGCCTCACGCCGTTCTTCGATCGCAGTGAGTCTCCTGGCTAATCGCCGCCGGAACCTCCAGCACGGTACCGCCCGCCGCTTTCGTATCACTTCCTCCGACGCCGCAGCAGGTGCGGGCGCTGGCGGGAAAGCCCGCCCAGGACGAGCGGTTCGTGCAGGCTGCCGAGGTGTTGGACTGGGCCTCCGCTCGGTGCCGAGGCCACTGTTTTGCGCCAGATCTGCCGGTGAGCGTGATGACTCACAGGCATATTGATGACTCCCGGCCATCACGCTCGTCGCCGCGTCCGCGTCGGAATCCGAACTGCTCAGCCAGCCCCGCCGGAGCGCTGGATGAGGTGCTGCACCCACTTGTCGAACTTGCTGCTCGCCCCGCCGAGCAGCCCGGTCAGGTCCTGCTCGGTGACCACTCCACGGTCGGTCAGCGACATGATGAGGCCGCGCAGCCGCCGGTGGTCGTCGGCCTCGGACGGTTCGACCGGGCCGCCGGTGCCCATGTGCCGTTGCAGGTCCTGGAGGATGTCCATCATCTGCGGCAGCGTCTCGATGATCTGCGACAGGCCGGTCTCGTGGGGGCTCGACGAGCCGCGCAGGTCCTGCAGGGTGAGGGCGACCGACATCGGGGTGACGATGTCGGCGTCGGTGGTTATCGAGTCGATGGCGCGGCCCAGCTGCTCCTTGGCGGAGTGCACGCTGTCCAGGTCGGTGTGGTCGACCAGGATCGTGCGCATGCCCTGCACGTCGAAGGGGAGCTGCTGGTCCTTCGCCATCAGCTGCACGAACGGTTTGCGCAGCGCGTGTCGTACGGCCAGTTCGTAGAAGACGTTGGCGTTCTGGTCGGTGAGGTCGGCGATGACCAGGTCGTTCTGGATGATCCGGTCGAGCACCTGCGACGTGATCAGACCGGCGCGTTCGATCTCGTCGCCCCGGATCGCCTGGAATCCCCGCTCCTCGACGACCGGGCGGATGACGTGCTTGAGGATCTGGTCGCTGCGTTTCCGGATCTCGGAGCCTTCCGGGCCGATCGGAGCGATGACGAAGCATTCACGTCGGGTGGGCTGCCCGTTAGCGTCCCCCATGCGGCACAGCGTAGAGGAGATCGGCAAGCCTCGCTGTCACGCCGGTCGCGCCCCGGCCCGCTCCCGGTCCCAGTGGGCGCGGTGCGCGGCGAGCAGCCGTCCGGCATCGTTCGCCGCGGCGGGATCCACCGGTTCCCGTGCCCACCTGTCGAGCACGGGTGCCATGCCGTCGACCAGGTGTCGGCCGACCGGTGTCAGCCGCGGCTGCGCGGCCAGCACCCGTACGGCCTGGGCGGCGGCCCGGGTCCACCGGACGAACTCGACCTCGGCGTGGTGCCGCGCCGTCCGGTCCCGTTCGACGAACCGTTGCCGGCGCCAGAACCCGGCCACGCCGAGGTGGGCGTAGGCACCGTGCAGGAGACCCTCCAGCGGGCGGGGGTCGGGCCGCCACGGCGCGTAGAACGAGTCGTCCGGGCCGGGCTCCACCAGCGGGAACAGGTCGGTCAGCGCGGCCAGCTTCAGGTGTTGGATCTCGTGGGCGAGGGTGACCGCGGCGCAGCGGGAGTCCGGTGGCAGGGACATCGCGACCGCGCCGAACCCGTGGTGGAAGGTGCCGCTGCGGACCCCGGTCCGTGGCGCGACGAGCGGCACCAGCGTGCTCAGCGCCACCGACACCTCCTCGGCGACTGGCCGGTGCTCGTCGGTGAGCAGGCGCCACGCCGCGCGCAGCCGGTGCTGCCACCGGCCCGGGTCGCGCACGGAACCGGCGATCGGATGGGCGTCGACGGCCACCGGCACGTGCCGCCACGTTCCGGTGTCCAGCAGCAGCCGCAGCGGGAGGCCGCCGTGGGTGGCGCGCAGCGCGGGGAAGGGCCGCCAGCGGTGGTCGGGCGGATGGTCGTACCCGATCTCGATCCGCTCGCCGGCGCAGCGTACCTCCGCGCGGCCGCCGGCGCAGCGCACGCGGGCCCGGGTCGCCGTGCGGGCGACCCGCAGGGTGCCGAGGCCGGGCAGGTTCAGCCGGCCCGGCGTGGCCGGGTCGAGCGGCACGTCCAGGTCGGCGTCCGCGCGGGCGTGCACCGCGGCGGCGGCGGCGACTGCCGCGAGCAGACCGGGGTACGCGCCCGCGCGTTCGCCCCGGCTCAGCAGCGACGCGGTGCCGAAGGCCCAGGCGGCCACCGGTGGATGGCCCCACGCCGCCCGGCGCTGGGCCCGGGACAGGCCGCCCACCAGGTGGTACGCCGCCTCGACCGCCGCCCGGTCGGGATGGTCCACCCGGTGGGTGAGGATGACCAGCGCCCGGACCAGCAGCAGGTTCTTGCTGTGCTGAGCGTCGTGCAGGAGTTCGAGGGCGGCCGGCCCGCCGCCGCCTGCGGCGAGGTCGTCGAGGACGGTGCGGGGCAGCTGGTGCCCGGCCGGCGTCACCGTGCCACGCCCCGCAGTGCCGTCACGTCCCGCCGCAGGGTGCGGCGGATGTGCCCGATGAGCCGGTACAGGTCGGCGCAGTACACCGACGGGTTGTCGAAGCCGTTGCCGGCGCGCCACCGGTGCGTGTAGAGGCCGCCGCCGCAGACCTTGTGCAGGTCGCACGCGCGGCACTGCGCGCAGAGCCCGGCCGCGCCGGCCTGCTGGGCCCGGACACCGGGCTGGTCGAGGGCGGCGTCGAAGCTGTCCCGGTCGACGTGCAGGCCGATGCTCCCGGCGCCGGCGTGGGCGGCGCCGAGGGTGTCGTCCATCTCGATCGCCCCGTCGGTCTCCACCACCGCCACGGCGACCGGGCTGAGCCCCACGCCGGACAGGCGGGAGGCGCCGCCGAGCAGAAGCTGGATGATCTCGTCGAAGAGGCGGACCCGGGTGCGGTGCGTGCCGTCGGAGTACCACTCGTCGAAGACGGCGGTCAGCCAGTCCGCGTACGGGGCCTGCCGTGGATCGGAGGGCCGGCCGGCGGGCGGCGCCGACCAGGTGCCGTGCGGGAGCAGGAAGTCCACCACCGGCGGCCGGTGGGCCAGCAGGCTGCGGTAGGTGGCCACCGGGTCGTTGCGCAGGTCGACGGTGCACAGCAGTCCGTTGAACAACCGCCGGTACGACCCGGTCAGCCGGTGCAGCGCGGCCTCCACGCGGTCGTGGCTGCCCCGACCGTCCGGCCCGCGCCGGTGCCGGTCGTGCGCGGTGCGGTCCCCGTCGAGGCTGACGCTGACCCCCACGTCGAGGCGGTCGAGCAGGCGGAGGAAGGAGTCGTCCAGCCGTAGACCGTTGGTCTGCACGGTCATCCGCGCGGGCACCGGGGCGGCTCCGCGTCGCAGCAGCTCCACGGCCCGCTCGACGCCGTCCACCCCGGCCAGCAGCGGCTCCCCGCCGTGCAGGACGACACTCACCCGGTCCAACCGGTGCCGTCGGGCGTGCTCGCCGATGCGCTCACCGGTGCGCGCGAGGGTCGCCGCCGCCATCGTGCGAGGTCGGGTCCGCCAGCGCTGGTCGGCCATCGTGTAGACGTAGCAGTGGTCGCAGGCCAGGTCGCAGCGGCTGTGCAGCTTCACCACGAACTGTCGGAAGGGAACCGGACGCCTCGGTGGCGCGCAACGGGCCACCGTGCCGAGTGACGGCCGGTGGCCACCAACGGGTCCGGGCATCAGACGCTCCGCCGTCCTGTCGGTCGCCGGTCGGGCCACCTACCAGAGTGGAGCATACATCGACAGGTGACGTTCCGGGTGCCGCTGGTGACCGGCCGGTGCCCGGGTGGACCCGTCGTACCTGCTCCGGCCGCCGTCCGGGTGTCCGCCCCAGGAGCGGCGGACGGTTATCATGAGCACACTCAGCGGATCTGGCCACCGGTCAATGTCTGGCCCGGCGGTGGGGCCGACCGGGCGCGGCGCGACACGGAGACAGGCGGTGGTCGGGTATGGACACCGGAGATGACGACCTCCGTTCGGAGCTGATCGACCTGACCGGACTGGACCCTGCCGAGCTGGACGCCCTCCCGGGCGGTGTCCTCGTCGCCGCGCTGGGCCGGCTCGACCGCCGCGCCGCGGCCGGCGACCAGTACGCGGCCTTCGAGAGTGCCCTCGATGGCGACGACTGACCCCACGGGCGACGCGGCGACGCGGCGACCCGCACCACCGCCCCGGCCGGGGGGAGACCGATGAACATCAGCAGGGACGAGACAACGGGTGTCGCCACGATCGTCTCGTTCGTGTCACCCGCCGACGACACCGGCCGCAGCAGCGCGGTGGCCAACGTCGCCTGGATCCTCGCCGGCAACGGCAAGAAGGTGCTCGCCGTCGACTGGTGCCCGAAGACCCCTCGGGTCTACGACTTCCTGCGCCCGGTCCAGGTGGACGCCGTCGCGGCGGACCAGAGGCTGGGCGAGGAGCTGGCCGCCGTGCTCACCCCCGCGACGGACGCGCCGCCGGTGCCGCCCGCGACGGTGATCGCGCCGGTGGCGCCCGAGCAGGGCATCCTCTACCGGTACGCGGTGTCCGGCTCGACCGCCACGTTCAGCATGGTCGGTCTCGGCGCCAGCACCGACGGCCTGCCCACCGGGGATGCCGCCCGGATCCGGCAGCTGCTCCAGCAAACCGACTACGACTACGTCCTCATCGACGCCCCGGTGGACCTGAGCGCGCCGGGCATCACCCACAGCGCGGTGCTCAGCGACGTCGCGGTGGTCTGCATGCCACCTCGTCGGCTGTCCGTGCAGCACGCCGCGGGGCTCGCCAAGGAGTTGCAGCAACGGGCCACCGGCGGGATCCGGGTGCTGGCCGCGCCAACCCTGCACGAGTTCCCCGAACCGGGGCACGGCGGCTCCCGGGACTACGTCCGTCAAGCCTTCGCCTGGCTGCTGGAGAAGCCGGCCGGCGACGCCCCCGGCCCCGCGTCGGCGGGGATCGTGGAGGTGCCGGCGCACAACTACGACACCTTCGACGACGTGTTGTCCGTGCTCGCCGACGAGCCGGACGACGCGAACAGCCCGCTGACCGCGTACGAGCGGATCACGGAGTGGATCACCGGGGGTGAGGTCACCCGGGCGGCGCCGGTGCCGGAGCGGATCCGCCGGCGTTACCGGCACGCGGTGCTGCTGGAGCCGGCGGAGAACCTCGGCGACATCGCCGTCGCGTACGACCCGGTCGACCGGCCCTGGGCGGACTGGATCGGCGGGCAGCTGCGCCGCGCCGGAGTCCGGTCCCACCTGTGGGCGGTACGCCCCGGCGCGCAGCCCGGCTTCGGGCCGGAAACCACCGTGCTGGCGGTCCTCTCGCCGGATCTGGCGGAGACCGCCGGGACGGCCCTGGCCGGGCTGCGTCCGAACGCCGCCGACCTGTCGGCGGAGGTGCTCGGTGTGCTGGTGGCCGGCGAGGCGTGGCGGGAGCCGTTCGGCCCCGAGCGGGTCGTCGACCTGCGGGCGGCCGACGCCGTCCGGGCGCAGTCGTTGCTGCTGAGCCAACTCGGCCTGATCGCCCCCGCGCAACCCGCCGGCGATCTGCGCAACGTGCCGCGCTTCCCGGCGGAGGCGGACCGGCGGGTGCGGTTCAACGTGCCGCCCCGTAATCCGTCGTTCGTCGGCCGCGACGACTATCTGGAGCGGCTGCGCGACCACCTCACCAGCGAGGACGGCCCGGTGACCCTCACCGGTGGGGCGGGGGTCGGCAAGAGCGAGTTGGCTCGGGAGTTCGCCCACCGGTTCGCCTACGACTACGACGTGGTCTGGTGGATCCCCGCCCAGGATCGGGAGACCGTGCAGACCGGCCTCGGGGCGCTCGCCAACGAGATCAAGGCGGTGGACAGCACGGGGGCGGCGGAGGCCGCCCTGAAGGCGCTCGCCGCGGCCGACGGCGCCTTCCAGCGCTGGCTGCTGATCTATGACAACGCCGACGACGCCGACGTGCTGACCGGCCTCCGGCCGCGGGACGGCGCGGGACACGTCCTGATCACCTCGCGGGACGACGGCTCCTCCGGGCTGCCGTCCCCGCTGGAGGTCGCCGCCCTGACCGGCGACGAGAGCGTGGCGATGCTGCGCCGGGTGCTCGGCATCAGCACCGAGGACGCCCGGTCGATCGCGGTGGCTCTGGAGCATCTGCCGCTGGCCCTGCGGCTGGCGACGGCCTGGATGCGGCAGCGCGCCCTCGGGTTGGAGCGTGGCGGGGTGCCCAGCCTGGAGGCGGTGGGCCAGGGGGTCCGGGAGCTGTTGGCGGCGTTGGACGGACAGTCCGACGAGGATCCCGGTGAGCGCATCCCCGGATCGCACACCTCCAGCGTGGCCCGGGTCCTGCGGATCACGTTGGCGGCGCTGCGGGCCACCCCCTTCGGGGAGTTGGCCATCCGGCTGGCCGAGCTGAGCGCTTTCCTCTCCCCGGAGGGCATCGGGCTGCCGCTGTTGCGGTCCACCTCGATGCTGACCCAGCTCGCCGCCGCGTCCGGTTGGGACGCGGACGACCTGCTGCTCGACGCCGGTGAGGTGGACCTGGTCCTCACTGTCGGCGCCCGCTTCGCGCTCTACGACGTGGACTGGGGGCACGGGTCGGCGCTGCGGATGCACCGCGCCATCCAGGTGCTGCTGCGGGGCGCTGCCCCCGAGGCGGAGCGGTGCGAGCGGCACCGGCAGGTCCTGCGGGGTCTCGCCGGCTACGCCCCAACCGACCCGGAGGCCGACGACAGCCGCTACGCCGCCGTGTTCGACGAGTTGCAGCAGCACCTCATCCCCTCCGGCGCGTTGGAGTCCGACGACCGGACGGTCCGGCACTGGGTCGTCAAGCAGGTGCGCCACCTGTACCTGTCCAACGACAGCGACGCCTGGCGTTCGGCGCTGCTGCTGGCCACGGCGGCGTGTGAGCGGTGGGACGGCGGCGACGAGATCGACCAGTTGACCATGCGGATGTTCGTCCAGACCGCGAACCTGCACCGGGCGTTGGGCAACTACCAGGAGGCGTTGCTGCTGGACGAGCGGGTGCTCAGCGAGCAGCGCCGCCGCTACGGCCTGCGCCACTTCCGTACCCTGGTGGCCGGCCGCGGTCGCGGCGGTGACCTGCGCGGCCTGGGCCGATTCGAGGACGCCCTGGTGGAGGACCAGGCCACCTTCAAGGGCTTCCGTGAGCTGGTCGGCGACGACCACCCGAACACCCGGATGGCGGTGAACAACCTCGGCATCTCGTTCCTGCTCACCGGTGACGCCCCGGAGGCCCTGCGACTGGCCCGCCTGGAACGGGATCGCCGGATGCTGCTGTTCGGCCCGGAGGACCCGCGGACCTGGCGGGCGTCGTGCCAGGTCGGCACGTGCGAGCGGGAGGTCGGCGCGTACGACCTGTCGCTGGCCACCCTGCGGGAGGCCCTCGCCCGCATTCACGAGCTGCCCACCGGGAGCCTGCTCGACGAGTTGCGGATCAACCGCAGCCTCGCCGTCACCGAGCGCCGCCTCGGGCTGACCATCCCGGCCAAGAAGCGCAGCACCGAGACGTACAGCGGCTACGTCAAGAACCTCGGCGAGGACCACCCGCTCACCCGGGGCAGCCTGCTCAGCCTGGCGACCGACTACTACCGCGCGGGCGATGCCGGGATCGCCGTGAAGAGCGCCATGCGCTGCCTGCGCGGCTACGAGCGGAAACTGGCGCCGGGACACCCCTTCACCGCGGTCTGCTCGGTCGATCTGGGCCTGTTCCAGCGCGGCATGAAGGAGTTCGACCAGGCCGTCTGGTACGGCGAGCGCGGTCTGCGCTCACTGCGGGCGAAGCTCGGCGACGCGCACCCGTGGACGCTGGCGGCGACCACCGCCCAGGCCGGGCATCTGGCCGCCCGCGGCGACGTGGACGGCGCGCTGCCCATGCAGGAGGAGGCGCACGGGGTCGCCCTGCGCTACCTCGGCCGCTCCCACCCGGTGACCGTGGACGCCGCCGCCAACCTCACGGCGATCCGCGCGTTGCGCGACGGCACCCCGGGCGCCGCGCTGACCGACACCGACATCGACGTGCCGCAGAGCTGAGGGAGTGACCTGGTGACCGATCCGGAGTTGCGCGACGCCCTGGTCGAGGAGACGGCCGAGCAGGACGTCCCGGGTTTCCTCAAGAAGCGGGACCTCTGCCGGGGGCTGCTGCTCAGCGGCTGCGGCGTCTACCACGTCGCCCACTACACGACCGGGGTGCTCGACTTCGCGTTGGACCTGTTCGCCCACCCGTCGGCCCCGCCGCCGGACGACGAGGCGGACCCGCCGCAACGCCGTGAGGCGCACCGCCGCGTCGGCGCGCAACTGGTGTACCGGGCCAGCGAGCTGAACCGCCGACTGGGGGAGCTGCACACCGGTGCGCTGATCCGGACGGTCGTGCAGACCCGTACGGGTCTCGTCTTCTGCAACTCGGTGGTCGGCAACGAGCATGTGGTCGGCTTCGCCGCCGTGCCGGGGGCGGACGCCGAGGCGGTGGCCGACCCGAGCCGGGTGAGCGTGGTCGACCAGGCCGCCGCGCACCTCGCCACCGACCTGCGCCGGCTGCTGCGGCAGCAGTCGCAGAATCCCGGCGGCTGGGATGCCGACCCGAACGGCGAGCCGGCACCGGCCGTCGCGTCGGCGGACGATTTCCAGCCCCATCGGACCGGCTCGACGACGCTCGACGGGGCGGTCACCGCGGCGCTGCACCCCGGTGGCCTGCACTACCTGAGCCATCACCGGATGGGTGACCAGGCGTGGGCCGTCGACGTCCTCGGCCACCCCGACCTGGACCAGTTCTTCAACCGGGGGGTCACGGTGGCCGATCGGCGGGACCGCTACCAGCGCCTCGCCGGTGACCTGTCGTTGCTGGCCCTGCAGGTAGGTCGGGATCTGCGGCGGGCCGTCGCCGGGGACGTCACCCGGCTGGTGCTCGACGTGGAGATGGGCGCGGTCTACTACTACCGGCTCTCCCCGGACGACTACCTGGTCGGCGTCACCCTGGAACAGGATTCGGTCGCAGTCGCGGACGCGGAGATGGCGACGGTGGCGCGACGACTCTCGGCGGCGGGCTGAACCGCCGCGCCGATCCACGCGGTTCGTGATTGAGACGCTCGGCCGGCGCCGATATCCTCATGTCGGATCAACGGGGTTCGACGTGTCGGTTGGGTGGCCGTGACCGTACTGGCGAGATCAGCGGCCGTGGTCGCCGCCGCCCTGGCCGGGCTCATCGTGGCCTGGGCCGGCGACGTGGACGGGCTCGAACGCGCCCCCGCGTACCTGCTGCTCGCCTCCGTCCTGTTGGCGGTGGGCCTGGTCGGCAGCACCCGGGACATCAGCCTCGCCGAGGTCCGCGCCCACCTGCGCACCGTGCTGCTGGCCGTCACCGTCGGCGTGGTCGCCAAGGCCGCGCTCATCGCCGGGGTGATGGTGCTGGTCTTCCGCGATCCCGCGTTCCTGGTCCTCGGTGTGGCCGTCGCACAGATCGACCCGCTCGCGGTCGCCGCCATGAGCCGCCCCGACCGCACCTCCGCCCGGGCACGCTCGATCCTGTCCATCTGGGCGTCCTTCGACGACCCGATCACCGTGCTGCTCACCGTCTACGTCTCGGCGTTCGCCCTGGACCTCAGCGGAGGTGACGGTGGCGCGCTCGCCGGCGCGATCAGCGACCGGCCTCTGGAGCTGCTGATCGACCTGCTCGCCAACGTGGCGTTCGCCGCGGGTGCCTGGCTGCTGTGGCGGCTGCTCCGAGCGGCCGGCCTCGGCGGGGACACGACCGGTCCTCGGGTCCGTGCGGCGCTCAACTGGCTGGCCGTGGCGCTGCTGATCGCGCTGGTCCTGTTGGCCGCCTGGCAGTTCCTCATGCTCGGCCTGGCGGTCGCCGGGCTCTTCTTCCGACCCCGGCTCGGCCCCGTCGTCGGCCGGTCCACCCAGGCGGCGTACCTGGTCGCCACCTTCCTGCTGGGGCTGCTGCTGGTGAACGGCGTCGACGTCGTCCCCGGTGTGGTGCTCGGGCTGGCGGCCGTGGCGGCGCAGCTGGTGGTGTCGGTGCCGATCACCCGTGGCCTGCCCACGGCCGACCGGCGCTACCTCGCCTGGGGGCAGCAGAACGGCATCACCGCGGTGATCCTCGCCCTCGTCCTCGAACAGGACTTCCCCGGCACGGTGGGGATCGTGGCGACGGCCATCGTGGTCATCAACGTCGTCCACGCCCTGGCCACGGCGGTGCTCGACCGGCGACGCTCAGCCGGCCACCAGCAGCTGACGGACGCGACCACCCAGCCCGTCGAACACCGACCGCGCCTGTGACCAGGTGCGCGAACGCTCGGCCAGGTCCGTGCCGTCCTCACCGCCGGCGCCGGAGGCGGCGAGCCCGCTCAGGGTGTCCAACTGGAACAGCGGCAGATACTCGGCGATCCCGTCGTACGTCTCGCAGAGCAGGTCCAGCCGTTCCAGGTCGGTCGGTTGGGGGTTCGTGCGGTGGCCGTCGTACCACTGCTCGACCCCCTCCCGGAACGCCTCGATGAGGCGGCGGAGGACCACCGACGTGCCGACCGCCCGTTGCACGTCCCGGGAGCGCAGCAGCGACCGCAGGGCCTGCCCGCCGTCGGCGCCCCCGACGGTCGCCACCCGGTGCGGGTCGAACGCGTCGCGCAAGCGCCGCTCGAAACCGGTGAGCTGATCCAGCGCGGCGATGGCCTCGACGAACACCCGCGCGACCCGCCCCGGCAGCGGAGGCGGGGCCCCCGTCGCCGTCTCGTGCCGCTCCGCCACGACGCCGAGCCGCCCCGCCGGGCGCAGCTCACCCCGAATCTCGTCGAGCTGGTACGACAGATGCTCGATGGAGCGTTGGGTGTTGCTCTGCTGCCGGTGGATCCGCTCGACGCGCTGGCGTACCGAGGTCATCGCGTCCGCGCCGATCGCCTGTTCGAGTCGGCGCATCAGGGCCTTGACGCTGCCGGACAGATCCTCGGCGAACGACTGCGGATCGTGCACGATCGGTTCGACGCTGAACATGCCGGCGAGCTCGGCGGCGAACTCCGCGGGCAGGTGACCGACGACGACGAGGATCACCTCGCTGTCCGGGACGGCCGCTCTGATCGCGACGACGCGCCGGTTGAGGTCGTCGACCTCCTCGGCCTTGAGGACCGACTCGCTGAGCAGCACGCAGCAGCCGGCGTTGCGTTCCTCCAGGGGTATCCAGAAGTCCACCGGCAGGTCGCGCATCGACCCGACCAGGTGATCCCGCTGGTACGACCAGCCGTCCTGGGTGAGCACCCGCCGCACGTCCGCGGCGACGTCCTGCCGGTTGGCCAGGTCGAACTGGACCCGCACCACCTCGCGGACCATGACGTGGGTGACGGGCGTGCCGGCCTGCGCGGCGCGCTGGAAGAGGTGGTAGCAGAGCCGGATCACCCGCCGGGGCACCCCGTCGGCGAGGTTGGCCAGGTATTCGGTGGCCTCCACGGTGAACGGCGCGAGCCGGGCCTCGCCGAACGCCCGAAGCTGGGTCTGTCGGATGAACGTGCGGACGTCCTCGCCGCGCAGCGCCGACATCCGCACGATCGGCCCGATCCGCTGCCGCACGTCGGCGCTGAGCAGGTGCAGCATGTCGGGCAGCCCGGCGATCACGAGGAGGGCCCCGGCGGAGGTGAACACCCCGAGCAGCCGTTGCAGGCGGGCCATCGTCTCCGGGCCGGGCCGGCCACCCGCGGTGAGGATCTTGTCGAGTTCGTCGAGGACCAGCACGAAACGGTCGTGTCGTCGACCGTGCAGCAGAGCGAGCACTCCCATCGCCTCGACGGCGGTGGCCTCCACGTCCGCGCTGGGAGTCACGCCGGCGGCGATCAACGGCGGGCCCGGCGGGTGACCCGACAGCCAGTCCCAGGCGGCCGCCTCGGTGCTCGGGTCGAGCAGCATCGCCAGCGCGGTGCCGAAGGCCGGGTCGGTGGTGACCTCCGCGAGGTCCGCACGCAGGCGCCGGACCACCTCCTCCGTCGAGGAGGCGAGGCCCTCGGGGCCGGGCAGGTATGCGGTGAGCAGCTCACGCACGGTGTCGCGGGACAGCCGGGTCAGGAACCGCCGGTGCAGGGACAGGAAGGTGTCACCCGGCGCGTCCAGGTAGATCGCCTGCCCGGCGGCGCCGGTGACCCGACGGGCGTGGGCCAGCAGTTCGACCGCGAGGTGGGTCTTGCCGGTGCCGTAGTCACCCACGAGGGCGACCACGGCGCCGTCGCCGGTGCGCAGGTAGTCGTCGAGCTGGTCGGTCGCGTCGCGGACGGCGGCGGTGATCACCGTGCTCGCGCCCGTGCCCTGCTCGGTCACCCGGGCCACTGCCGTCGGCGAGAAGGGATTGACCGGGCCCGTCGCCGGTGGACCTCCGATTGCGTCCATCTCCGTGATCCTCCGGTAGCTCCGGCCTGGGCCCCAGGTGTCGGGGGACCGAGGCCGAGCCACTCGTGCGCCCCCTCCGGCCCGTCTTGCAATCGTAACCCTCGGTGGCTAGCCAGGTGGGCCCGTACGGACCTGCCGACTCCGCTGTTCACCTGCAAAAAGAGCCGATCAGCCGGGGTGCCGATGGGCCGGTCGGATCGACTGCGTCGAATACGATTCGGGGTGGCCCGGCCCCGCCGAATCGCGGGCTGGCGCCGCACGGACGGTGGGCATTGGCCCTCCACCGGGCGACACTGGTGCGACGACGGTCCCGCGGACGAGGGAGTTGGTCGATGACGGGTCCGGTCCCTGGCGCGTACCGCCCGGCCGGAAGGGCACTGCGGATGGTCTTCGCGGTGATCGGCCTGCTCGCGCTGGTGCTCGGCTACGTCGGCTTCGACCTGCTGCTGCGGGCCGAGCCGGGCGGCGGCTACGACCTGTACGACGTCATCTACTACGACATCCAACTCTTCGTGCTCGGCGCGGAGCCGTTGCAGGATCCCGGCCCGTACCCGTGGCAGTTGCAGGTCGCCCGGTTCGCGGCCCCGCTGTTCACCCTGCTCGCGGTGGTGGAGGCCAGCCGGCTGCTGCTGGCCGCCGAGATCCGCAGGTTGCGCGCCCGGCGGGCCCGGGGGCACGCGGTGGTCTGCGGTGACTCCCAGTTCGCCCACATGCTCGCCGACCGGCTCTTCAGCGAGGGTGAGCGGGTGGTCGTGGTGCGCGCCGAACCGTTCGGGCCACTGGAGTACCGCCGACGCCGCTACCTGGGGGTCACCGGCGACCCGGCGAGCCCCGAGGTGCTGCGCGGCGCCGGTCTGCCACGCGCCCACACCGTGTACGCCTGCACCGACGACGACGACCGCAACCACGCCATCGCCAACGCGGCGAGCCGGCTGATCCAGGACCGGCGGCAACCGGCCCGGGTCTACGTGCAGGTGCACGACCCCGAGATGTGCCTGTCGTTGCAGGCTCGACGGCTGGGCGCGGCCGGTTCCAGCCGGCTGCGACTGGACTACTTCCACGTCGACGACGTCGCCGCCCGGGCCCTGCACCGGCACCACCCCCTGCCCTCCTCGACGGAGCGACCGGTCCGGATCCTCATCGCCGGTCGGGGCAGCTTCCGCCGCGCCGCGCTGGTGGCCAGCGCGCGGCACTGGCAGCTGCGCCAGGCCGAGGCGCCGGCCGACCGGCCCGTGCCGCCGTTGCACGTCGACCTGGTGGCCCCGGACGCTACCGTCGAACGTGAGCTGGCGACCGCCCGGCACCCCTTCCTGCCCGCCGCCTGCGAGGTGCGGGCGTACGACCTGGACCTCGACGGTCTGGTCGAGTCGGGCATGCTGCGCCACGGCTACGACCGGCTCTACGTCTGCGCCGCGGACGAACGCAACGGACTCCAGTTGGCGTTGGACACTCCGGCGCTCTGGCAGCGGGCGGAGAGCACCGTGTTCGTTCCGGTGTACCGGCAGGCGGCGCTCGCGGCCGCGTTCCACGGTGACCGGCGGCACGACCTGCTCGACGAGGTGCACGGCCGGCTCCAGCTGTACCCGGTGCTGACCCGGGCCTGCGACGCCGAGCTGATCGCCGAGGATCTCACCGAACGGCTGGCCCGCCATATCCACGACAAGTACGTCCAGTCGCAGGTGCGCGCCGGCGTGCGCCCGGGCTCGGCGCCGGCCATGGTGGACTGGGCCTGGCTCCCCGAGTCGTTGCGCCGGGCCAACCGCGCCCACGTGCAGGACATCGCCGCGAAGCTGCTGAGTCTCGGTTGTGTGGTGGCGCCCCGGCACGGCCCCGCCGCCGGCCGGGGGGACCCGGGCGCCAGCCGGGTCATCGACGACAGGATCGACGAGCTGGCCCGGCTGGAGCACGAGCGGTGGTGCCGGGAGCGACGGGGGGAGGGCTGGGTGTACGGCGAGCCGCGCGACGACGCCCGCCGCCGGCACCCCGCGCTGCGGCCGTGGGACGAGCTGGCGCCGGACGTCCAGGAGATGAACCGCAACGAGATCCGGGCGCTGCCGGAGGTGTTGTCCGACGCGGGTTTCGAGATGATCCGACTGACCGCCGCCGACCCCGACCGCTCCGCCCGTCCTCCCCGGCAGGCCGGCGGCCCGGACGACTCCCCGCGTGCGTCGGGCGGCGCGTCGGGGGAGAGGATCGGCGGATGACGCTGGACCCGCGGCCGGTCCGGGTGGGCATCACCGGGCACATCAACCTGACCCCTGCCACCGAACGGCTCGTGTACAACGCTCTGCGTACCGAGTTGCGCCGGATCAGCGAGCGCCCGGTGCGGGGGGTCACCTGCCTGGCCGCCGGTGCGGACCAGATCTTCGCGCGGGCGGTGCTGGCCTCCGGCGGCGCGTACGAGGTGGTGCTGCCGGCACCCGACTACCGGGAGCGGGCGATTCCCCTGGCTGGCCGAGCCGCCTTCGACGACCTGCTCGGCCGGGCCGGCGAGGTGATCCACACCGGGTTCCGGCACTCCGGCACGGCGGCGTACGTGGCCGCGAACCGGGAACTGCTGCGCCGGGTGCACCGGTTGGTGGCGGTGTGGGACGGGGAGCCCGGCTGCCACGAGGCGGCGACCGACCGGACCGTGGGCTGGGCCCGGCAGCGGCACATCCCGACCACCGTGCTGTGGCCGCCCGGCGCGCGCCGGACGGCGACCGCGGGCTGAGCACGCCGGCGGTGGTCGGGCCGGCCGGGCAACGTTACTCACCGCCACTATCGATCATGAAACGGCCGCGCCAGCGCCGGCTACCAACAGACTTCGTTTGTCCTGGGACACACTCCGACCGTGAACCCCAAGGTCTCATGGTCACGTTCCTCGGGTAGTGCTGGAACACTCCGGTCGGATCTGCAGCGAAGGAGATGGCATTATGTTGAGCGAGACCGAACACCGTCAAATGGAAAGAACTTAGAGCGACCGGCAATAGGTATCCAAGATTCGGACAGTTGGATACCCGGGGGTAGCAAGCAGGCACGGGAGGTTGATCATCGGAGTTCTCTACGCTCAGTGATCAATGGAGTCCCGTGCCTGCCCT
>NZ_WBKR01000084.1 GCF_008868155.1 Micromonospora sp. ALFpr18c
CTCGCCGGACGCGCCAACATCGCCCACGCCCGCCGAGACCTCCACGACCGCACCGACACCTTCGCCGTCTACGGCATCTAACAAACCATGATCAAACCGGACACTCCCGAACAACGCCGGGGCCGTGGCCCCGGCCCGGCCCCGAACACCCTTAAAGAGCCTCTGCCAGACAGCCAAGATCACAGCGAGTTAGCCAACAGATCCCTTGTGAACGCCCTGGTCACCGCAGCGACTGACTCGACGATGCAGGGAATTGCTGCGCCCCAGCCGGACGACTAACGACGCTCCCGCTTGGGGGCCGGCCCCCGTATCCGATCGACGAGCTCAAGCCGGCTACGTTCGCCACTCTAGCAGGACCACTCGCCTCTTTGAAGCCCCTGGTGAAGCTACTCGCGTTTGATGTAACCAACTGGACACTGGCATACCGGTAAATTGCGACTTCATCGATTACGGCTGCCTTTCCTCTCGCAAGATTGCGGTATGACTCGAGATCAGATTTGGCCTCCTTAGTCACATCGAGCTTTGTTTCCCTGTCCGCATGGGCCTCCATTCTACTCAGGCCCGAGAGAGCTGACTGCACCTCTTCCAGCGGAATCAAAGAGACGCCCACGCGCGGGCAGAGCTTGTCTATCTGAATACCGGCAAGCGCGGTGTAGTCATCGCGGATTTCGGCGACAGCATCAGAGAGTTCCAGCTGTCGAGTCGGGTTGAACTCCTGGTGCCCGAGAATTTTCCCGATTTTTTCCGCCTCATCACCACCACTCCGCGAAAAAACCGCGTACAACAAACGCTCAAGGCGCCCTTTGCGCTTGTCCTTTGATTCGAAGAATGATTCTTCAGTAAAGGCCCTGTAAAGCATGCCCGCTCGGACGTACGGTTCTTGTTCATCGCTGCCTCTGGGCTTTTCAGCTTGATGCATGACCCCCCCAACAAATAGGACTTGCCACTTTCGACTGTCAGTCGTGCAGGTTAGCTATGCGCGCTATGGCATCCGACCAACCCAAGCGTCGTGTTGCTCCCCCTGCCACGCCTACCGCGAGCACTGCACCACCAACGATGCAACGAGATAGGGCGCGCTTCGGTTCACGACCTCAACCGCGCCGGCGCTGGTGGGGAGGTCACGCTACGTGGCAACGCCCCGTAACGGGAACCGCAGACCCGCCAGCAGGCCCGTGGAAGAAGACGCGCCGTGACGGACCCGTCGACCGGTTTCGCCGTCGTGGGGCTGTTCACCTCCCAGGCTCGAGTTGCCCGCGCGTTCGGCCCCGGGCGCCTCTACACCCCGCAGATGATCGTCAACGGCACGGCGGAGTTCGTCGGGTCCGACCGGCGACGGGCGGCCGACACGATCGCGTCCGTGCTGACGTCGGCCGCCACCACGCCCCTCGCGCTGCCGGTGCGGAACCGTGACGGGGGCCGTCGGGTGGAGGTGGACTACCAGGCCGAGCGGCGCTGAACGCGGGGCAGGGCCGGGTGGATCTGCGGACGCCGCCGGACCTGGACCCCCGGCAGGCCGCGGTGGTCGGCTACGTGCAGCACGACGGCAACCAGGCCGTCGTGGGTGCCACGGCGATCGAACTGCCCGTCGCGTCCGAGTGAGGCGGCCCCCGCAACAGGCGGGTCGGTGCGGAGGACCGGTGGTGGTCCTCCGCACCGACGCCGTAATTCAGCTGGCCGAGCAGGTGGGGGTCAGGCCGGCTCCGCTGCCGTTGCCCTGGAAGCCGAACTCGGTGACCTGGCCCGCGCCGAGCCGCCCGTTGTAGTCCACATTGGTGAACCGGACGGCGCCGGTGGAGCCACTGGCCGTGGCGCTCCAGGTGTTGGTGACGCTCGCACCACCCGGAAGCGTCATGCTGACGGTCCAGCCGTTCGTGCCGGACGAACCGGCGGTCACCGTCACGGTGGCCACGAATCCACCGGTCCACGAGTTCAGCGACACCGACGCGGAGCATCCACCCGGGCCCGGCGGCGGGGTCGTGGGCGAAGGCGTGGTGCCGCCGGCGTTGAGGGCATTGAGGACGGAGGTGTACGCGGCCTTCTTGTTGCCGCCGCAGTCGAACAGCAGGGCGTTGTCCGATCCTCGCCAGGAGTCGCAGTCGCGCACGCCCCACACCGTGATGCCGGTGCAGCGCGAGACGGCCAGGCAGGCCCGGGTGACCGTGCCGTAGATATTGGCCTGGTTGCCGCCGGTCATCACGTCCAGCTCGGTGATCTGCACGTCCACGCCGAGATCGGCGAAACGCTGCAGGTTCGCCTGGTAGTCACCGGGAATCGTGGTGCCCAGGTGCGACTGGAAGCCGACGCAGTCGATCGGCACGCCACGCGACGTAAAGTCCCGCACCATGTTGTAGACGCCGGTCGACTTCGCGTTGATGCCATCGGTGTTGTAGTCGTTGTAACACAACTTCGCACCCGGATCCGCGGCCCGCGCGGCCCGGAACGCCGCCTCGATCCAGTCATTGCCAGTGCGCTGCAGGTTCGAATCACGCCGACCACCGCCGCCACCATCGGCGAACGCCTCGTTCACCACATCCCAGGCATAGATCTGCCCCCGGAAATGCGTCGCCACCTGAGTGACATGGTTGATCGCCGCACTGCGCAACGCGCTGCCGGACATCCCCTGCGCCCAGCCCGGCTGCTGCCCGTGCCAAAGCAGGGTGTGACCCCGCACGCTCATCCCGTTGGCGCGCGCGTGACTGACCAGACGATCACCACCGGTGTAGCTGAACCGGCCCTGCTGCGGCTCGGTGGCGTCCCACTTCATCTCGTTCTCGGCCACGACACTGTTGAACTCGCGGTTCAGGACGGTCACGTACGTGTTGTCGGACAGCTTGCCGGTCGCGACGGCCGCGCCGAAGTAGCGGCCCTTCTCGGCCGCCGACGCCCCGAGGGTCGTCCCGGCACTGGCGGCGGTGGACAGCGTCATCGCCATCCCGGCGGCGAGCACGCCGGTGACGGCGATGGTCACCGCCGCTCGCAGGGCTCTTGCGTGGTTCATGTGGGTTCCTTCTCTGTGGTGGTGTTCCAGCGGTGAAGGTGCGGCGTCGGAGGCGTCGACGATGTCGACGCCGGTCCGACCACGTTTTCGTCCCAAGCTGGCGAGACCATGACGGGCAAGAGCCCGGTCGCCGTCAACGGCACCCACTGATGGGAGTCCTGACACGACGCCCGGCATGCCCTGGGCGGACGTCGTGCTCCGAGGTACGGCCAGCGGGCTCGCCCGGTGAACCTCGGGTGCGGCCGTCCTCAACCATCGACTGTGAGCGATAACATGCCGTTCGTCAAGTCGTAACGAATGGCGGTGCGTCGGGTGCCGGAGCCGCACGCAGGCGACCCCGGCACCCCGTGCGTCACTGCAACGAGACGTCGTCGACGAGGAGGCTGTCGGTCCCCTCCGCGGTCTCGACGTAGAAGATGGCACCGGTCAGCGTCCCGCTCCACGACGCGGTCGCGGTGCCGGTGAGCTGGGTCCACCCGTTGGCGTTCACCCCGGTCGCCGGGGTCAGTTGCAGGTAGTTCGTCGTGCCGTTGGCGGTCAGGGAGAGGGTCGCCTTCGCCGACGGCGTTCCGCTCTGCGACCGTACCCAGACGCTCGTGGTGTAGCTCTTGCCGTTGGTGAGCTTCGACGTCACGTCCTGGCCGGGGCCGTTCCACGACGCGGTCCGGCCGGTGATCGACAGGGAGCCGGTGCCGCCGTGCACGACGGCCGTGTTCGACGACAATGTGCCGCTGCCCACCACACCCCAACCCGTCGTCCCGCTCTCCAGGTTGCCGTTGGTCAGCAGGTTGCCACCGCTGCCGCCGGTGCCGCTGAACTGCCACCAGTTCACGTTGAACAGGTTGCCGCTGCCACCCGCGAAGCGGAGGAACACGTCGCGCGTCCCGGTCGCCCCGCTCACCGCGCAGGTGCTGGTGGTCCAGGTCTGCCAGCCACCGGTGACCGGAACGGTGCAGGTACCCACCAGCGGGCCGGTGCTGTTGTCGAGCCGCACCTCGATGCGGCCACCGCTGCCCGCCGAGGCGACCCGGGCGGCGAACGAGGTCGCGCCCGCGCCGAACGCGACGCCCTTGACCTTGATGTAGTCGCCGTTCTCGATCCAGCCGACGTTCATCCCGCCCTCACTGGACGGTTCCGTCTCGATGCCGGAGCCCCAGGCGATCGTCTCGGCCTCCTGCCGCACGTACGGGTTCAGCGTGCCCACCTGCGGCGCACCCGTGGTGGTCATGTTGATCGTCGGGAAGGTGCCGTTGGAGTTGTAGCTGAACTTCTCCACCGCGACCGAACGGGTGTAGCCGCCACCACCGGGCAGGGCGCCGTTGTGGTAGAAGAAGTACGAGCCGCCGTTGACGTCGACGACGCCGGCGTGGTTGGTGAAGCTGCCGCCCTGCCGGGGCATGATGGTGCCCCGGTAGGTCCACGGTCCGGTGGGGCCGGGGGCCGTCGAGTAGGCGATGAACTCGGAGCAGCACTCCGCCGCGAACACGTTGTAGTACGTGCCGTTGCGCTTGTAGACCCAGGGCCCCTCCTCGTAGAGGGTGGGCCTGCTCGCGTTGCCGTTTCGGGTGCCGAATCCGGCGGTGGTGAGAGCGATCCTCGTCGCCGCACCGGAGTAGGAGATCATGTCCGGGTTGAGCTTGACGTACCACAGGTTCGGGTTGCCCCAGTACAGGTACGCCTGACCGTCGTCGTCGATGAACACGGTCGGATCGATCTCGCCGTTGCCCACCAGGGGTCGGCCGATGGCGTCGCGGAACGGTCCGGTGGGGCTGTCGCCCACCGCCACGCCGATCGCCATCGAGTTGGTCGCCCGGTTGGTCACCGGCACGTACCAGTAGAACCTGTCGTTGCGGGCGACGACCTGGCCGGCCCACGCGTTCGCGCTCGCCCAACTGAAGGTGCTGATGTTCAGTGGCGAGCCGTGGTCGGTCCAGTTGACCATGTCGGCGGAGGACCAGACCCGCCACTCCTTCATCGTGAAGTACGTGGAGCCGTCCTCGTCGTGGCCGGTGTAGAGGTACACCCTGCCGTTGTGCACCAACGGGGCCGGATCGGCGGTGTAGATGTGCTGGACGATCGGGTTGTCCGCCCTGGCCGTGCCCGGGACCAGTGCGAGGACGCAGACCAGGCTCATCAGCCAGGCGATGCCGCGCCTGGCGCCGGACCTGCTGCGTGCTGTGGTTCGGTGTGCCACCTTCACGGTTACTCCCTGAGAGGGTCGCGGCGGCCTGCCGCGACGCCGGCTGCCGATCGACCGGATCCCATCCCGGACCGTGATCGACGTGATTGCTCGTGATCTGTTAGCGCTAACACCTTGCCAAGGGCACCTCCCGAGCCCGATTGTCGCCTGCTTGACCTGGGATTTCAGGGTGTGCAATATCAACGACGTAATCGCGTTGCCGCATTGTCGTATCGACGCTGACATCTAAGATTTACGATGGACCGTACTGAGCGGCACGCCGGCCGTCAACGGAGGAACCGCACGTCTCGCGCTGACCCTCCGTCACGGACGACGGCGGATGGCGTCGACACGCGGCGCGACCGCGCCCCGGATCGGCCGCCGTCCGGGCCTGCGGCCGGTGCGCACCCGGGAGCATCGCCGCGGTGGCACCCCGGGCGGCGTCGGTGCCGACCGACAAGGGGTTGCCAGGGCTCGCACCCACCCGAGCCGCTACCCATCCAGATGTGGCGAACGGTGCCCGGCCTCGCCGACGCCACCTGGACGTCGTTGCGCTCCTACAACGTCCCGACCCGCTACCTGCGACACGCCACCTACCTGCCGCGCATCGACCCGCTCAGCGGCAGTTCGAGCGCCGGTGACCGGCAGGACGCCACCTTCCGGATCACCTCGTAGGTCGCCTCAGCGCAGTCGCCGGGCGGCGAACCGCGCCGGCGGCGCGGCGATCGCGTCCTGGGCAGCGATGAGCTGGATCTCCCGGGTGCCCGCCGCGAGGGTGGCCTCCAGGACGGCGAAGACGGAGGAGACGGTGCGTTCCAGCGCCGTCGCGGGCGAACCCGTCGTGCACAGGTGCGCGAGGTAGAGCGCCGCGGTGACGTCGCCGCCACCGTTCGGGTTGATCGGCAGCAGGGGCGTGGTCACCGACCAGGCGCCGTCGTCCGAGACGGCCACCACCTCCAGTGATCCCGCCGGCACGTCGGCGTGCAACACGCTGGTCACCAGCACGTGCCGTGGCCCGGTCGCGCGTACCGCGTCGACCGCGTCCAGCACCTCGGCCAGGGTGGTGGTCGCGCGGCCGGCGAGGAAGTCCAACTCGAAGTGGTTCGGGGTGATGATGTCCGCGCGCGGGACCACGACGTCGCGCATGTACTCCGGGATGCCCGGGCGGACGAACATGCCCCGGCCGACGTCGCCCAGCACCGGGTCGCAGCAGTACACGGCGTCCGGGTTGGCCGCCTTGACGGTGTCCACCGCGTCGAGGATCACCGCGCCCATCGCCGGGTCGCCCTGGTAGCCCGACAGCACCGCGTCGGCGCTGCCGAGGACCCCCCGGTCCGCGATCCCCGCGATCACCTCGGCCACCTGGGCCGGATCCAGCAGCGGCCCGCGCCACGCGCCGTACCCGGTGTGGTTGGAGAAGTGCACGGTCAGGACCGGCCAGACCTCGTGCCCCAGCCGTTGCAGGGGGAATGCGGCGGCGGAGTTGCCGACGTGGCCGTAGGCGACCGACGACTGGATGGACAGGATCTTCACCGGACCATCATGGCCGGTCCCGTCAGTGCCCCGCGTCCTGCCCGGCGATTCTGTCCGCTGGCCCACACCGCGCCCTCCGCCGCCGAAACTTTCGGTCGCGCTCCACCCGACCGGATCGCAGGTCATCGGACGTATTTCCGAAAATTTCCACGGTTGACGCCGGACATCGATCGGCTTAACGTTTCGGGCACGTTTCCGGCCCCGCTCCGGAACGACCGGCACCGGCCCCGCACATCCGCACCGGACCCGAACTCTCGCGCCCATGATCGAAGATTGTCGATCAACGTCGAAGGGAAGGCAGATGAAGCCAAGGCAGTGGCTCACCGTCGGGGTGGTCGCCGTCGCGACCGTCGCGGCGCTGAACACCGTGCCGGCCACCGCGAGCCGGCCGTACGACCCGACCACGCAGAGCCTGGCGACGCTCGGCCAGCGCCACGGCCTGCACATCGGCACCGCCGTGAACGCCACGGCCCTCAACGACGCCACCGACCCGCAGTACCGCCGGCTGGCCAGCACCGAGTTCTCCTCGGTCACCGCGGAGAACGCGATGAAGTGGGAGAGCCTGGAGCCCACCCGCGGCACCTACAACTGGGCCGAGGCCGACCAGCTCGTCGAGTTCGCCAAACGCAACCGGCAGAGCGTGCGCGGTCACGTGCTCGTCTGGCACAACCAGTTGCCCACCTGGCTGACCAGCGGCGTCGCCGACGGCTCCATCAGCAAGCAGGAGCTCCGCGAGCTGCTCCGCAAGCACATCACCACGGTCGTCAACCGCTACAAGGGCAAGATCTGGCAGTGGGACGTGGTCAACGAGGCGGTCAGCGACCCGTGGGACACCCCGTCCACGCTGCACTACAAGGGTTTCTGGGCGCAGAACCTGGGCCCCGGCTACATCGCCGACGCGTTCCGCTGGGCGCGCGCCGCCGACCCGAAGGCGCTGCTGTTCTACAACGACTACAACATCGAGACGTTCGGCTCCGGCAACCCCGCCGACGACAAGACGCAGTTCGTGTACGACATGGCCAGAGACCTGCTCCGGCAGGGCGTCCCGATCGACGGCGTGGGCTCACAGGGCCACCTCGGCACCCAGTACGGCAACTTCGACACCCTCCAGGTGACCGCCGCGCTGAAGAGGTTCGCCGCGCTGGGCCTCGCCACGGCGTTCACCGAGGTGGACGTCCGCAGCCAGATGACCGAGGCGGTCCAGGCCGGCGACGCGAACGAGATCAACCCCCGTCTGCAGGCGTCGGCCGCCAACTTCAGCGTGCTGATGAAGGCGTGCCTCGCCGTACGGAGCTGCCTGTCGTACACCGTCTGGGGTTTCACCGACAGGTACTCGTGGGTGCCGGACTGGTTCAACGACCCCCCGGAGGGTCTGGCCACCATCTATGACGAGAACTACCAGCCCAAGCGGGCGTACCAGGAGCTGAAGTCCGACCTGATCGTCGCCGGGCCGCCGTACGTCCTGCCCCGCGGCACGCCCAGGCCGCGCCGCTGAGCTGACACGGACCGTGCGGGGTCCACCCTTCCCCGCACGGTCCGCGTCAGCGCGCGGCGGCCGCTCCGTCGTCCGGCAGGAGTGGACGCATGAAGGTTCGTTCGTAGCGCAGCACACAGCCCGACTCGTCGCGGATGCGGTCCGCCGCCACGAAATCCGGGTCGCTGCCGAAACGGACCCGGTACCGCTCGTACGCCGCCAGGCTCTCGAAGCTGAACAGCGCCTCGGCCCGATCGCTGGCGCCCTCGGCCGGCAGGAAGTAGCCGTGGTGCACACCACCGTGCCGGGCCACGAGCTCCATCCACGCGCGGGCGAAACGCTCGAACGCCTCGATCTGCGCCGGGTCGATGGTGTAGTGCACGACGCACGTGATCATTCATTCACGATAGGGCAGCAGGATGACGTGCAGCTGGCGCGGGCCGTGCACACCCTCCACCCGGATCAGTTCGATGTCGCTGGTGGCCGAGGGACCGCTGATCCAGGTCAGTGGACGGTGCGGCGTCAGCCGGGCGAGCGCTTCCGGCACGGTGGCCACCACCTGGTCGGCCCGGAGCACGCACACGTGCCGGTCCGGCAGCAGACTGAGCACCCGCCGCCCCTGGTCGGGCGAGCCGTCGAGGACGACCGTGCCGGTCTGGGCGACGGCGACGGCGGCGCCGGTGACGACGGCGTCCGCGGCGCCGATCCGCATGTTGTCGAGGCCGTCGTCGGGCAGGGCGGTCACCGTCGGCGGCAGCCAGGCCGGGGGCAGACCCGGGGGTACGACGACGGTGCCACCGGCCGGCAGGATGTCGGCGATCGTGTCGGCGACGGCGGCCTCGACGACCCGGTGCACGTGCGCCCGGTAGTCGGTCAGCCGCTCCACCAGCTGGTCGAGGTCGAGTGTGCCGGTGTGCCGGTAGTCGCGCGGCACCTCGACCGGGGCATGGGCGCCGGAGGCGAGTGCGGCCCGCAGTCGGCCGAGGACGAGATCCCGGGCGCTCATCGGTCGGCCCACCACTCGCGGAACGTCTGCGCCGGCGGCTCCGGCAGGTCCCGGCTGCCGGTCCAGCCGTTCAACGGCGGCGGCAGACCCCGTCCGCGCCGGCCGGCGACCCGGCTCATGCGGGCGGCGCGCTGCGCGGCCTCGTACAGCCGGGGATGATCCATCGTGTACGCGGCGGCGGCCATCGCGATCGACTCGGCGGTGGGCCGGCGACGCGCGTCGACCGCCTCGGCACGCAGGTGCACCAGCACCTCCGGAATATTGATCTTCACAGGGCAGGCGTCGTAGCAGGCACCGCACAGCGTCGACGCGTACGGCAGGGAGGCGTTGTCGTCGATGCCGGTGAGCTGGGGCGACAGCACGGCACCGATCGGCCCCGGATACACCGACCCGTACGCGTGCCCACCGGCACGCTCGTACACCGGGCACACGTTGAGGCAGGCCGAGCAGCGGATGCACCGCAACGCCTGCCGCCCGACCTCGTCGGCGAGCACCGCGCTGCGCCCGTTGTCCAACAGGACCAGGTGGAACGCCTGCGGCCCGTCGCCCGGGGTGACCCCGGTCCACATCGACGTGTACGGGTTCATCCGCTCCCCCGTCGACGCCCTGGGCAGCAGTTGGAGGAACACCTCCAGGTCCCGCCAGGTCGGCACGACCTTCTCCACGCCCATCACCGTGATCAACGTTCGGGGCAGGGTGAGGCACATCCGCCCGTTGCCCTCGGACTCCACCACGGCCAGGGTGCCGGTCTCGGCGACGGCGAAGTTCGCCCCGGACACCGCGACGGGCGTACTCAGGAACGTCTCCCGCAGAAAGCGGCGCGCGGCGGCGGCGAGGGCCGCCGGATCGGCGGTCAGCTCCGGGTCGACGCCAGGCATCTCGCGCAGGAAGATCTCCCGGATCTCGGCCCGGTTGCGGTGGATCGCGGGAACCAGGATGTGGCTCGGCCGGTCGTCGCCGAGCTGCACGATCAGCTCCGCCAGGTCGGTCTCGACGGCGGTGACGCCGGCGGCGTGCAGTGCCTCGTTGAGGCCGATCTCCTGGGTGGCCATCGACTTGACCTTGATGACGCGGTCCGCGCCGGCCGTCCGGACGAGGTCGGTCACGATGGCGTTGGCCTGCACCGCGTCCGCCGCCCAGTGCACCACCCCACCGGCCTCGGTGACCCTCGCCTCGAGCTGTTCGAGCAGCTCCGGCAGCCGGTGCAGGGTGTCGGCCTTGATCGCCGCGCCGGCCGCCCGCAACTGCTCCCAGTCCGACTGTTCCGCGATCACGCCGGCGGACTTGGCGCGGATCGTGGTCGTCGCGTGCCGGAGGTTGCGCCGCAGTTGCGGGTCGGTCAGGCTGCGTCGCGCGGCCGCCGGGAACGACTCGTCGCCGCGCAGGTGCCCCACGCCGGGCGGGGCGGTCGTCGGCATACCGAGGAACGTCCGGCGGGTCACCGTCGCACCGCCGATTCCTGCTCGGTCGAGGCCAGGATCTCGGCGAGGTGCACCGTCCGCACGCCGGTCCGCAGCCGGGACAACCCGCCGCCGATGTGCAGGAGACAGGAGGCGTCGCCGGCGGTGCACACATCGGCGCCGGTGGAGAGCACGTGGCGCATCTTGTCCGCCAGCATCGCCGTGGAGGTCTCCGCGTTCTTCACGGCGAACGTGCCGCCGAACCCGCAGCACTGCTCCGCGGCCGGCAACTCGACCAGGTCGAGGCCGCGCACCGCCGCCAGCAGCGTCCGCGGCCGGTCGGCGACCCGCAGCATCCGCAACGAGTGGCAGGTCGGGTGGTACGTCACCCGGTGCGGGTAGTACGCGCCGACGTCCGTCACCCCGAGCACGTCGACCAGCAGCTCGGACAACTCGTAGGTGCGCGCCGCCACCGACTCGGCCCGACTGGTCAACGCCCGGTCGCCGGCGTGCCGGGCCACCATCGCGTGCTGATGCCGCACCGCCCCCACGCACGAGCCCGACGGCGCGACGATCACGTCGTACGGGTCGAAGACCCGTACGTGCCGGCGCACCAACGGCACCGCGTCGGACCGGTAGCCGGTGTTGGTGTGCATCTGCCCGCAACAGGTCTGCCCCGGCGGAAAGACCACCTCGTGGCCCAGCCGTTCCAGCAGGCGCACCGTCGACGTCGCCGCCTGCGGGAACATGGTGTCGGCCAGGCAGGTCACGAACAGCGCGATCCGCACGGCACACCCCCGACCGTCGTCACGGCCGCACCCGCAGGTGGGTGACTCCACCGTCGACGTCCAACACCGTACCCGTGGTGGAACCCGCCCTCGGCGACGCGAGGTAGACGATCGCGTTCGCGACCTCCTCCGGCGTCACCAGGCGTCCGATCGGCTGGCGGGCCCGCAGCGCCACCCGCTCGGCGGCCGGATCCTCCGCCTGCGCCAGCAGACGCCCGACCCACGGTGTGTCCGCCGTACCGGGGCACACGCAGTTGACCCGGATGCCCTCGCGGACGTGGTCGGTGGCCATGGCGAGGGTCAGCGACAGCACCGCACCCTTGCTGGCCGAGTAGAGCGCCCGCCCCGGCAGGCCGTTGAGCGCGGCGATGGACGAGACGTTGACGACCGACGCGTGCTCGGAGCGGCGCAGCCACGGCAGGGCCTCGCCGACGACTCTCGCCATGCCGACCACGTTGACGTCGAGCACGCGGTGCCACTCGTCGTCGCTGTTGTCGACGACGGTGCCGGTCGCTCCGACCCCGGCGTTGTTGACCACCACGTCGATGCCGCCGAGCGCGTCGGCGGCCGCGGCAACCGCCGTCGCCACCGACGGACGGCTCGCCACGTCGGCGGCGAAGCCGGCGATGTCCTCGGCGAGCCCGCTCGGGTCGAGGTCGAGGACGGCCACCCGGGCACCCCGGGCGCGCAGCTCCTCGGCGGTGGCGCGACCGATGCCGGACGAGCCACCCGTGACGATCGCGCTCAGCCCGGCGAACTCCCCGCTCATGCCGCCACCAGCGTCTGGCGCGCCCGCCCCAGGCCGGTGATCTCCAGCTCCACCACGTCACCGGCGCGCAGGTACGGATGATCCGGCAGCCCGAGTGCCACCCCGGCCGGCGTCCCCGTGTTGATCACGTCGCCGGGATACAGGACCATGAACTGGCTGAGATACCAGACGACGTGCGCGACCGGAAAGATCATGTCCTTGGTCGTGCCGTCCTGGCGGAGCAGCCCGTTGACCCACAACCGCAGCGACAGCGCCTGCGGATCGTCCACCTCGTCCGCCGGCACGAGGCACGGCCCCAGCGGGTTGAACGTCTCGCAGCTCTTGCCCTTGTCCCACTGACCGCCGCGCTCAAGCTGGAAACCACGCTCCGAGACGTCGTGCGACACCGCGTACCCGGCGACGTGCCGCAAAGCGTGCTCCGGGGACCCGGCGTAGCGAACGGTCGTACCGATGACGACCGCGAGTTCGACCTCCCAGTCGGTCTGCGTCGAGCCGCGCGGGACGTGGACGTCGTCGAACGGCCCGACCATCGTCATCGGGTCCTTCATGAAGACCACCGGCTCGGCGGGGAGCGGCGCACCCGTCTCCGCGGCGTGGTCACGGTAGTTCAGTCCAATGCAGACGATCTTGTTGGGGCGCGCGATGGGCGCCCCAACCCGCAGTGTGTCCGCGTCGGGCAGCTCGACCAACTCGCCGCGGTCGAGCGCGGCCCGGGTACGCGCGATCCCGTCCGACGACCAGAACGCCCCGTCCAGATCGGCGGTGAGGGTGCGCAGGTCGAAGGTCGTACCGTCACGCTGGACGACCGGGATCTCCCGACCGGCCGGGCCGAGGCGCAGAAAGTTCAACTCTGTCTCCTCTGTGGTTGCCGGTGCCGAGCCGCTGTCGAGCGGCTCTCACATTCAACACCGACACCACCTGCGGATGGCAGAGCGGGAGACCTGACGCCGGGATCGCCTACCGGGGCGGGTTGTCCCGCCGGGACGGGAACGGAGTGCCGGGCTGGCCGAGGGTGGAGCGGGCACGCAGCCCGACCGGGTCCGGTGCCGCGGTGGGTGCCGCCGGGGCCGGCTCGGGCAACCGCCGTGCGTCCAGGTACGCGGCGGCGGCCCGGTCGTCGTCGGTGGGGGCGGCGAGCAGCGCGTAGAGCAGACCGACCACCCCGAAAATCACCGCGAGGACGATCGGCACCAGCAGCGCGCCCACGCTGGCGCCGGTCACCGCACCACGGGTCTCGTGCTGGTGCACCGAGACCGCGCTCATGCCGGTGAAGTGCATGCCGTTCACGGCGACGCCCATCACCAGCGCGGAGCCGAAGATGGCCACCGCGCGGCGGACGGTCATCGCGAGCCACAGCGCGACGGTGGCCGCCACGACCGCGATGACCACCGAGAGCACGACCCGGGTGGTGTCGTAGCCGAGGTCGCCGTTGAGGCGCATCGCCGCCATGCCGGTGTAGTGCATGGCGGCGACGCCGGCGCCGGTGAAGATGCCGCCGGCGATCAGCCGTGCCGGGTTCAGGCGGCCGGTGCCGACGATGGCCAGGCCGATGCCGACCGCGACCACGGCGATGGCGGTGCTGGCGGCGGTGAGCGGCACGTCGTAGCGGATCCGGGTGCCGTCGACGGCGAAGCCGAGCATGGCCATGAAGTGCATGGCCCAGATGGCGGTGCCGCCGAGCGCCCAGGCGGCCAGCAGGCCCCACCAGGCGCGCTGCCCGGCGGTGCGGGCCGTACGGATGCGCCCGGCGCAGACCAGCCCCAGGATCGACCCGAGCACGGACAGCGCGTAGCTCAGCGCGGGCGTGATCCACCCGTACTCAAAGTGATTGATCTCCGCCACGGCGGTCTTCTCCCCATTCGTTACCGGCGCGTAAACACGGCGCTCGGGCCATGATCAGGGGTGCTCCGAGCAGCCGCAACAGCGCCCCCCGGGCTATCCGGGGGGTGCCGTCGCGGTGACCGTCCGATGCGTCGATTCGATAGCGGCGTTGACCGAAAGTGATGATCAGGCGGAGGTGTGGTACGCCAGTACACCCCGGTTGATGGCCGCTATCGCCTGCCGGGCGGTGGAGCGCAGCTCCGGCGACGCGCCCCCGGAGTCGGAAAGCTGACCGAGCAGGTCGACCACCTGCCGCGCCCAGCGGACGAAGTCACCGGCCGGCATCTCGCCGTCGATCTCGTGCCCGCTGCCGAGCACCTTGGCCAGCGCCTCACCCCGCGCCCACCGGAAGACCGGCCAGGCGAAACCGAGATCCGGTTCGCGGGTCGCGGTCAGGCCCCGGGCCGCCTCGTCGGCCTCGATCTCGCCCCACAGCTTCAGCGTCTCGTCGACCGCGTCGGCCACCGGGCCACGCGGCAACGACGCGCGCTCGTCGACGTCGCGGCGCGCCTCGAAGACCACCACGGACACCGCGGCGGCCAGTTCAGCCGGGGAGAGGCCGTCCCACACGCCCCGGCGCAGGCACTCGGCGACCAGCAGGTCCGCCTCCGTCCAGATCCGCCCCAGCATCCGGCCGGCGTCGGTCACCGCACCGTCGCCGGCGAGGTAGCCACGGTCGGTCAGCAACGCGACGATCCGGTCGAACGTGCGAGCGAGCGACCCGGTACGCCCGGAGACCCGCTCGCGCAGCTCCTCGGTGTCGCGCTCCAGCCGTCGGCGTCGCTCCGCCCACCGGGCGTGCTCCTCCCGCTCCGGGCAGGCGTGACAGGGGTGGCGGCGCAGCTCACCGCGCAGTTGGGTGAGCCGGTGGTCCTCGCCGGCCACCTGCCGGGAACGGCCGCCCCGGCGGCCACCGTGCCGGTCCAGGCCGGTGCCGCTGACCTCGGCGGCCAGATCCCGGCGGGCACCCGGCGACCGGTGGTTGAAGTGCTTGGGCACCCGGATGCGGGCCAGCACCTCGGCCGGGGTGGTGAAGTCGCCGGGGCTGACCCGACCCGCCCAGCGGTCCTGGGTGAGCACCAGCGGCCGGGGTTCACCGAACCCGCCGGTGGCCGGGTCCAGCACGACGGCCAGGCCGGCGCGGCGGCCGGACGGCACCCGGATCACGTCGCCGACGCGTAGCCGCTCCAACGACGCCACGGCGGCGGCCTTGCGCTGCGTCTGCCCCTGCCGGGCGATGGCCTTCTCCCGGTCGGCGATCGCCACCCGCAGCGCGAAGTACTCGTCGAAGTCGCCGTGGTGGCAGGCGGCCTCCGCGCCGTACGCCTCGATGGTCTCGGTGTTGCGCTGCACCTGCCGCGCCAGGCCGACCACCGACCGGTCCGCCTGGAACTGGGCGAACGACGACTCCAGCAACGCCCGGGCGGGTTCCGCGCCGACCGTGCCGACGAGGTTCACCGCCATGTTGTACGAGGGCCGGAAGCTGGAGCGCAGCGGGTAGGTGCGGGTGGAGGCGAGCCCGGCCACGTGCCGCGGGTCGGTCTCCGGGGACCACACCACGACGGCGTGCCCCTCGACGTCGATGCCCCGCCGGCCGGCCCGACCGGTGAGCTGCGTGTACTCCCCCGGGGTCAGGTCGACGTGCGCCTCGCCGTTGTATTTCACGAGGCGTTCCAGCACCACGCAGCGCGCCGGCATGTTGATGCCCAACGCGAGGGTCTCGGTGGCGAAGACCGCCTTGACCAGACCGCGGACGAACAGCTCCTCGACGACCTCCTTGAACACCGGCAGCATGCCGGCGTGGTGGGCGGCCAGACCGCGCTCGAGGCCGTCGAGCCACTCCCAGTAGCCCAGCACCGACAGGTCCTCGCCGGGGATGGCGGTGACCCGGGACTCGACGACCCGGCGGATCTCGGCGCGTTCGTCGGGCGAGGTGAGCCGCAGGCCGGCGGCCAGGCACTGCTGCACCGCGGCGGCGCAGCCGGCCCGGCTGAAGATGAACAGGATCGCCGGCAGCAGACCCTCCCGGTCCAGCCGGTCGACGATGTCGGGGCGCATCGGGCCGCGCCACCGGGGGCCGCGCCGACCGGAGCCCGGCCCGGCGCTGCGGCCCTCCCCCAGCTCCAGGCGGCGCATCTGGTCGCGGGTGTAGCGCAGCAGCTCCGGGTGCACGTCGTGCTTGCGGGCCGCGTCGGCGTCGTGGAACAGGTCGAACATCCGCTTGCCGACCAGCATGTGCTGCCACAGCGGCACCGGCCGGTGCTCGCTGACCACCACGGCGGTCTCGCCGCGCACGGTGACCAGCCAGTCGGCGAACTCCTCCGCGTTGGAGACGGTCGCCGACAGCGAGACCAAAGTGACCGAGGCGGGCAGGTGGATGATCACCTCTTCCCACACGCCGCCGCGGAACCGGTCGGCCAGGTAGTGCACCTCGTCCATCACCACGTACGCCAGCCCCTGCAGGGTGCTGGAGCCCGCGTAGAGCATGTTGCGCAGCACCTCGGTGGTCATCACCACCACCGGCGCGTCGCCGTTGATCGCGTTGTCACCGGTGAGCAGGCCGACCTGCTCGGCGCCGTACCGGGCGACCAGGTCGTGGTACTTCTGGTTGGACAGCGCCTTGATCGGCGTGGTGTAGAAGCACTTGCGCCGGGTCGGCGGCGTCGCCGCGTCGTCGGCCGCCGCCGGGTCGCCGGGCCGCCCGCGCAGAGCCAGGTGTACGGCGAACTCGCCCACCACGGTCTTGCCGGCTCCGGTCGGGGCGCACACCAGAACGCCGCTGCCCCGCTCCAGCGACTGGCACGCCTCCCGCTGGAAGTCATCGAGGTCAAACCCCAGGTCAAGGGCGAACTCGTCCAGCGCCGGGAACTGTGCGGCCTGCGCGGCTCGGCGGCGCGCCGCTGAGTACCGCTCGGCGGGGCTCGACATGGCACCAAGATTAGTGCGTGCCAGGACAGGACACCCCACAAGGCCGTCCGGAGGGGTCGTCGGCGGGGGTCGGTAGGGTGCACGGCGTGCCGGACCATGCCGAACCGCCCCAGACCCCTGCGCCGGGCAGCGCCGAGGCCGCGGCCGCCCCGCGGGCGTCCCGACGGCCCGTCAAGGCGGTGCTCTTCGACTTCCACGGCACCCTCGCCCAGGTCGAGGAGCCCCGGCAGTGGGTGCTGGAGGCCGCGGCGGCCTGTGGGGTCACCCTGGACCGGGTCCGGGCCACCTCGCTGGCCGACCGGCTGCTGACCGCCGGGCGCGCCGGAGGGCCACTGCCGGCGCGGGTGCCGCCCCGGCTGGCCGAGCTGTGGGCCGACCGGGATCTCTACCCGCACGCCCACCGGGGCGCGTACACCGGTCTCGCGGAGACCGTCGACGCGGGCATCGAGGGCTTCGCCGACGCTCTCTACGAGCGGCTGCTGATCGCCGAGGGTTGGCTGCCGTACCCGGACACCGCCCCCACGTTGGCCGCGCTGCGTGACGCCGGGGTGCGGGTGGCGGTGGTCAGCAACATCGGCTTCGACCTGCGGCCACACTTCGACGCCTGGGGCCTGACCGACCTGGTCGACGCGTTCGTGCTGTCGTACGAGGTGGGGCGCTGCAAACCCGACCCGGCGATCTTCTGGCGTGCCTGCGGGATGCTGGGCGTCGACCCCGAGCAGACGCTGATGGTCGGCGACACCCCGGCGGACGCGGGCGCGGTCGCCGCCGGCTGCGCGGTGCTGGTGCTCCCGGCCGCCGACCCGGGTCGGGAGAACGGGCTCGGCGCCGTCCTGGACCTGGCCCTGCCCGCCTGACCCGCGGCTGCGGTGCCGTCGGACGGGCATGCGGCTCACCGGTAGCTCGCCGTCGCCGTACCGGCCGCCCTCCGCCGTCAGGATGGTGGACACCGCCGGAAGGTGGGCGACGGCGACCGCCTAGCGTCGTGCCCGTGACCGACACCCTGCTGCCCACACCGCGACCGGCCGACGCGCCTCTGCAGCGCCGTGGTGGCGTCGCCGCCGTGGGGCTGGTGCTCGGCGGGGCGCTGTCGGTGCAGTTCGGCTCCGCCGTGGCCGCGCTGATCTTCCCGCGTACCGGGGTGGCCGGCGCGGTGACCCTGCGGCTGACGATCTCGGCGATGCTGCTGCTCGTCGTGTGCCGGCCCCGACTGCGCGGGCACGACCGGTCGGCCTGGCTGGCGGCGGGCGGCTTCGGGTTGGCGCTGGCCGGCATGAACTCGCTGTTCTACCAGGCCATCGAACGCATCCCGCTCGGTCCGGCGGTCACCCTGGAGGTGCTGGGGCCGCTGGCGCTGTCGGTGTGCACGGCCCGCCGGCTGGTCAGCTGGTGCTGGGCGGGTCTCGCCCTGGCCGGGGTGGCGCTGCTCGGGCAGGGCGGCTTCGACCGGCTCAACCCGGCCGGGGTGGCGTTCGCGTTCGGCGCGGGCGCGATGTGGGCCGCGTACATCGTGCTGAGCGCCCGGGTCGGCGGCCGGTTCCCGGGCGCGGACGGGCTGGCCCTGGCGCTGACCGTCGCCGCGCTGGTGACCCTGCCGCTGGGCATCGTCGACGGCGGCGCGGTACTGCTCGACCCGCCGGTCCTGGCACTCGGTACGGCCCTCGCGGTGCTCGCCTCCGGCCTGCCGTACACGCTGGAGCTGCTGGCGCTGCGCCGGATGCCCACCGCCACCTTCGCGGTGCTGATGAGCCTCGGCCCGGCCATCGCCACGCTCGCCGGGTGGCTGGTGCTGCGTCAGGCGTTGACCCTGCTGGAGTGCGCCGCCATCGTGCTGGTCATCGTGGCGAGCATCGGCGCGGTGCGGGTCAGCGCAGCAGCTTCAGGGCGCCCGGCACGGCGCTGATCGTCACCGGCAGCTTCAGGGAGCGTTCCCCGTCGGCGTACGTGGTGATGCCCTCGCCGGCCAGCTCCACGGTGCGGGCCCGGTAGCTGGTCACCAACGGGTGGCTGACGTGGGTGCCCTGGTAGATGCGCGGCTTCACCCGGATCAGGGTCCGCCGGTTGACCCGGCCCGCCACCACCACGTCCAGCAGCCCGTCGGTCGGGTCGGCATCGGGGCAGATGCGCATCCCACCGCCGTAGGTGGGGCAGTTGCCCACCGCCACCAGCACCGCGTCCAGCTCGTGCGGCACCCCGTCGAGGCGCAGCGTGTAGCGGCGGGGCCGCAGCCGGGCCAGCTCGACCACGATCGCCAGGTCGTACCGGCGGGGGCCGCGCGGCCAGCGCATCCGGTTGGCCCGCTCGTTGACGATCGCGTCGAACCCGGCCGCGAGGACCGCCCCGTACCAGCGTTCGACGCCGTCGGCGCCGGTCATCCGGGCCAGGTCCACCACGTGGGTCCGGCCGGCACGCAGCGCGTCGGCGATGACCGCCACCGCGGCGAGCGGATCGGCGGGAAAGCTGGTGTCCAGCGCGAAGTCGTTGCCGGTGCCCGCCGGCACCGGCCCGAACGGCACGCCGGTGCCCGCGACCGCCTGCAACGCGCGATGCACGGTCCCGTCCCCGCCGATCGCGACGAGCGCACCGGCGCCCTCGGCGACCGCGGCACGGCACGCCGCCTCCGCCTCGGCGGGACTGGACGCCGACAGCAGCCGGACCGGCCGGCCGGCGGCGGCCAACCCGTCCAGCAGCCGGGGCAGCACGGCGCGGTGGCGTCCCCGCCCCGCGGTCGGGTTGGTGAGCACGGCGACCGGGCCGGGCAGGTGATCGTCTGCGGTCACGGGCAGCACCGTACCGGTCGGTCACCCGCCGTTCACCGGGGGCAGGCACCGTCACGGCCGGTCCCGGCGCCGGCGCGGCGGGTGACGCGCCGACGCCGCCCCCGGACAACGGGGACGGCGTCGGCGAACCGGGCGGCGCGCAGCCGTCAGGTCATGTCGTCGTAACGACGCTCGATCGGCGCTGGCTTCGCGATCGGCTCGGGCGCACCGATCGGCGCGGACGCGTCGACCCGCTGCCCGGCCACGACCGGATCCGCGTCGTACTCCAACGGCGACACCTCGTCGTCGTCGATGCCGGCGTAGATCTCCTTGCCACGCCCGCGCCGCCGGTCGTTGATGAAGGCGATGCCCACCGCACCGAAGTAGAGCGCGGACAGGCAGATCGCCAGGGCGGTCATCCCGAACGGGTCCGGGGTGGGGGTGACCACGGCGGAGAACGCGAAGAACACGAAGATCGCCACACGCCACCAGCTGAGCAGCCGCTTCGCGCTGGCGATGCCCACGAAGTTGAGCATCAGCACGATCAACGGGAACTCGAACGCCACACCGAACAGCAGGATCAGGTTGGTGACGAAGGAGATGTACTTGGTGATCTCCAGTGTCGTGCTGATCTCGCTGTCCGAGATGCTGAGCAGGAACTCCAGGCCCTTGGCCGTGACGAAGTACGCCAGCACCGCACCGGCCGCGAACAGCGGCGCGGCCAGGGCGGTGAAGAAGTACGCGTAGCGCCGCTCGTGCCGGTGCAACCCGGGCGCGATGAACGCCCAGAGCTGGTAGAGCCACACCGGCGCGGCCACGATCAGGCCGACCCAGAGCGCGACCTTCAGGTTGAGCAGGAACAGGTCGGCCGGGCCGAGCTGCACGAACTCACACTTGCCGTTGACGATCCGGGCCTGCGGCAGGTCACAGTAGGGCTGCTGCAGCAGGTGCAGCACCGGCTTGGCCAGCCACACGCCCAGGCCGAAGCCGATCAGGATCGCCACGGACGCGCGGAAGAGACGGTTGCGCAGCTCGCGGACATGCTCGATGAGCGTCATCGAACCGTCGGCGGCCCGCTGGAAACTGCTCGGGCCGCGTTTACGCAGTGCGAAGGCCACGGGACTCGGGCCCTTCGGTCAGTTGTCGCGGACGCGGTGCACCGGGTCGACGACCGGCTGCTGCGGCGGGGCCTGGTACGGAGCCTGCTGCGGCTGACCGGCGTACGGCGCCTGCTGCCCGGCGTGCGGCGGCAGCGGCTGGTAGCCGGCCTGCGCGTCGGCCTTCTCGGCGAGGTCGCGGTCGTCGTCCTGCAGGCTCTTGGTCTCGGCCTTGATGATCCGCAGCGAACGGCCCAGCGAACGGGCCGCGTCAGGAAGCCGCTTCGCGCCGAAGAGCAGGATCAGCACAACCACGAGAACTGCGATGTGCCACGGCTTGAGGGCACCCATGAGAAGCTCCAGTCGCTCTGTGTCCGGGGGTGGTACGCAGCCCATCGTACGTGCGGATCGGTCGGTTGCCACCCGCCGGGTGGTGGTGGTCCGCCCCGGCCGGTGAAGTCTCGACCAACGCGTGATGATCCGTCAACCGCCGCGGGTGGGGTGCGGCGACGCCGGTCGGTCAGCCGCGCTTGGCCTTGATCACCGCGAGCCGCCGCTGCGCGGTGTCGAGCTGCCGCTGGACCCCCTCGGCGCGTTCCTGCAACGCCTCGGCGGACTCCCGCAGCGTGTCGGCCTCGGCGGCCCGCCGCTGCAACGCCACGGCCGCCCGGCGCAGACGGGGCAGCCGGGTCAGCACCGGACGCACGGCCAGCGCCAGCGCCACGAGCGGGAGCAGCACCACCGCGAGCACGATCCAGATCAGCACGGCGGCCAGCCTACTTGGTGCGGCCCGCCACCGCCGGGTCGCCCGACGGCGCGCCACCGAGCACCGCCGGGTCGACGGCCGCGGGCACCGCGTACGCGTCCAGCGCGGCGGCCGCCGTCGCCCGGACCTGCTCGGCCAACTCGGGCGGGGACACCACGGTGACCTCCGGGCCGAGCCCGAGCACGAACCGACGCGCCCACCCCAGGTCGGTCACCCGCAGCGAGACGAGCCACTGGTCGCCGTCGCCGGCCTCCACCCGCTCGCACGGGTAGTACTCGGTGATCCACCGCTCACCCCGTCCGACCCGCAGGGTGATCAGCGGCAGGTCGGGCGAGGGACGGAAGACGCCCTCGGTGAGATCGTGCGGCACGGCCTGCGGCGGCACCGTCGCCGGCTCGTCCAACTCGGTGATCGCGTCGATCCGGTCGGCCCGGAACAGCCGGACCGCCTCCGCGCGTCGACACCACGCCTCCACGTACGCCCGGCCACCGACCATCAGCACCCGCAGCGGGTCGATGACCCGTTCGGTGGTCTCGTCCCGGGCCACCGTGTAGTAGGTGATCCGCAGCGCCTTCCCGCCCTCCACGGCCGCGCGCAGCGCCTCCACCCGCCGGTTGTCCCCAGGCAGCCGGACCGCCACCGGCGCGCCCACCAGGTCGCCCGCGTCCTCGATCTTGGCGAGGGCCCGCTCGACGGCCTCCCGGTTGGCCACCCCGGGCGTCTCGGCGAGCATCCGCAGCGCCACCACGAGCGCGAGGGCCTCGTCGGGGGTGAGCCGCAGCGGCCGGTCGATACCGGCGTCGTAGGTGATGGTCACCCGGTCACCGTCGAAGGCCATGTCGATCAGGTCACCGGGGCCGTACCCGGGCAGGCCGCACACCCAGAGCAACTCCAGGTCCTCCCGGAGCTGCCGCTCGGTGACACCCAGGTCACCGGCCGCCTCGGCGATCTCGATGCCCGGCCGGGCCAGCAGGTACGGCACCAGGTTGAGCAGCCGGGCCAACCGGTCGGCGGACGCGCGGGAGCCACCCCGGGCGGCGGGACGGGTCACCGGGCACCTCCGGTCACGGTCAGCTCGTCGTGGCGCACGGCGATCTCCTTGAGCCGCTGGATGACCGCCTCGCGGACCTCCGGCGGGTCGAGCACCCGCACGTCCGGGCCGTACCCGACGAGGTGCCCGGCCAGCCCGTCCGGGTCGGCGTACGGCAGGACCAGCCGGTCGCCGTCGGGCCCGGCGGTCACCTCGACCGCCCAGCGGCGCAGCCCGGCGGCCCGGCCCGGCACGGCCAACACGGTGGCGCGGCCGGTCCGTTCCACCGGCCCCGACCAGCGGGCCACGTGGTTGATCAGGTCCTCACCGGCCGGCGGCTGGTAGGCGCCGGGCGCGCCGGTCACCCGGACGGCACCGACCACCCGGGACAGTCGGAAGCAGCGGGTCGCCGCGCGGTCCAGGTCGTGGCCGACCACGTACCACCGGCCGCGCCAGCAGACCACGCCCCACGGTTGGAGCCGGCGGCGGCTGGGCGCGTCGCGGTCGGGCACCCGGTAGTCGAAGCCGACCTCGCGGCGGTCCCGGGCAGCGGCGGTCAGCGGCGCGAACGCCGGGTCGACGGTGACCATCGGCTCCAGGCCGAGGGTGGCCTGCGGGTCCACGTCCACGCCGGCGGCGCGCAGCTTGGCCAGCCCGGACGACGCGGCGGCGGCCAGCCCGGCGTGCTGCCACAGGCGGGCGGCGATGCCCACCGCAGCGGCCTCGTCCGGTTCCAGGGGGATGTCCGGCAGCGCGTACTCACGGTGGGCGATCCGATAGCCCGGTTCGGCGTCGAAGGCGCTGGCCGTCCCGGTCTCCAACGGCACGCCCAGCTCACGCAGCTCGGCCTTGTCCCGTTCGAACTTGCGCTGGAACGCCTCGTGGTCCCGCGCGTCGTCGGGATCGTGCTCGTAGCCGGGCACGGTCGCGGCGATCTGCGCGGCGGTCAGGAACCGTCGCGTGGACAGCAGGCAGATCACCAGGTTGACCAGGCGTTCGGTGCGGGTCCGCGACACGGGTAGACGCTAGCAGCCGACGCGCCCGAGCCGTGCACCCGCGCGGGCGTGCCGCACATCTGTTCGGATCGGTGGTGTCGCGGGCCACTACCGCGGCGCGCCGCCACCACCGGTCATAGGGTGGCTCTCATGTCGCAAGCGGAGGCCAGGCCGGAGAGCGAGAGCGTCGGCACCGTGGTCGTCGCGGGCGCCGCGAACCTCGCCATCGCGGTGGCGAAGCTGATCGCCGGACTGATCTCCGGGTCGGCCGCGATGCTCTCCGAGGCGGCGCACTCGGTCGCCGACACCACCACCGAGGTGCTGCTCTTCCAGGCGCTGCGCCGCGGCGCCCGGCCGGCCGACCAGCGGCACCCCTTCGGGTACGGCAAGGAGAGCTACGTCTGGGCGTTCTTCGCCGCCATGTTCACCTTCGTGGCCGGCGCCGGGTTCGCCGTCACCCACGGCGTCACGACGATCCTGGTGCACGAGCACAGCGGCGACTACCTGATCTCGTACATCGTGCTCGGGGTGTCGTTCGTCATCGAGTCGATCTCGCTGGCCCGGGCGGTGCGCCAGGTACGTCGCGAGTCCCGCCGCTGGGAGACGACCCCGTGGCGGTTCCTGCGGCTGACCGCCGACACCACCGTCAAGGCGGTCTTCCTTCCTGGAGGACAGCGCGGCCCTGATCGGTCTGCTGCTGGCCGGCCTCGGCGTCGGCCTGTCGCACGCCACCGGCGACGAGGTGTGGGACGGCGTCGCGTCGATCCTGATCGGTCTGCTGCTGCTGACCGTCGCCGGGATCCTGGCCGCCAACAACCTGTCGCTGCTGGTCGGCCGGGCGGTCCCGGCGCGGCTGCGTCGGGAGATCGAGCGGGAGCTGGCCGAGCTGCCCGAGGTGGAACGCATCGACACCCTGCTCACCATGCAGCTCGGCCCGGACGACATCCTGGTCGCCGCGAAGGTCGACTTCCGCGACGAGGCCACCGGCGCGCAGATCGAGGCCACCGCCGACGAGGCCGAGCGGCGACTCACCGAGCGGTACCCGGAGATCCGCTTCGTCTTCCTCGACCCCACCCGTTCGCTGCCCGGCGCCACCGGCACCGCCCGGCACACCCAGGCCCGGCCGAGCCCGGACGCCGGCGGCGGCCCCGAGCAGACCTGAACCACGCCACGGCCCGCACCCGGGCGCGGGCCGCCGGGCACGCGCGGCTAGCGTGCCCGTCATGGTGCGATGGCGTACGGGGACGGTGGCGACGCTGCGACGGCAGTGGACCGGGGCGGTGGAACTGGACGTCGACCTGCCCGACGGCACGCGGATGCGGGCGCTGGCGTACCCGGAACTGGTCGGCACCCCCGAGCCCGGCGACCGGGTGCTGCTCAACGCGGGAGCCCTGCTGATGGGGCTGGGCACCGGCGGTTACGCCCTGGTGGTGGCCCTGCCGGACCGGTTGCCGCCGGACCCGCCGGACGCCGGTGACACCCGCGACGCCGGGCACCTCGTGAAGGCCCGGTACACGCCGCTGCAACCGATCCTGCTCGGCGTCGACGAGGAGGCCTCGCCGCACCGCGACGTGCTCGCCGACGCCGACGACCTGGCCGGCCTGCCGGTGGTCACCGCCGACCTGCACTCGGCCCTGCCGGCGATCCTGGCCGGCATCCGGGCCGACGCTCCGCACGCCCGGGTGGCGTACCTGCTCACCGACGGCGGGGCACTGCCGGCCTGGTTCTCCCGCACCCTCGCCGGGCTCCGCGGCGACCTGGCCGGCACGATCACCGTCGGGCAGGCGTTCGGCGGCGACCTGGAGGCCACCACCCTGCACGGCGGCCTGCTCGCCGCCCGACACGTGCTGCACGCGGACGTGGCCGTGGTCGCCCAGGGGCCCGGCAACCTGGGCACCGGCACCCGGTGGGGCTTCTCCGGGGTGGCCGTCGGCGAGGCCGTCAACGCGGTCGCCACGCTGGGCGGCCGGCCGGTCGG
>NZ_WBKR01000085.1 GCF_008868155.1 Micromonospora sp. ALFpr18c
GACGCGGGCAGCGGGCGGGCCGACAATGCGCAGGTCGGCGGGGGTGGCCGGGCCAAGGATCGATCGACATACGCCGACTCGCGCTGATCGTCCACCCTGGTCGGCGCGGCGTGCGCCGACACGCCCGGCGCCGGTGCGCCGGGCCGGCCACGGCGGTAGCGTGGGTACGTGCTTCCGGTCGCGTTCACCTGTCCCCTGTGGTGGGTGGCGCGCTGGGCGACACGGGTGCTGACCAGCCTCGCCGTCGTCGCCGCCCTCACGCTGGGCGCGAGCGCGGGTGCGAGCGCGGGCGCCTCGCCCGGCCCCGGGCACCTGGCGCCGGCCGGCGCGGGGTCGGCGCTGACCGCCGGGCCGCTCACACCGCCGGCCACCGCGCCGTCGGCGTTCAACGCCGGGCACCTCGCACCGTCGGCGTTCACCGCCGGGCCCCTCGCGCCGTCGGCGTTCACCGCCGGGCCCCTCGCGCCGTCCGGCCGGCTCGCTTCTGTCGGACAGGCGCCGTCGGCCACCGCCGGCGATGCCGCTGACCCGCGCATCGCGGCACGGTCGGCCGATCCGCAGCCGGCAAGCCTGGCCGCCCGAAACGTCGTCGTCGCCCTGGGCGTGACTCCGGTGCGGGTGGCCGGGGCCGACCGGCTGCCGCACACCGACGGGCCGACCAGCCGGGCGCCGCGGGCTCCGCCCCGCCGCTGATCCACCGGGACGACCGTTCCGCCGCCGCGCCCTGTCGATCCACCAGCCCCGCACCCGCCGACCCGTGGCCCCGCCGCGATCCGGTCGGCCCGTGCGGCCACCATCGCATCGCTCTCGTTCCGAGGTGTCGACCATGGAGACCGTCGTCTTCTACCAGTTTCTGACCGAGGTGCCCCAGGCCGCCGCCATCTGGTCGGCCCTGTTCCTGCTGGCGTTCAGCGTGCTGGCCGTCCTGGTCGCCCGCCCGGAGCGGGGCGGGCCGACGGGGGAGCCAGCCCCAACCGCGCCCACCGCCCGTGAGGTGGCCGCGGCCGAGGCCGCCGACCTGCGGCGCTACGCCGAGGAGGTGGCCGTCGCGGCGGCCGGCGCGGCCCAGACCGCCCGACGGCGACGCGCTGACTGGCTGATCAGTCAGGAGCGGGTGGAACGGGCCTGGGCCCGCTACGACGAGGCGGACGCCGCGGCCCGTCGCTTCGCCGGGGCCGGGGCGCTGCCCACCCCGCGCACGCCGCACACTCCTGCGGAGTACGCCGCTCGGGAGCGTTACCTGCACCGCGCCGCGATGGCGGCGCACTGGCGCGGAGAGTTGACCATGGGGCAGCTCGGCGACGTGTTCGGGCACCGGCGCGGGTGGGATCCCCGCCGGCACCCGGTCGAGCAGGAGGCCCTGATCGCCCGGGCGATCAGGGACGCGAGGCGCGCCGACTACGTGGTGGCCGCCGGGCGGGAGCGGTCGGCCTGGCGGGACGCCGAGTTGGCCGCCGAGTCGGCCCGCACTCTCGCTGAGGAGGCGTACGCGGCGGCCGCCCGGCTCCGGCCGACCGCGGTGCCGGCCCGCCGGACGGCGACCCGGGTGTTCCGTCCCGCGGTGGTGGCGCGGTGGCGTCCGGCTCGCGTCGGATGAGCCCGATCTGCGGTTGAGCCCGATCTGTGCTGTGAGCCCGGTCACGGGCCCGGGAAATCGGGCGTCCGGCGCGATCGGCCCGATTGGTCCCGCGATTTTGGCGACGTTGCCGGCGGCCTGTCCGGTTGTCGACCACAGGCGTCGCCGTCACCGGTTGTCCCATCGAGTCACGTCATCGGCAATACGCGCAGAAATTGTCGGGCGAAATGATGTTTACGCAGGTGGACACGGCTTGGCAAGGGCTTGAACCGGCCAGTATTGTCGTCCCGTCCGGTGCGGTAACCGATCGCAAGAGGCGACGCCGCGCCGACCCGCTCAATCGTGATCAACGAACCGGGGACCCATCAGTAAGTCCGGGGTGAATCCGCGAGCCACGGCCCGCGGTAGGGCGATCTTCCCGCCCGAATCCGTCAGCTAACCCGGTAGGCGGTGTCGGAAGGAGTTCCATCCTCGTGCAGCACCTTTCCACCCCTCGGTTGTTCCTCCGCCTCCACGGCGCCACGGTGCCCCCGCTCATCCGGTCGGTGAGCTGACCCCCCGGGTCACCGTTTTTCCCGCCCGGCCGCGCCGGGCGTTCCCCTGAGCGGTTCACCATCCGCGGACCCCGGTCCGCGCGCTGGCGCCTGCCCGGATACCGGCTCGGCCCCGGTGTGCCGCTCTCCCCCCGAACCGTGGAGGACCCCGTGAAGCACACCCTGCACCGTCAGCTCCGCCGCCTCAGCACCGAGCGCCCGTACCAGATCGTCGCCGCCTCCGCCGCGGCCCTCGCGATCGCGACCACCACCGGTGTCCTGCTCGCCGACGCTGACGGCGCCCCGGCCAGCCAGCACACCGCGACCACGGTCGCCGAGATGCGCAGCGACACCGCCGCGTCCCGCAGCCAGGCGCGCGTCGCGGCCCCCTCGGCCAGCGTCGCGCCCAGCACCGCCGCCCCGGCCGCCAGCGCCGCGTCGCCCGCCGCGAAGGCCAGCGGCAACCCGGACCTCACCCGGAAGCCGACGCCGCCGAAGCCGCCCGCGACCAAGGTGCTCGACTACGACTACGAGGCGCAGAACACCTACTACAACTGTGGTCCGGCGGCCACCCGCAACGCGCTCAGCGCCAGCGGTGTCGACCGCACCCTGGACGAACTCGCCGTCGAGCTGGGCACCACCGAGATGGGCACCAACTCGGCCGAGGACACCACCCGGGTGCTCAACGCCGAGGTGAAGGGCTCCCCGTACCGGACCCGGATGTTCGCCGGCTCGCCCAGCCCGGCCCAGATGGATCGCCTCCAGGCCGACGTGGTCGCCGCGATCACCGACGGCCGTGGCGTGGTGGCCAACGTGGTCGGCGACGCCACCGACACCGACGGCGGCTGGCACTCCTACGGCGGCGGGCACTACATCGCCGTCGTGGGCTACAAGGACAACGGTCGGACGGTGCGGATCGCCGACTCGGCGAACGCTGCCGACCCGTCGTACTGGGTCACCACGATCGACCTGGCCAACTGGATCGCCACCCGGGGTTACTCCGCCTGACCCAGGCGGTGGAGCGCCGCGGGCGCCGTCTCCCACGAGGGGGCGGCGCCCGCGGCGTCTTCGTGAGTCGATGAAGCCGTACAGCGCGAGGTGGTTCGACTTCGTCCCGCTGACCGTGTGGCCGATGCTGGACGGCCGCACGCTTCCCTTCACGAACAGATAGTCGATCTTGCTGGAGCCGCTGGTGGCGGCCGACCCGTACCCGGTCATGCCGTAGCCGCTCAGCGTGCCGGCCGCGATGCCCGTGCGGTTCGCGTCGATCCCCACGATCCGGATCGTGGAGGCGTTCAACAGGCTCGTCGATACCTGCTGAGCACGAGGGCTCCTCTCCGCGACGACGATGCCCCGTCCAGGTGCCGCACTCTACAGTGGATCTTTATCGGTCGGGTCCGCGCACGACGCTCGTACCTGGCCGCGAACCGTGGGAGACTGCGGCCGTGGGGGATGAATCGGGTGGTCGCGCCGGGCGTGGGCCGGTCCTGCTGCTACTGCACGGGATGGGGGCGACCGGCGACGTGTGGCTGCCCTCGGCGCCGTTGCTGGAGCAGCACTGGCCCGGGCGGTGGCTCGCCCCGGACCTCGCCGGCCACGGCTGGTCGGCGCCGCTGCCGTCGTACTCCTTCGCGGGCCTCGCCGACCGGATCGCCCACGGCCTGGCAGCCGACGACCGGCTCGTCGTGCTCGGGCACTCGTTGGGCGGCGTGGTCGGTCTCGCGCTGGCCGCCCGCGACGCCGGGCTGCCGGTGGACGCGGTGGTCGGGGTGGGCATCAAGGCGGTCTGGTCGCCCGCCGAGCTGAGCCGCACCGCCGACCTCGCCGCCCGTCCGGTCAGCTGGTTCGCCAGCCGCACCGAGGCAGCCCGCCGCTACCTGCGGGTGTCCGGGCTGGCCGGCCTGCTCCCACCGGACCACCCGGTCGTGGACGCCGGGCTCCGGCGGGTCGACGGCCGGTGGCGTCTCGCCATGGATCCGACCGCGTTCGCCGTCGGTGAGCCCGACCTGGCGGCACTGCTCGCGGCGACCGACGTGCCGGTGGTGCTGGCCCGCGGCGAGCACGACCCGATGGTCACCGACGCGCAGCTCAAGGAGTACGGCGTACCCGTCGCCACGCTGCCCGGGCTCGGGCACAACGCGCACGTGGAGGACCCGGCGGCCGTGCTGGCCCTGCTCGACGCGTACCGCTGAGCCGCTACACGCGGGCCGGGGTGGGCAGGGCCTGCGCCGGTGCCAGCTCGCGGCGGGCGGCGCTCAGGAACCCCTCGGCGTACGACTCGGCCGGGAAGTCACCGAGGTAACGGCGGCGGGTGGTCCACCGCGCCTCGGCGGACGGGTCGGTGTCCAGTAGGTCGGTCAGCACCTCGTCCACGTTGGACATGTCCCGGCGCAGCACGTAACCCGACCCGGCCAACGGGAACCGCTCGGTGAACCGGTCACCCTCGTCGCCCATGTCGGTGACCGCGTACGGCTTGCCGGAGTAGAGGTAGTCCGAGATCACCCCGGACACGTCGGAGACCAGCGCGTCCGAGCGGTTGACGCACTCGGTGAGGCTCAGCTCGCGGGCGGCCGCGCCGACGATGTGCGGGCGTCCGCTGCGGGCCCGGTCGGCGACCAGCAGTTCGGTCAGGCGGGCCAGTTGGCGTGCCGACGCCGGGTTCTGCGCCGTGTACGGGTGGGCCCGCAGGATCACGGTCGCGCCGCGCTCCAGCAGCCGACGCAGTAGCTTCTCGGCCACCGGCAGCGAGCAGTAGTCGGCGTCGGCGTGGTGCCCGGTCCAGGTCGGGGTGTAGAGCACGGTGGGCTGCGCCAACCCCCGCGCCGGCTCGGGGCGTACCTCGATCGACTCGACCTGTGGGCGGCCCACCACCACGAACTTGTCCGCCGGGATCTGCACCCCGGCGCGGGCGTATCGGTCGATCGCCGCCGGCCCCGCCACGAAGATCCGGTCGAAGATCCCCGACACCGGGTTGGCGCTCGGCGCCTTGTCGCTGTCGCCGTGGTGCAACTGCACGTGGGTGAGCTGGGTGAAGCGGATGCAGTGGCTGTTCTTCGCGCCGTGGTTGACGTAGAACGCCGCGCGCAGGCTCGGCACCAGCGCCTCGTCCAGCGACCGCAGGGTGGGGCAGTAGACCACCGGCGCGTCGGTGGCCGCGGCGATCGGGGCCAGGAACTCCGGCTCGCGCAGCACGACCAGGAACGGCCGGCCGATCCGCTGCAGGTACGGCAGCCACATGGTGACCTGGTATTCCGAGCCGGGCGGCGCGGAGAAGTAGAGCAGGAACTCCGGCTCGTGCCGGCGCAGGGCGCGCGCCACCGCACCGCCGCCGACGGCCGGGCGGAACCGCCGCCGGGCCAGGTCCAGGGCGACCGCCCCGGCTCCCGCGCCCAGCAGCACGGTGGCGGCCAGGGCCACGCCGGCCGGCAGGGTCAGCGCGGCGGCGAGGGCCACCACGGCGAGCAGCCCGAGCAGGGCGGTGCCGAGCCGGTCGGCGATCAGCGGCGTCCAGGCACGCACCGGCAGGTTGGCGGCCCGGATCTCCAGATTGCCGGCGGTGCGCAGCGGCCCCACCAGCAGCACCAGCCCCAGCAGGACCAGCGCGGTGGCGACCAGCGCGAGGTCGAGCCCGTCGTCCAGCCGCCGGGAGTAACCGACCAGGATCGCGGCGGCGATCAGCGTCGTCTCGGCGACGAGGTCAGCGGTCGGACGGATCCGCTGCTCGGCGGCCGAGCCGGCCAGCGCGGCGACGGCCAGCGCCAACCCCCAGCCGGTGGCGTCGGTGAGCGCCAGCACGACAAAGGCCAGCACGGCCAACCCGGTGCTCAGGCACCGGGCGGCCAGCTTTCGGACCAGGTCGCCGCGCATGTCGCTCCGTTCGTGGTTCCGCAGCCGTCGACGTCAGTTCGCGGACGCCACGCCGGCCGGCGCCTCGGCCCGGTCCGGCCCGGACTGCGCCGGCACGGCCGGTCCGTCACCGGGTGCCCGGCGTACGTCGATGACCTGGCCGGTCAGGTCGGAGATCAGCACGTCCAGCGACGACTGGGCGACGGCCTCCGCGGCCAGCAGGGTGTGCTCCGGCTCCTCGCCGAAGGCCCGGGTACGCATCGGGGTGGCGGTCCGCTCCGGGTTGATGCAGTTGACGCGTACGCCGACGTCAGCCCACTCGTCGGCGAGGGCCTGGGTGAGGTTGACCAGGGCGGCCTTGGTGGCGGAGTAGAGCGCGTAGCGGGCCCGCCCCCGGGTGTACGAGCTGGAGGTGTAGAGCAGCAGTTGGCCCTTGGTCTGCTGGAGGTAGGGCAGGGACTGCCGGGCGATGGTCACCGGGCCGACGAAGTTGACCTGGAGGAGTCGGTCCATGGTCTCCTCGTCCATCTCGGCGAGGGCACCCTTCTCCAGGATCCCGGCGGTGACCACCACGTGGTCGATGCGGCCGGTGGCGTCGAAGGCGGTCTTCAGCGCGGCCTCGACGTCCTCGGCGCGCTCGACGTGGGTGCCGGTGGTGGAGCGGCTGAACGGGAAGACCTGCGCGCCGTAGCGCCGGGCCAGCTCGGTCAGCTCGTGGCCGATGCCGTAGCTGCCGCCGAACACCACGATGGTGCGGCCGGTCAGCTCCTCGGTGTAGCTGCGGTGGTCGGTGAGCCGGGGGGCCTGCGCGGCGGCGAGCTGGAAGAGCTTGTCCGCCAGGTGCACGTCGACCGGGTGGGTGACCTTGATGTTCTCGTCGGAACCGTCGATCACCTTGATCGGGGTGCCGGGCAGGTACCGCAGCACCACGCCGCAGTCGTCGGTGGCGGCGAAGTCCGGGTCACCCTCGGCGATCCGGTACGCCTCGCGGATGGTGGGGGAGCGGAACGCCTGCGGGGTCTGGCCGCGGCGCAGCCGCGAACGCACCGGGATGTCGGTGATGCAGTCGTTGTCGTCGACCTGGATGATCGTGTCTGCGGAGGGGATGGCCACGTCCACGGCGTCGTAGGTCCAGAGCGCGTTCACGCACTCGCGGACGATCCGGCCGCTGAGCAGCGGGCGTACCGCGTCGTGGAAAAGGATGTTGCAGTCGGCCGGGCCGACGGCGTCCAGGGCGATGCGGGTGGTCGCGTTGCGGGTGTCGCCGCCCTCGATCACCTTGGTGACCTTGCGCAGGCCGGCCTTCTCGACGATCTGCCGGGCGTCCTCGACGTGGCCGGTGGCCATCAGCACGATGATCTCGTCGATCTCCGGTGCGGCCTCGAAGACGGCCAGGGTGTGCTCGATGATCGGCTTACCGGCGATCTTCAGCAGTTGCTTCGGGATGCCGAGGCCCAGCCGGGTGCCGGTGCCGCCGGCCAGCACCACGGCCACTGTCCGCGAGGGCCGCCACGGCGTCGGGGTCTCCGTTGCGGCGTCCGGGCCAGTGGTCTGGTCCTGCGTCATTGCCGGATCCTCACTCTCAGGAATGCGTTAACGGAAGGTTCCGCCCGAGCGGCGACGGAATGAACCTTAACGCGCGGACCGCGCCGCCCCAACGCGGGCGACGCGGTCCATGGCGTCGTGTCGATGGCGTCGTGTCGATGGCGTGGCTCTATTTGCTGTTCGCGTACGCCTCGTACGCCCGGATGACCTCGTCGGTCGGCCCGTCCATCCGAATGAGGCCCGATTCCAGCCAGATTGTCCGCTCGCAGGTGTCCCGTACCGAGGAGAGCTGGTGGCTGACCAGGAACACCGTGCCGGCGCCCTCACGCAGCTCCCGCACCCGCTGCTCGCTGCGCTTGCGGAAGCCCTTGTCGCCGGTGGCGAGCGCCTCGTCGATGAGGAGCACGTCGTGCTTCTTTGCGGCGGCGATGGAGAAGCGCAGGCGGGCCGCCATGCCCGACGAGTACGTCCGCATCGGCAGGCTGGCGAAGTCGCCCCGCTCGTTGATCCCGGAGAAGTCGATGATCCCCGCGGCCTGCTTGGCCACCTCGTCCGGGTGCATGCCCATGGCCAGGCATCCGAGCACCACGTTGCGCTCACCGGACAGGTCGTTGAGCAGTGCCGCGTTCACGCCGAGCAGCGACGGCTGCCCCTGCGTGTGGATCGCGCCCCGGTTGACCGGCAGCAGGCCGGCGATGGCCCGCAGGATGGTGGACTTGCCGGAGCCGTTGCTGCCGATCAGCCCGATCGCCTCGCCCCGGTACGCGGTGAACGAGACGCCCTTGACCGCGTGCACCTCCCGGACGTTCGGCGCGTGCGTGCGCTTCACCAGCCGGCGCAGCGCGGCGACCGGTGTGGTGCCACCGGCGGCGCCCTGGTGCACCCGGTAGATGATGTGCGCGTCGTCGACCACCACGGTCGGGATGCGCTCCTGCGTGGCGGTCAGTGTCGCGGTCGCCTCGGTGGGGGCCCCGATGTGCTCAACCACGGCCGTACTCCTGTTCGCCGCGCCAGAAGTAGATGAAACCGCCGATCCCGGCCACCAGCGCCCAACCGGCCGCGACCAGCCAGAGCTGGGTCAGCGACTCGTTGAGCAGCGGCGCCTGTTCGAGCAGGGAGTAGCGGGCCAGCTCGATGTAGACCAGCAGCGGGTTGTACTGCACCAGCGTCGTCGCCCAGGCGGGCAGCCGCTCGAAGAGGCTGACGCTGTAGAGGACGCCGGAGCCGTACATCCAGGTGCGCATGACGAACGGCATGACCTGCTTCAGGTCGCTCGACTTGGAGCCCAGCCGGGCCACCAGCAGCACCACGCCGGCGTTGAACACCGCCTGCAGCAGCAGGGCCGGCGCCAGCAGCAACCACTTCAGGGTGATCGGCTCGCCGGTGACCAGCACGATGCCGATCAGCACGACCATCGAGGCCAGCAGCTGCTGGAACTGGGTGATCGTGGTGGACAGCGGCAGGCTGGCCCGGGGGAAGTGCAGCGCCCGGATCAGCCCCAGGTTGCTGCTGATCGACTGGGTGCCGGCCAGGACCGCGCTCTGGGTGAAGTTGAAGATGAACAGCCCGGTGGTCAGGTACGCGATGAAGTTCGGAATGCTGTTCTGCGCCAGCACCACCCCGAAGATCAGGTAGTAGACCGCCGCATTGGTCAGCGGGGTGAGCACCTGCCAGAGCTGACCCAGCTTGGCGTTGCTGTACGAGGCGACCAGCTTGGCGTTGGCGTACGCGGCGATGAAGTGCCGGTAGGCCCACAGTCGGCGGCTGTACTCGACGAGGCTGGGTCGCTCACCGGCGACCCGCAGCCCGTGCCGAGCGGCCAGCTGCGCCTGGGTCAGGCCCGTGTCGGGGTCGACCAGCGCGGTGGTGGCCATGGAAATGGCGCTCCGATCTTTCGTGCAGACGGGGTTGCTCGCGACGATGGAATCCTAGTGGGATGGGTGCGCGGGGCGCCGCCTCGCCGCTGCGTGGACAGTAGTCCGAAACACGTCGGGACGCAACCGTATCGTCGTTGCGCTACTCTGGTCCGCGTGACCTGTGAGAAGAGCCCCTGGTGACGACCGAGAAGAGGCGTACCCCGGCCGGTGCGGCGGTGCTCCGTGGCGAGATCACCACGGCCATCCGGCGCGCCCTGATGCAGGAGCTCGCCGCGGTCGGCTACGGCCGCCTCTCCATCGAGGCGGTCGCCCGCCGGGCCGGCGTCAGCAAGACCGCGATCTACCGGCGGTGGAACTCCAAGCTCGACCTGGTGGTGGAGATCGTCGCCGCGGCGGCGCACGGCAAGCTCCCGGCGCTGGACACCGGCACCCTGCGCGGCGACCTCGCGCTGCTGTTCCAGGCCGTGGCGCACGCCCTGCGCCACCCGCTGGCCTCGCAGATCATTCCGGACCTGCTGGCCGAGGCCGCCCGCAACCCCAGCATCGACGCGACCCTGCGTGAGGTGCTGCACGCCCGCCAGCAGGACATCGGTGGTCGCCTGGTCAGCCGGGCCGTGCAGCGCGGTGAGCTACCGGCCGACACCGACCCGGACGCCGCGATCGATCTCATCGTCGGCCCGCTCTACTGGCGGCTCGCCATCGCCCGACTGCCCCTCACCGACAGCTACCTGGACCGTCTGGTCGAGTCCGTCGTCGCCGGACTCGGCGTGCAGAGCGGGGTGCCCCACCAGCACGGCGCGGGCGTGGGGACGTGACTCGCGCTGCCGCCGGGCACCCCCGCGTACCCGGTACGAGCCCGGTAGGCTGCACCCGCCAATTCGGACACCCTCCCGTGTCGATCCCAGGGCGGTCCGGCCCCGGGCGTACACGGATAGACGACAAGGACGGCTCGTGACGGAAGTCCAGGACGTTGTGGAGGCACCTGCGCCAGCCGACCGGGGCACGCCCACGGCGCCGGGTGGCCGACGATCAGGCTCGGGTGCTCTGGTCCGACGCGTCAACGCCGCCGTGGCCGCGCTACCTGTCGTCCTCACCGACGCCGCGATCGTCAGCTTCGCGCTCTGGACGTTGCTCTACCACCTCAACCTCGCCCTGGACCTGCGCCCCTCGGTGGTCCTGGCCGCCTGGGCCGTCGCCATGGTGATCACGGTGGCCGTCGGGTGGCGGCTGCGCTCCCGTCGCCGGGCCGGCGAGCCGATCCCGACCACCGGCGCCGAGACGGCGGACGAGTCGCCCGAGGCGTCGCCGGCCGCGGTCGGACGCGCGACACTGCTGCGCCGCTACGTCCTTCCGATCGGTGCGGCGACCGGCGCGGCACTGCTCGCGGCCCTCGGCACCGACCAGCTCACCTGGTGGTTGGCGATCGCCCTCGGCGTCGTCGCGATCGTCTCGGTGTGGACGTCGCTGCGGGTGCGGGGCGCGACGACCGGCTTCGGCGTCACCGTCGGCGGCTCTCCCGCGACCGCCGGCGCGGTGACCACCTCGGTGCAGGGCTACGTGGTGCTCGCCGTCTCGCTGGCCGCCGCGTACTTCGCGACGCTGCTCGCCCGGGTGTCCCTCGACGACGTCTTCTACGTCGGCAAGTCGGTCTGGGTGGCCGAACGCGACGAGATCCCGTTCCGGGACTTCCTGTTCACCGAGGGCGTCCTCCCCGGCGGTACGGCGAACCCGCCGATCCCCTCGTTCGAGGTGTTCATCGGTGCGCTCGCGCGTGTCCTGCACGTGCACGCCGCCTCGGTGACCTGGTATCTCATGCTCCCGCTGCTGGCCGTCTTCGTGATCTTCGCGCTGTGGCGGCTGGTGCTGCGGTGGGCGCCCCGGCGTCCGCTGCTGGTCTTCGGTGTGGCCCTGGCGTACATCCTGCTCGTGGCGGGTGCCCCGGACGTGTTGAACACCTACCACCTGCCCCGGCTCACGCAGGGCAAGAGCGTGTTCGTCCACGGGCTCGTCCCGCTCGCCTGGGTGTACCTCACGGACTTCCTGGAGAACCGGTCCCGGCGGGCCCTCGCCCTGCTCGCGCTGCTCTCGGTCGCCGCCGTCGGGCTGACCACCACCGCGGTCATCCTGCTGCCGCTCCTGGCGGCGACGGTCGCCGCGGTGCTGCTGCTCCTGCGGCGTCCCCGCGAGGCGGTCCTGTGCTTCGCCGCCGCCGCCGCGTACCCGCTGCTGTCCGGCGTGCTCACCCGACTCACCACGAACGGCCTCGACAACGTCATCGCCACGTACACCGAGGTGCAGGAACCGCGCGCCGTCTACGAGTTCAGCCTGTGGCTCGGCGTGCTCGGTGTCATCGCCGGCGTGGCCATGTGGAGTTCCCCGCTGCTGTTGCGTCGCGGCGCGCCACGACTGTTGAGCGCCAGCGCCGTGCTGACCGTGACGCTGCTGCTCGTACCCGGTGTCCTGGTGGTGGGCGCCGAACTCACCGGCTTGGCGGCGGTGCTGTGGCGGGTGCCGTGGATCCTGCCGGTGCCGCTGTTCGTCGGCCTGCTGGCGACGATCCGACTGCCCCGACGGCCCCGGCTCGCCTGGCCGAACCGGGCCCTGGCCTTCGCGATCCCGGTCGCCCTGGTGCTCGCCTTCTTCAACCTTGGCGAGCCGATGTGGACGGCCAATGTCCTGCAGGACAAGCCGAGTTGGCGGATGCCGGACACGCGCAAGAACGTGACGTTCTGGATCACCCGGCAGGACCTGCCGGACGGGCTGGTGCTCGCCCCCACGTCGGTCATGCGGGCCATGCCCCAGGTCACCACCCGCACCCGGGTGGTGATGGCCCGGGACCTCTATCTCACCGACTACGGCATGGACACCCCGTTCGCCAAGGACCGGCTGTTGCTGGGCAGGTTCGCCGACGGCGTCGAGCCGATGCCGTCGGTCGCCGAGGTCGACGCGGCCCTGCGCCGGGTCGACGTGGCCGCGGTCTGCCTGTGGAGGACCAACAAGGTCGGCAACGACGCGGCACCCGCTCTGGGTCTGGTGCGGGTCGCCTCGCGCAAGTCCCCGGGCGGGATGATCTGCTACCGCACCACGACGTCCGGCCCGGCCGCCAGCGGCGGTTGAGCTGCCCGGCCGCCAGCGGCGGTCGAGCTGCCCGAATGCCGGTGTGTGGCGCTTCGGTCGGACGGCAGGTCCGCCGTCCGACGCGGTACCGCGCACCGGCCGGGGCTGCCGGTGCGCGTTTGACCGGATTGTCACCCGATACCCGGGCGATGCCGTCACGCCCTCTCGCGTTAAGGTCGCAGTCACGCGCAGGCGGCCGGCCCCGTGCTCGGGCTGCCGCGCGGCACACTGCACCTCAGGAGCTCGGTGATGGGGAACGGCCTGCGCGAAGAGCGGGAGAGCGGCCGGACGCGATCGGCGTCGGGGACCACCCGCCCAAGCCGGTCATCAAACTCGTAGGGAGCGAAACTCGTTGTTCGGCACGTTGACAGGACGTATCGGGGTGGCCGCCCAGGCCGCACTGCTGGTGCTGTCCTACCTGGTCATGCTCGTCGCCGGCACCTTCGGATGGGTCGGTCTGTTCGCCGTCGCCGGCCTTGTCGCGGTGGTCGGCGAGTTCGCCGTGGCCCGCTGGTCCCCGTCGTCGCCGCTGTTGTTGGAGAAGGTCGGCCTGCACTGGTCGTACCGGCAGTTGACCCGGGACCTCGCCGCCGTGCTGCTGGTCGCCGCCGAGGTCCCGCTCACCGGCGGTGAGCTGACCCTGCTGCTCGCCCTGCCCGCCGCGGTGTGGGTCGTGTCGGTCTTCGCCGGGGCGTTCTCCACGATGATCGAGCGTCGTAACCCGCTCTCCGCCATGGTGCGCAACATCGAGCTGGGTCCGCTGTCCGCCGCCCCGCAGCCGCCGGCCTGGGCGGCAGCTGTCGCCGGTGACCGGATGCCCCTGCTCAACCTGCTGCTGGTGCCGGCCGCCGTGGCCGCCGCGGTCCAGCACGACGTGACGCCGTTCTTCGTCGCCGCCGCGGTGGCCGTGGTGGCGACCGGCGTGGTGGGCGCGATCATCGCGCTGACCTGGCTGCGTGGCCGGGGCGCGGGGCAGGACCCGCTGCTGCCGGCCGTCCAGCGCTGGCTGGACACCTACCGGCCCGAGGTGGCGCTCTACTTCGCCGGCCCGGCGAAGGACGTCTACCAGGCGAACATGTGGCTCGCCCCGACCGAGGCGCTCCAGCAGCGCGCGGTGGTGCTGATGCGCAGCCGGGACGCGTTCCTGGAGCTGGCCGACACGCGGCTGCCGGTGATCTGCGTACCGACCGGGGTGGACTTCATGAACCTCGAACTCGGCAGCATCCGCGCGGCGCTGTACGCCGCGAACGTCGGCGCGAACATCCACATGCTGCGCGAGCCCGGCACGAAGCACGTCTTCGTCGGGCACGGTGACAGCGACAAGCAGGCCAGCGTCAACCCCTACAGCAAGGTGTACGACGAGGTGTGGGTCGCCGGCCTGGCGGGCCGGGAGCGGTACGCCCGGGCCGGCGTGGGGGTGCTCGACTCCGACATCGTGGAGATCGGCCGGCCGCAGCTCGCCGGGGTGCACACCTTCGGCGCCGAGTCGGTGGACCGGCCGTTCACCGTGTTGTACGCGCCCACCTGGGAGGGTTGGCTCGACGACGACCCGTACCACACCTCGCTGGTGCTGATGGGTGAGCGGATCGTCAAGGGGGTGCTGGCCACGACCCCCGGGGTGCGCCTGATCTACAAGCCGCACCCGCTCACCGGGTCGCGGTCGAAGGCGGCCCGGACCGTGCACGAGCGGATCGTCGACGCGATCCGCTCCGCCGGCGGCAACCCGAACGCGTCCTCCCTGGACGGCACCACGCACCTGGTCATCACCGGCCGCACGCCGGCGCTGTTCGACTGCTTCAACCAGACCGACCTGCTGATCAGCGACGTGTCCAGTGTGGTCTCGGACTTCGTACAGAGCCAGCGCCCGTACGTGGTGGCCAACCCGGCCGGCCTGCCGGAGGACGAGTTCCGCCGCGAGTTCCCGACCGCGCGGGCCGCGTACCTGCTCTCCAGGGACTGCGGCGAGCTGGAGAAGATCGTGTCGGTGACCCGGGCCGGTGACGACCCGATGACCGAGGCCCGCCGGGAGCTGAAGACCTACCTGCTCGGGCCGGCCGAGGCCAACCCGATGGACCGGTTCCAGGAGGAGATCGGCCGCCTCTGCCGCTGATCGGCGCACCGCTCCGCGCCCCGGCCCGACACCGTCGGACCGGGGCGTGGTCGTGTCAGTCCAGCAGCGCGGCCACCGCGTCGGCGACCGGGACGTCCACCGGCAACACCCGCGCGGCCACCACCGCGGTGACCGGCAGTGGACCGTACAGGTGCGGGAAGAGGTGCCCGCCCCGCGACGGCTCCCAGCGCAGCACGTCGCCCAACCGTTGCTCGTCGACGCTCAGCAGGGTCAGCCCGGTGGCGCCGGCGAAGTGCCGACGGGCCGTCTCCACCACCTGGTCGGCGGCGGAGAGGTGGATGAAACCGTCCTGCCGGTCCACCGCCGAGCCGGCCAGGTGCCCGGCCGCCCGGGCGTCGTCCCACTCCACGGTCGGCAGCAGCTTGTAGATCACCTCCGCAGCCTACGTCGGCCGGTACGCGTTTCGGCCGTACCGCCGCCGACGCCGGTCGTCGCCCGGCATGCTCAGGTGGAGCGGCCGCGGAGGGGATGGCGATGGAGAACTACGACGACGACTGGACCGACAGCCAGCGCGCGCTGTACGGCGAGTGCTACCGGGCCGGCGGCGAGTGGGCCGCGGATCCGGACACCCCGTCGGACGACGTGCAGCACGTGATCAATCTGGCCGAGGCGGACGACGACGCCTTCGACGACGCCGAGATCGACTATCCGCCCCTGGTCGACGCGGTTACCCAGGCCAGCGGGGTCAACGTCACCAGCGTGCCGGCCCGCCACGACGACCCGGGTTTCCGGGGCTTCACCGACGGCGTCCGGGACGCCGTCGCGGACGACGTCTTCGGCCTCTGACCGGCCGCCCCCGGTGGGCGGGCCTCCCACTCACCGCGCGCTTCTGCCACCATTCGAAGGACGGCGCTGCGAGGGACGGGGGCACGGGTGCGCATCCTGCTGGTGGAGGACGACCGCCGGGTGGCCGCTGCGCTCTCCTCGGCCCTCACCCGGCGCGGATACCAGGTGGAGCACGCGGCCACCGTCGCCGCCGCGCTCTCGGCCGCCCCGTGCGATCTGGTGCTGCTCGACCTGACGCTGCCCGACGGGGACGGCACCGACCTGTGCCGGGCGTTGCGCCGGCGCAGCAGCCAGCTCGGCATCATCGCGGTCACCGCACGGGGCGAGGAACGCGACCGCGTGCTCGGGCTGCGCCTCGGCGCCGACGACTACGTCGTCAAACCGTTCTCGATGGTGGAGTTGCAGGCCCGCATCGAGGCGGTGCTGCGCCGAGCCGCGAACGCGGCACCCGAGCGGCACCTGATCGAGGCCGGGTCGGTGCGCATCGACGTGACCGCCCGGACGGTGACGGTGGACGGCCGGCTGGTCGCGTTGACCCGCAAGGAGTTCGACGTGCTGCTCTCGCTGGCCCGTCAGCCCGGCGTGGCGGTGCCCCGCGACCGCATCCTGCTCGACGCCTGGGGCACCACCTGGGCCGACCGGCACACCGTCGAGGTGCACGTCGGGTCGCTGCGCGGCAAGTTGGGCGACGCCCGCCTGGTGGAGACCGTACGCGGGGTCGGCTACCGGCTGCGCGAGGTCTGAGGGGTCGTCGTGCGCCGCCGCCTGGTGATCAGCTATCTGCTGTTGATGGTGCTCGTCCTGATCGCGTTGGAGACCCCGCTGGCCGCCACCCTGGCCGCGAGCGAGACCGAACGGGTCCGCGCCGACCGGTTGGCCGACGCCACCCGGTTCGCGTCGCTGGCCGGGCCGACGTTGCGCGGCGGCGGGCCGGACCCGATCGAGTCTGAGCTGCGCAGCTACGACGAGCTGTACGCGATCGGAGCGGCCGTCGTCGACCGGGACCGGGGCACGCTGATCGCCTCGCCGCGGTGGCAGCCCGCCGCGACCGCCTCGGTGTTGGACATCGCGCTGTCCGGGCAGCAGACCAGCGCCCCCGGGTCGGTGTGGCCGTGGACGACCGCGCCGGTGGTGGTGGCCGTGCCGGTCAGCGACGGTGGCGAGGTGCTCGGCGCGGTGGTGATCGTGACCCCTGCCGACCCGATCCGCCGGGCCGTCGCCCTCTGGTGGCTGCTGCTCGCCCTGGCGGGTCTGCTCGCCGTACTGGCCTGCGTGCTCACCGCGTTCGGGCTGGCCGGTTGGGTGCTGCGCCCGGTCACCGAACTGGACGCGGTCACCCACGTGATCGCGGAGGGCGACCGGAGCGCCCGGGTGCAGCACCGCCTCGGCCCGCCGGAGCTGCGCCGGCTCGCGGCCGGCTTCAACCACATGGCCGACGTGGTCTCCGACGTGATGGACCGGCAGCGTGCCTTCGTGGCGCACGCCAGCCACCAACTGCGTAACCCGCTCACCGCGCTGCGGCTGCGGGTGGAGGAGCTGGGCCCCAGCCTCACCGACGAGGACGGCCGCTCCGAGCACCGGCTGGCGCTGGAGGAGACCGACCGGCTGGCGCTGGTGCTCGACGCGCTGCTCACCCTGGCCCGGGCCGAACGCGAGGAGAACGAGCGGGTCACCGTCGACGCCGCCGCGGTGGCGGCGTCCCGGGTGGCCGCGTGGGCACCGCTGGCCCGGCACCGGTCGGTCACGCTGCGGCTGGCCACGAGCGATGCCCCGGCGTACGCCCGGACCGTGCCGACCGCCGTCGACCAGGCGTTGGACGCGCTGATCGACAACGCGGTGAAGTTCAGCGGGCCAGGCGGTGCGGTGACCGTGACGGTGGCCCACCGTGACGACGGGGTGGTCCTGGAGGTGCGCGACTCCGGCCCGGGCATGACCGAGAGTCAGCTCGGCCAGGCCACCGAGCGGTTCTGGCGGGCACCGGACGCGCAGAACGTCGACGGCGCGGGGCTCGGCCTGACCATCGTCGCGGTGCTGGTGGACGCCTCCGACGGGCGGCTCACGATGCGCGCGGGGGAGTCGCGGGGGCTGGTCGCCGGCCTGTGGTTTCCGGCGCCGCCACCCGCTCCCGAGGTCGACCGGGTGGCCGTGGACACCGAACCCGCCGGGCCGGCGCGGCCCGTCCCCGCCGGGTGACGGGCGACCGTCAGGGTTTGGCCGCGCGGTACCAGGCCGCCGCGCCGGGGTGCAGCGCCAGCGGGGCGGTGACGATCGCCGAGCGGGGGCTCATCCGTCCCGCCGCCGGATGCGCCGCGGCCAGCTCGGCCCGCCGGTCCATCAACAGTGCGGTCACCTCCCGGACCAGCCGCTGGGGCAGGTTGGCCCGCACGATCAGGTAGTTCGGGTCGGCCACCGTGGTCACCCGGTCGACGCCGTACACCGAGCGGGGAATGTCCCGGGAGACGTAGACCGGGCCGTAGCGGGAGCGCAGGCGCTCGGTCCACTCGCTCAGGTCGACGATCCGGGTGGCGCTGCGCCAGGCCAGCTCCTCGATGCCCCGCACCGGAAGCCCGCCGGAGAAGAAGAACGCGTCGATGCGCCCGGCACGCAGCGCGGCCACCGAGTCGTCCAGTCCGAGCCGTTCGCGGTGCACCGCGTCGCCGCCGAGCCGCGCCACCTCCAGCAGGCGGCTCGCGGTGATCTCGGTACCCGAGCCGGGGGCGCCGACGGACACCCGCCGCCCACCCAGGTCGGCGACGGTACGCACCGGGCCACCGCCCGTGGTGACCAGGTGCAGCTGGTCGTCGTACACCCGGGCGATCGCGTTGATCGACGCGCTCGCCGTGGTGGGGCCGAGCAGCACGTCGGCCTGGGTGAAGCCCAGCTCGGCGTCGCCGGAGCCGACCAGTCGGACGTTCTCCGCCGAGGCGGCGGTGACCACCACGCTGGCCCGTACGTCGGGTAGTTCCCGGTTGAGGATGGCCGCCAGGGACTGCCCGAAGGCGTAGTAGACGGCGGTGGGGCTGCCGGTGGCGATCCGGATCGGCACCGGGTCGGTCGCGGTGTCCCGGCAGCCGCCCACCGTCAGGGTCAGCAGCAGCGTCAACAGGGCCGCCGTGCCCGCGCCGCGGTGGCCGGGCCGGCTGGACGGGGTATGCCTCACGCGCTGCACTGTGCGCCGTCGGCCCGGTGGGCGCAAGCCCGTCCGGGGCGGCCGGCGCGTCACCGGCGCCCGTTCAGCAGGCCGGGCGGCGGGCGGGCTCCAGGGCGGCGCTGCTCAGGATCCGCTCCCGGTCGGGGCCGTCGGCGACGCTGACCAGGAAGCAGCCGGTGCCCGGGCGCAGCCGGGCCGGCACGTCGAGCACGGCGGCGCCGCGGATCAGCACGGCGGCCAGCTCCCGGTCGGTGATCCGGACGCCGAGGATGTGCCGGCGGACGTGCCGCCCACCGGCCAGCAGCGCCGACCGCCAGGCCGAGGCCGCCAGGCGGGACACCCACCGCCGGCGGGCCGGCGAGGCGCCGGGCAGCGGCCCGCCGAGCAGCTCCCGACGCCCCTGCCACCAGCCGGCGTCCAACAGCCGGGTGTACGTCCTGTGGTGTTCCCGGGGCACCCAGAGCCGGTGCAGCTCATAGCGGCGACGCAGGCCACCGACGGCCGCCTCGTGGGTCACCGGGATGTCCAGCCGTCCGAGCAGCTGGCGCATCCGTTGGGCGGCGTCCTCCCGGTTGAACTCGACAGCCGGGGTGTACGACGTGGGCGTCGTGCCCGGTCGGGCGGCGGTCGGCGGTGGCGTGCAGCGCAGCAGGCAGGCGGCCTCGAACGCGTCGCCCAGGGTCAGCCAGTCCAGTGGGGGTGGCGTCGCCGGGGTGCGGAGTCTATCGAGCAGGGCGGGTTCGCGGGTCAACGGAGGCCCCCTTGTCGGAGTCTGGGTTCTCCTACCGTGGCCCCTGCGACGCCATTGCGGAACCGCTCGCGCCGAGCCTTGAGCAAATCTTGCGGCTGCCCGCCGTCACAGGTCGGTGACGACCAGATCCACCTGCCGCACCCGGCCCGGCGCGACGGTCTGCTCCTCGACGGTGTGCTTCAGTTCCCGCAGCGTGCCGATCAGCTCCGCGGCGGTACGCGGCCGGGCCCCGGCGACCAGCAGGTCACGCACCAGCCGCCCCTTGGTCGCCTTGTTGAAGTGGCTCACCACCGAACGGACCGGCGCACCGTCGACCTCCCGTTCGTGCAGCACCCGCACGGTGACCGTCCGCTCGGCCAGCTCCCCGCGTGGCGTCCAGGTGGCCGCGTACGCGCCGGAGCGCAGGTCCAGCACCGGCCCCCGGCCGGCTGCGGCGTCCAGCGCCGGCGCCAGCTCCCCGCGCCAGTACGCCGACAGCGCGCCCACGCCGGGCAGGCGGGCGCCGATCGGGCAGCGGTACGGCGGGATCCGGTCGGCCAGCCGCACCGCGCCCCACAGACCCGAGCTGATCAGGATCGACCGGCGGGCCGCCCGCTGTGCCGGTGCCGGCAGCGAGGCCAGCTCCAGCGCCTCGTAGAGCACCCCCGTGTAGAGCCGTTCGGCCGGTGCGGTGGCCGCCGCCCGCAGTCGGGCGTTGCGCCGCAGCTCGCCGCGCTGCCCGTCGCTGAGGCCGAGCGCCGTCCGAGCCGCCTCCTCGTCCGGGCCGGCGCAGAGCGCCACCAGCGCGTCGAGGACCCGCTCGCGGGCCGGGTTCAGCTCGGGCATCGACAGCCGGTCCGCGGCCCAGCGCCGTCCGGTGCCGGCATCGGCCTTTCCCTCCGAGGGCGGCAGCAGGATGAGCATCGGGTCTCCTCGACGGGTGCGTCGGCGCCCCGCGCGCCGGCCCGGCCAGCGTACGACCCGGCTCTACCGCCACAGCCGCACCGGTGTGTCGGGGTGGTACACGCGATAGCCGCCGACCTCCCGGACGAGCGCGGCGTCGGCGGAGTCGGCGAGCAACCGGCGCAGCCGGCGGTCCATCGGCGAGTCGACCTCCACCACGTAACCCGGCCGTTCGGCCCGGCCGACCTGCCGCCAGTACGGCCGGTAGCGGTTCTGCCCGGGGGACAGGTCGGCGTCGAGCACGCCGCAGACGACCCTCTCGTCGGTGTTGAAGATCAGCCGGTTGCAGGTCCAGTAGTCCCCGTACACCTCGTGCGGGCCGTCGGCGCGCAGGGCGGCGGCCAGGTCCCGGGCCTGGCGCTCCTCGGTTCGCGACGCGGCGGTGCCGGTCGTCGCGAACAGCACGGTGATCACCAGCGTGATCGCGGTCAGCGCGACCAGCACCGCGGTGGCCAGCGCGCCGGTGAGCCGGCCGAGCACGCTGACCGTGCCCCGCCAGGAGGTCAGGGCCGCCACCCAGAGCGGCCAGAGCACCGCCGGCAGTGACAGTTGCAGCACCGACAGGTAGCGGGCGTTGTCCAGTGGGCTGGTCGCGGCGAGCGGGCTGCGCACGTACGACAGCAGGGTCAACGCCGCGCCCGCGACCAGCGCGAGCTGTACGACCGGCCCGACCCGCTCCCCGCGCGGCCCGCCGGCGGCCCGGCGGTACGCGAGTACGGCGAGCGCCGCGGCGGCCACCAGCAGCAGCGGGTAGAGCAGCCCGAACCACTGCTGCCAGCGCCCGCAGCCGTCCACCGGGCAGAGCCCGTGCGCCAGCGGCACCCCCTCCAGCAGGCCACCGGAGATCCGCTCGGACCACGCCGGCAGCGGCCCCGCCTTGGTGCTGACCTCCCGGAACACCGTCAGCGAGTCCTCACCCGGCCCGGCACGCAGGTTGTCGACGATCATCGGCGCGACCCCGACCACGAAGCCCGCCACCAGCAGCAGACCGGACCAACCGAGCAGCTCCCGGCGCAGCGCCCACACCAGCGCCAGCCCGGCCACCGCCAGGTACGGCAGGATCAGCCAGTCCGACCAGGCGGCCACACCGACGAGCAGGCCGAACAGTGCGACGGCGAGCCGCCGGCGGTGCACCGTGCCGGCGGCCAGTCCCACGGTGATCAGCAGCATCAGCAGCACCGCCGGCTTCACCTCCGGCCGCCCGCCGACGACGGTGAGCTGGTCGCGTACCACCCGCTCCGGCCCGAGCGCGAGCAGGCCGACGACGAAGGTGGCGAACCAGGGCGCGCAGATCCGGCGGGTCAACCGGTGGATCAGGTAGAGGAAGAGCGCGTACAGCGCGAGCATTGGCAGCCGCAGCACCGGCCAGCTCGGTCCGGCCAGCGCGACCAGCGGCGCCGCCAGGTACGACTCCAGCATCCCCATGTAGTGCTGGCCGTACAGGAAGACCGGGCGTTCCCGGCCCTGCCCGATGTGCAGCGCGGCGAGGCCGAAGGTGGCCTCGTCGCTGTTCGACACCGGCACCGTGTACAGCGTCAGGACCAGCCGGTAGACGACGCCGACCAGCCCGACCAGCAGCGCCACGAGCGCCGGCCGGTCGAGTCTCGGGCGCCACCGCCCACGGTGCTGCTCTGGATGCGACACGACCAACGCCCCCGTCGTCGTCCCGACCGGAGTGTTTCACGGACGGCGGGCGGGCCGGGGAGGTTCGGCGCAGCCGGGGCCGGCTCGCGTGGCCGTGGGTGTCGACGTGTGGCAGGGTTGGCGCGTGCCACCCACTCCCGCCGGCCAACTGGCCGTTCCGAACCTGCACCGGGCAGCGCGGATCGAGGACGCCGTTCACCAGCTCGTGGAGCGCCGCCTGCGCCGCACCGGCTGGCGGGTCAACATCGTCGCGTACACCGGCTACGGCGCCCCGGGCTGGGTACGGGTGATGTGCCGGGTGCTGCTGGGCCGTCCGGACACCCGCCAGCGGGGCCGCCTGGACAAGGTTCGCGGCTGGCGCAGCTTCACCACCCTGCCGGCGAAACACGTCACGGTGACCATCGAGGCCGGCGGGGTGCGCCACGAGACGCGGGCCGACCGCAGCGGCTTCGTCGACACGCTGGTCGAGGCCGACCTGCCGCCCGGCTGGGGCACGGTCCGGCTCAGCGTCCCCGACGCCGAGCCGGTCGACGCGCCGGTGCGCATCCTCGACCCGGACGTCACGTTCGGCATCCTCTCCGACATCGACGACACGGTGATGGTCACCGCGCTGCCCCGGCCGCTGCTCGCCGCGTGGAACACGTTCGTGCTCGACGAGCACGCCCGCGCCGCCGTACCCGGCATGGCGGTGCTCTTCGAACGCCTCGTCACCGCGCACCCCGGTTCGCCGGTCTTCTACCTCTCCACCGGCGCGTGGAACGTCGCGCCGACGCTGACCCGGTTCCTGTCCCGGCACCTCTACCCGGCCGGGCCGCTGCTGCTCACCGACTGGGGGCCGACGGCCGACCGCTGGTTCCGCAGCGGCATGGAGCACAAGCGCTCCACCCTGGCCCGGCTGGCCAAGGAGTTCCCCGACGTGCGCTGGCTGCTGGTGGGCGACGACGGCCAGCACGACCAGGAGATCTACCGGGAGTTCGCCGCCGCCCACCCGGAGAACGTCGCCGGGGTGGCGATCCGCCGACTGTCCCCGACCCAGTCGGTGCTGGCCGGTAGCCTGCCCGCCCCCGCCGGCCGCCCCTCGTCGGGACCGGTGGGGCAGAAGTGGCTGTCCGCGCCCGACGGCGCCGGCCTGTGGCAGCTGCTCCGAGACGCCAACCTGGTCTGAGCGTCGCCGCGTTCGTCAGCCCTGGCGGAGCCAGACCGCGCCCAGCGGGGGCACCTGGAGGGCCGCCGACGCCACCATTCCGTGCCACGGCACGTCCTCGGCGCGGACCTCGCCCAGGTTGCCCACGCCCGACCCGCCGTAGTGGTGCGCGTCGGTGTTGAGCACCTCGGTCCACGTCCCGCCGGCCGGTAGCCCGATCCGGTAGTCGTGCAGCGGCTGGGCGGAGAAGTTCGCCACGCACACCAGCGTCGAGCCGTCCGGGGCGATCCGGACGAACGACACGGTGTTGTTGGCGACGTCGTCGCCGGCGATCCAGCGGAACCCGGCCGGTTCGGTGTCCTGTGCCCAGAGGGCCGGCGTGTCCCGGTAGACCCGGTTGAGGTCGCCGACGAGCCGTTGCACGCCGGCGCGGGCCGGGTCGTGTAGCAGGTACCAGTCGAGGCCCCGCTCCTCGCTCCACTCCCGGTCGTCGGCCAGCTCGGAGCCCATGAAGAGCAGCTGCTTGCCCGGGTGCGCCCACATGTACGCCAGCAGCGCCCGTACGTTGGCCAGCCGCTGCCAGGTGTCGCCGGGCATCTTGCCGGCCAGTGACCCCTTACCGTGCACGACCTCGTCGTGGCTGATCGGCAGCACGTAGTTCTCGCTCCAGGCGTACGCCAGGGAGAACGTGAGCTGGTGGTGGTGGTGCTGGCGGTAGATCGGATCCTTCGAGGTGTAGAGCAGGGTGTCGTGCATCCAGCCCATGTTCCACTTGAAGCCGAAGCCCAGCCCGCCGTCGGCGGTCGGGCGGGTCACGCCCGGCCAGGCGGTGGACTCCTCGGCGATCATGACGACGCCGGCGTGGTGCTTGTAGACGGTCGCGTTCACCTCCTGCATGAACGCGATGGCCTCCAGGTTCTCCCGACCGCCGTACTGGTTGGGGGCCCACTGGCCGTGCTCGCGGGAGTAGTCCAGGTAGAGCATCGAGGCGACCGCGTCGACCCGCAGCCCGTCGACGTGGAACTGGTCGCACCAGTAGAGGGCGTTCGCGACCAGGAAGTTGCGGACCTCGCGGCGGCCGAAGTCGAACACGTACGTGCCCCAGTCGGGGTGCTCGCCCCGGCGCGGGTCGGGGTGCTCGTAGAGCGGGGTGCCGTCGAAGCGCGCGAGCGCCCACTCGTCCTTGGGGAAGTGCGCGGGCACCCAGTCGAGGATCACGCCGATGCCGGCGGCGTGCAGGGAGTCGACGAGGTGGCGGAAGTCGTCGGGGTCGCCGAAGCGGGACGTCGGCGCGAAGTAGCCGGTCACCTGGTAGCCCCAGGAACCGCCGAACGGGTGCTCCATCACCGGCAGGAACTCCACGTGCGTGAAGCCCAGCTCGGTGACGTACGCGACGAGCTGGTCGGCCAGTTCGCGGTAACCGAGGCCGGGCCGCCAGGAGCCGAGGTGCACCTCGTACACGCTCATCGGCTCCTGGTGGGGCTGGCGCTCGGCCCGCCGGGCCAGCCAGTCCGCGTCGTTCCACCGGTACGTCGAGTGGTGCACCACCGAGGCGGTGGCCGGCGGCACCTCCGCGTACGCCGCGAGGGGGTCGGCCTTGTCCCGCCACTGCCCGTCGGCGCCGAGGACCCGGTACTTGTAGCGGGCGCCGACGCGGGCGTTGGGCACGAACAGCTCCCACACGCCGCTGGAGCCGAGTGACCGCATCGGCCAGCCGTCGTCCGGGCCCCAACCGGTGAAGTCGCCGACCACCCGCACCCCACGGGCGTTGGGCGCCCACACGCTGAACGCCACACCCTCGTCGAAGACCCGCGCGCCGAGCGCGTCCCACAGCCGCTCGTGCCGGCCCTCGCCGATCAGGTGCAGGTCCAGTTCGCCGAGGGTCGGCGGGTAGCGGTACGGGTCGTCGTGCGCGGTGCCGTCGACCTCCACCCGGTAGTCGAGCACGGTGCCCTCGACCTGGGCCTCGAAGACGCCCACGTCGTGCACCCGCTTCATCGGGTACCGCTCGTCGCCGACGAGCAGCACCACGTCACCGGCGCCCCGGCGCATCGTGCGGATCGTCGTGGCGGAGTCGGCGGGGTGCGCGCCGAGCAGCGCGTGCGGGTCGTGCGTCGCGCCGGTGATCAGCTGGTCCATCGGGCGTCCTTCGGGGCGGCGTCGGTCGGTGCGGAGGCGGC
>NZ_WBKR01000086.1 GCF_008868155.1 Micromonospora sp. ALFpr18c
GTGGCGCGCTCGGGCCCAGCTCGTGCAGGAAACGGCTCGGCTGCTCCTCGTGGTCGTCACCGCCGACGGCGGCCGACGCCACGGCGCTCACCAGCAGGCGGTGCCGGGCACGACTGATGGCGACGTGGAAGAGGCGGCGTTCCTCGTCCAGCAGCGCCGAGGTCTGACCCACCACGTTCGCCGCGGTCGCGCCGCCGACGGACCGGCCGGCCAGCACGTCGACCAGCCGCTCCGAGCCGAGCAGGCTGCCACGCAGCCGCAGGTCGGGCCAGATGCCCTCCTGCACACCGGCCACCGCGACCAGGTCCCATTCCAGACCCTTCGCCGCGTGGGCGGTGAGCAGCCGCACCGCCGCGCCCCGGTCGGCGGTCGGCGCGATGGTGTCGGCCGGCAGGTCCTGGGCGAGAACGTGGTCGAGGAAGACCTCGGTACGGGCACCGGGCAGCCGGTCGGTGAAGCGGGCCGCCGCGTCGAAGAGCACCAGCACGGCGTCCAGGTCGCGGTCGGCGGCCTCGGCGCGCCGCCGTCGGGCCAGGTCCCCCTCGCCGGGGGCGGGCCGGCCCTGGCCGATCGCTCCGGCCCACCGTTCGGCGAGGCCGCTGGCGTCCCAGACTTCCCAGAGCACGGTCTCGGCGGTCGCACCGGGTTGGGCGGCCGCGTCCCGGGCGGTGGCGAGCAGAGCAGCCACCGCCTGCGCCGGCTCCGCCCACCGCCGGTCGATGCCGGCCAGCTCGGTCGGGTCGCGCAACGCCTCGACGATCAGCTCACCGGACGGTCGCCGGTCGCCGCCGGACAGCGCCAACGCCCGCAGGCCCTGCCGCAGCCGCCGTTCGGCCAGCGGATCCGCACCACCGAGCGGCGAGTGCAGCAACGCGACCGCCGCCTCCTCGTCCAGGTGCTCCGGTTCCAGGGCGCAGCGCAGCAGGAGCAGCAACGGTGCCACCGCCGGTTGCAGGTGCAGCGGCAGGTCCTCGCCGTGCACCACGGTGGGTACGCCGGCAGCGTGCAGCGCCCGTTGCAGGGTGGGCAGCTGCAACGCGGTGGACCGCACCAGCACCGCCATCCGCGACCAGGGCACACCGTCGAGCAGGTGGGCCGAGCGCAGCGCGTGGGCCAGCCAGGCGGCCTCGCTGGTCGCCGAGCGGAACGTGTGCACCTCGACCACACCGGGCGGCGCGTCCGGCAGTGGGTGCAGCCGGCGGTGCGCCGACGGGCCACGCAGCCGACGACCCAGCCGGGCGATCGCGGCGAGCAGGCCCGGCCCGGCCCGGTACGACGTGGTGAGCAGCACCTGCGCCGCGGGCGCCCCGGACGCGGTCCGGAATCGGTGCGCGAAGGTGCTCACCCCGGCCGGGTCGGCGCCCCGGAACGCGTAGGTGGACGAATCCGGGTCGGCGAACGCGACAAGGGACTTGCCCCCACCGGCGATCACCGAGAGCAGGTCGAGTTGGGCGGGGTCCGTGTCGGCCAGCTCGTCGACGTACACGTGGGCGAGCCGGCGACGCTCGGCGGTCAGCAACTCCTCGTCGTCGCGCAACAACCCGGTGGCGGCGCGGACCAGTTCGGCCGGGTCGTACGCGATCGAGCCCCGGTTGCTGACGTCGCGCAGTGCGAGCACCGACACGTACTCCCGCAGGAAGCGGGCGGCCGCCGGCCAGTCGGCGCGGCCGAGCTTGTCACCCAGCCGGGCCAGGTCGATCGGGCCCACCCCGCGTTCGGCGGCGCGCATCAGCAGGTCGCGCAGCTGACCGGCGAAGGCCCTGGTCCGCAGGGCCGGGCGCAGGTCGGTCGGCCAGCCGACCGGGTCGTCGTCGGGCTCCTCGCCCACCACGTCGAGCAGCTCGCGGATGATCAGATCCTGCTCGGGGCCGGTGAGCAGGCGCGGTGACGGCTCGCCCCGTTCGGCGGCGGCCCGGCGCAGCAGCCCGAAGGCGTACGCGGGGAAGGTGCGCACCAGCGGCTCGCGCAGCACCCGGTGGCCGTCCTGCGCCACCCCGGCCTCGATGCGCTGACGCAGTGCGGTGGCGCCCCGACGGCCGAAGGTCAGCACCAGGACCCGTTCGGGGTCGACGCCCTCGCGCACCCGGGCGGCGACCGCCTCGACCAGCGTGCTGGTCTTGCCGGTGCCCGGACCGCCGAGCACCAGCAGCGGCCCGTCGGTGTGCGCCGCCACCTCGGCCTGCGAGCGGTCGACGCGCCACCCGGCGGGCCCCGGCTCGGTGTCGGCGGACGCACCGCCGGCGGCGGGCACGGAACTGTCGGCCGGCGCCGCCCCGTCCCCCCGCGCCGGCCCCTCGGACCGCCGCACCAACCGGTACGCCTGCATCAGCTCATCCCATCAGAGGAGTACGACACCCACCGAGCCCCACCCCACCCCATCACGCTCCGTCGATCATGAGGTTAGCGGCGCGACACGCCGACGGCCTCGCCGCCAACCTCATGATCGACCGGGGAGGCTGGGAGCCCGCGTCAGGTCAGGGCGGACTCCAGGGCGTCCAGGGCGTCCGGGACGGTGGTGGTCACCGTCAGCAGGTCGCGGCCGGCGGGTTTGAGGAAGTGCTGGTCGGTGAGGGTGTCGAGCCAGTCCAGCAGGGGGCGGTAGAAGCCGTCGGTGTCGATCAGCACCATCGGCTTGCCGTGTAGGGCGAGGGTGGCCGTGGTCCAGACCTCGAACAGTTCGTCGAGCGTGCCCAGCCCACCGGGCAGGGTGAGAAAGGCGTCCGACTTCTCGATCATCAGCGTCTTGCGACTGGCCATCGAGTCGGTGACCAGCAGTTCGTCCGATGCCAGGTCGGCGACCTCCAGGTCGACCAACGCCTGCGGGATCACACCCACGGTGCGCCCGCCGGCGGCGCGGGCACCATCGGCCAGCGCACCCATCATGCCGACGCAGCCACCGCCGCTCACCAGCGTGTGCCCACGCCGGGCCAGCTCCGCGCCGGTCTCCGCGGCCAGGTCCAGGAAACGCTGGTCGAGGGTACGGGAGGACGCGCAGAAGACGCAGATCGCCGCCATCAGTTGTCCCGTGGCTGGTCGGCGGCCTGGTCGGCGGCGGCCTGCCGGTCGGCGCCGGTACGCGCGACGGCCTCGTCGCGGACCGCGTCCTGCTCGACGGAGAGCGCCGCCTCGGACTCGACGATGTGCCGGACCGCCGTGTTGACGTCGTCGGTGAGGCAGATCAGGTCCAGGTCGACCGGGCCGATCTTGCCGCCGGCGGCCATCGTGTCGCGCAGCCAGTCGAGCAGCCCCTGCCAGTACGCGACGCCCATCAGCACGACCGGGAACCGGGTCACCTTGCCGGTCTGCACCAGCGTGAGCGCCTCGAACAGCTCGTCCATGGTGCCGAAGCCGCCGGGCAGCACCACGAACGCCTGCGCGTACTTCACGAACATCGTCTTGCGGGCGAAGAAGTAGCGGAAGTCGATGGCCAGGTCGACCCAGTCGTTGATGCCCTGCTCGAACGGCAGCTCGATGCCGAGCCCGACGGACAGACCGCCGGCCTCGGTGGCACCCCGGTTGGCGGCCTCCATCACTCCCGGCCCACCTCCGGTGATCACGGCGTAGCCGGCCCGGGCCAGTGCCCCGCCGACCTCTTCGGCCAGCTTGCACTCGGCGGTGGCCGGACCGCTGCGCGCCGAACCGAAGACACTGACCGCCGGCGGCAGGTCGGCGAGGGTGTCGAAACCCTCGACGAACTCACTGAGGATGCGCAGCGCCCGCCACGCGTCCCTGGTCTTCCAGTCGCCGCGCCCGCGCGAGTCCAGCAGTCGCTGGTCGGCGGTGCTGCTCGGGATCGCCCCCCGGCGCAGCGTGACCGCGCCCCGGTGCCGCTCCTGCGCTGGACCGCGGCCGGCCTCCCGCCCGTTGCTGTGGCTCATGGAGCAACCGTAGTGGAGCAGCACCCGCCGGGTGTGCGGGGCGCGGACGCCGAGAAATAGTTCGCGATCAACGCAACTATTCGGCTCGCCCGTACGTCTTACTATTCACATACCGGGTATGCCCCGGCGCGCGCCTTCGGGGGAGGAGACAGCGTGATCAGTAACAGCGAGATGATCCGGATCCGCCGCCAGATGCAGCGACGGATCAGAGACGTGGTGGCCGAGCGCCGCCACATCCGGGACCTGACCCCCTCCCCCACGGCCCCCGCCACCTCCGGAGCTGATCAAGAGGTTCGCGTCGCCGACAACGGGCCCGGCTGACGCAAACCTCTTGATCACCGGGCGCGACACGCCCGGTGCGCCGGTCAGGCCGGGGCCAGCCAGCGGTGCAGGGTTGCCGCGCCGTCCCGGATCTTGCTGATCTCGACGTGCTCGTCCTTGTGGTGGGCCAGGTTCGGGTCGCCGGGGCCGAAGTTCAGGGCCGGAATTCCCATGGCCGCGAACCGGGCCACATCCGTCCAGCCCAGCTTGCCGATCGGGGCCGCGCCGACCGCCGCCAGGAACTCCTTCGCCGGGGCCGCCTCCAGTCCAGGGGCCGCGCCGGCCGCCGCGTCGGTCACGGCCAGGTCGAATCCCGCGAAGACCTCCCGCAGGTGCGCCTCCGCCGCCACCGGGTCGCGATCCGGGGCGTACCGGTAGTTGACCTCGATCTCGCAGTGGTCGGGGATCACGTTCCCCGCGACGCCGCCGATGATGCGGACCGCGTTCAGACCCTCGCGGAAGTCGCACCCCTCGATGGTGACCCGGCGCCCCTCGTACGCCTGGAGCCGCCGCAGCACCTCACCGGCGCCGTGGATTGCGTTCACCCCGTGCCAGGAGCGCGCCGCGTGCGCCCGCTCACCCGTGGTCGTCACGATGGCCCGCATGGTGCCCTGGCAACCCGCCTCGACGATGCCGTAGGTGGGCTCCAGCAGCACCGCGAAGTCCGCCTCCAGCCACTCCGGGAACGCCTGGGCGACCAGGTTCAGCCCGTTGTACCGCGACTCGATCTCCTCCGCCTCGTAGAACAAGTACGTCACGTCGTAGCGCGGGTCGGGCAGGGTCACCGCCAGGTGCAGCGCGTACGCGGTGCCGGACTTCATGTCCGAGGTGCCGCAGCCGTACATCAGGTCGCCGCGCATCGTCGACGGAAAGTTGTTGTTCAGTGGCACGGTGTCCAGGTGCCCGGCCAGCACGACGCGCTGCGACCGACCGAGGTCGGTGCGCGCCATCACGGTGTTGCCGTGCCGCTGGGTGCTCAGGTGTGGCACACCGCGCAGGACCTCCTCGACACAGTCGGCGATCGCCTTCTCGTTGAGGGACACGGACTCGATGTCGACGAGAGCGCGGGTCAGCGCCACCGGATCGGCGAGGACCTCGGGGGTCAGCGGGTTCTCCATGGTTCGCACGGTACCTTCAGGTCTGTCAGCGCGAGGAGTGAGCTGAGGCCGACGCGGCCCAGACCGAGAGGTGTAACAGTGACGTCCGCAGATTCCGCCTGGGGCATCGGCCTGGCCACCGTCACCGCCGACGGGCAGGTGCTCGACACCTGGTACCCGACCGGCAAGCTGGGCCTGGGTGAGCTGCCGTTGGTCGCCGGCGAGGGCGAGTCGGACGTGCTCGATCTGCCGCCGGGTGCGCTCGGCGACCGGGCCCTGCCCGGTCTGCGTACCGTGCAGGTGGTCACCGTGGTCGGCTCGCTGGACGACCCGATCAAGGACGCCCCGGACGCGTACCTCCGGTTGCACCTGCTCTCGCACCGCCTGGTGCGACCCAACCAGCTCAACCTGGACGGCATCTTCGGCAAGCTGGCCAACGTGGCGTGGACCTCCGCCGGGCCGTGCCCGCCGGAGCGGGTCGACGAGCTGCGGGTGATCGAGCGGGCCGCCGGCCGCCACCTCGCCGTCTACGGGGTGGACAAGTTCCCCCGGATGACCGACTACGTGGTGCCGTCCGGCGTGCGGATCGCCGACGCGGACCGGGTCCGCCTCGGCGCCCACCTGGCCGCCGGCACGACCGTGATGCAGGAAGGCTTCGTGAACTTCAACGCCGGCACCGTCGGCACCTCGATGGTCGAGGGGCGGATCGTGCAGGGCGTGCTGGTCGGCGACGGCTCCGACATCGGCGGCGGGGCCTCCATCATGGGCACCCTCTCCGGCGGCGGCACCGAGAAGATCAGCATCGGGGAGCGGAGCCTGGTCGGCGCGAACGCCGGGGTCGGGATCTCGCTCGGCGACGACTGCGTGGTGGAGGCCGGCTGCTACATCACGGCAGCCTCGAAGGTCACCCTCCCGGACGGCCGGGTCGTCAAGGCCCGAGAGCTGTCCGGCATCGACGGCCTGCTGTTCTGGCGCAACTCGGTGACCGGCACGCTGGAAGCCCGTCCGCGAACCGGCCGGGGCATCGAACTGAACGCCGCCCTGCACGCCAACGACTGACGCACCCGCCGGGTCCGCGGCACCGCGCCGCGGACCCGGACGGGGTACGCCTCAGCGCAACCGGTACGCCTGGATGATCCGTTGCGTCGCCGTGTTACCGGCGGCGTCCCGCGCGGTGGCCCGCAGCGACACGTGCCCGGTGCCGGTCGGATGCTGCACCAGGGCCGACCAGCCGTCGCCGGAGGTGCGGACCAGCTTCGCCGCGCGCCAGGTCTTCCCGCCGTCGTACGAGACGTCGACGGTGAGCTTCTCCACCCGGGCGGCCGCCGCGCCGGGCTGCCGCTGCACCCGCACCGGGACGACGAAGCTCCGACCGGCCGGAGCGCTGTTGTCGACCCGCAACGGCGGCGCGAAGCGGATCGCCGACAGGGGCAGCCGGGCCGGCGTGTCACCGGCGACGTGCCGGGACCGGAAGGTCCAGCTGGACTCCACCTCGGTGCTCAGGTCGGTGAAGCTGCGCTTCGCCGACGTGACGAGCCGGTAGTCCGCCGCACCCGGTGGCACGGCGAACTCGCCGTAGCCGGCGTACTCGCTCTCGCCGACCAGCTTGCCGTCGCGCCAGAGTTCGGTCCGCTCGCTGTCGGCGAGTGACCCGCCCGGGTGCCCGGCGGCGTCGCTGAACATCGGCAGCCCGACCCAGACGGTGTCACCGACCCGGGTGACGCTCTCCTCGGGCCAGCGCGGGGTCGGGAACGACGGTCCGTACGGGGCCTGACTCCAGACCTCCTGCACCGTCCGCCCGACCCGGTACGCGGTCGCCGTGGAGAAGAGCGCGGCCTGCGCGTTCAGCCAGCCTTCCTCGTCCCGCGTTCCGAAGTCGAGCTCGGACTCCCACCGCACACCCCTGGTGTTGTAGTACTCGACCCGCTGGCCGGGCACCGCGGTGGGCAGGATCAGGGCCGAGCCGCCGACGTTGTACTCCAGCACGGGGTACACGATCCGCTCGGCCTCCGTGCCCGGGTAGCCATCGTGGAACCGGTGCACGACGGTGGCCAGGTCCCGTCGGGCGTAGTCGCGGACGAACCCCGTCGGCATCCGGCCAGGAATCGCCTCGGCCAGTGCGTACAGGTAGGGGCTGTTGGCCGTGTCCGGCGTGGTCCACTGGCTGCTGACCGTGGCGACGAACCGGTCGGCGGCGACCGGCTTGCCGAGCTGACCGCTGGTCAGGCCGGTGAACGTCTCGGCCCAGAGCCCGATGCCGTACGCGCTGCCGTCCTCGGCCGTGAAGTTGCCGCTGAGGTCGATCAGCTGTGGGACGGCGTTCCGGTCCGGAATGGTCGTCCGTACCGGCTTGGCCGAGCGGGCGTCCACGACGATCCGGGTGTCCTGCTCGATGGCCACGTCGGGCTGCGCCAACAGGGACATCCCGCCCTGCTCACCCTCCGGTGCGGGCTCGAGCACGAGAGCGCTCAGGCCGTAGTGCCCCTTGGGCACCCGCACGGTCGCCACGCCGTCGGTGCTGACGAGGTCCCAGTAGCTGAAGGTGTCCATCCCGACCAGGGTGCTCCAGTGGTCGGCGGTGCGCTCGCCGGCCCGGTTCAGGTGCTCCACGGTCAGCGTGTAGCTCTCCACTTCCCGGTGCACGGCCAGCGGGGTGACCGCGACCGCCGCACCGGATCGGGCCACGATCCGCCCGGTCCAGTAGCCGTCGGCGTCGCCGATCCGGGTGTTCGCGGTGATGGTCGTGGCGGCGGTGCCGCCCGCCGGCACGGTGAGCTGGTTGGCGCCCAACTGGAACAGGCCGGCCGGCAGCGCCCGACCGCCGGGGCCGGCGCCCTCGACGCTCAGGTCGACGCTGACCGGTGCCGGACCGTCGTTTCGCCAGGTGACCGTGCGGGTGATCGGCTCGTCGTCGCCGTGCGGCCAGAGCGTACGCCCGAACGAGACGCTCACCGGGTCGCTGGTGACCTGCTGGGTGATGGCGTGTGCGACGTCGACCCGCCCGGCGCCCTGCTGGTAGGCGGTCTGGTCCGGGTGCGGCTTGGCGGCGGCCATCAGGGTGGCCTTCAGCCGGTCGGCCCGCCATCCCGGGTGCTGCTGGGCGAGCAGCGCCGCCGACCCGGCCACGTGCGGGGTGGCCATCGAGGTGCCGGAGAGGGTGACGTAGCGGTCTCCCACCGGATCGCCGATGACGCCGTTGGCGGACCGGGCGGCGACGATGTCGACGCCGGGCGCGGTGATGTCCGGCTTCAGCGCTTCGTCGCCGACCCGCGGGCCCCGGCTGGAGAAGTCGGCCAACTCGTCGTCGCGGTCGACCGCGCCCACGGCGAGCGCGGCGTCGGCGGTGGCCGGGGAGCCGACCGAGCCGTCCGAGCCGTCGTTGCCGGCGGCGAGGACGAACAGCGTGCCGGTCTGCGCGGTCAGGGTCTGCACCGCCTCCTCCAGCGGGTCGACCTCCGGGGTGTCCCAGCCGCTGAGGCTCATGTTGACCACGGCGGCCTTCTTCTCCACCGCGGCCCACTGCATGCCGGCGAGGATCGCCGAGTCGGTGCACCCGGTGCCCTCACAGACCTTGCCGTCCAGCAACGTCGCGTCCGGCGCCACGCCCCGGTACTTTCCGCCGGAGGCGGCGCCGGTGCCGGCGATGGTCGAGGCCACGTGGGTGCCGTGGCCGACCGTGTCCCGAGCGTCGGGCACCTCGGTGAAGTTGCGCGCCTCGGCCACCTTGCCGGCCAGGTCCGGGTGGGTCGCGTCGACGCCGGTGTCCAGCACCGCGACGGACACCCCCTTGCCGGTGAACCCGGCCGCCCAGGCGGCGGGCGCGCCGATCTGCGGCACGCTGTGGTCGAGGGTCACCGTGCGGCGGCCGTCCAGCCAGATCCGCTCGACGTCCCCCGCCGCGTCGAGGCGGGCACCGGCGGGGCCGGTGGTGACCGTCGTCCAGACCGCGCCGAGGGAGGACTTGCCGGTGGTCAGGGCCGCGCCGCGGATCGCCGGCAGGTCGCGGGTCACCCGCGAGCCCGGCAGCGCGGCCGGGGCACGCCGGGCGGTGCCCGTCGAGCGGTACGCCACCAGCAGCGGCAGGGTGTTCCGGTGGGCGTCGTCGTAGCCCGCCTCGACCAGCCCGGTGACGTCGAAGAGCCGCCGGTCGACCCGGCCCGAGCGCAGCAGTGGCAGCGCGTCCGTCGGCGTCACCGAGAGGCGTCCGCGCTCGCGCCGGATCAGGAACCGCACGTCCTCGCGACCGGCGCCGGGTCGGACCGCGGCACCGGAAGCGGTGACGGTGACCCGGTCACCGCTGATCAGCGTGACGGTGGTCGAACGGTTGGCGGTGGGTCCACCCGGAGCGGCCGGTCGGCCGGTGCCGTCCGGCGGGGTGGGCGCGGCGGCTGCCGCCGGGCCCGGCGCGGAGAGCGCCAGTGCGAACACGAGGCCGAGGGCGGCCAATCTTCTTCCCTGGTGCAACGGATCCTCCTCGTCAAGCGTCTTGATGTACGGGAGTCACATTGACCTCCTACAATTGCATACCGAGTATGCAAAATTAAGGCCGGAAGATGACGGACCCGCCACGAGCCGACCAACCGGGCCGGCATGATCGGGCGGTGACCTCCATGAAGGACAGGATGCTCGCCGGTGAGCCGTACATCGCCGACGATCCCGAGATCATCGCCGACCTGGACCGGGCCGCCCGGCTGATGGAACGCTTCAACACCAGCCCGGCGGCCGATCCGCGGGCGCGACTCGCGGTGCTGCGCGAACTCCTCGGCGACCTGGGCACGGACACCTGGATCCGCCCACCGTTCTACTGCGACTACGGCTCACGGATCCGGATCGGCCCACGCGGCTTCGTCAACTACAACGCCGTCTTCCTCGACGTCGCCCCCATCACCCTCGGCGCGGACGTCCAGGTCGGCCCGAACGTACAGCTGCTCACCCCGACGCATCCGGTGGAGCCCGGGCCACGGCGGGACAAGTGGGAGGCGGCCAAGCCGATCACCATCGGCGACAACGTGTGGCTCGGCGGCGGCGCGATCGTGCTGGCGGGTGTGACGATCGGCGCCAACACGGTCGTCGGCGCCGGCGCGGTGGTGACCCGTGACCTGCCGTCCAACGTGGTGTCGGTCGGCAACCCGGCCCGGCCGGTCCGCGAACTCGACTAGGGTGCGGCCGCAGGGCCTTGTTCGAGTCGGAGTACACGGAGGACAGCATGGGCGTGATCCACATTGATCTGTTCGCGACGCTCGACCTGGTCGGCCAGGCACCGGGCGGTCCGGACGAGGACCCCGACGGCTTCCCGTACGGGGGATGGCAGGCGCCCCTGTTCGACGAGACCGGCGGCCGACAGGTCGTGGACGGCATGCGGGGCATGGACGCGCTGCTGCTGGGCCGCCGGACCTACGACATCTTCGCCGGGTACTGGCCGCACCAGACCGACGGCGTCGACGGCGGGATCGCCACCCTCTTCAACAGCATCCCGAAGTACGTGGCCTCGCGCGGCACCCCCGACCTGGACTGGGCGGGCTCGACGCAGTTGGGCCCCGACCTGGCGAGTGCCGTGCGGGAGGTGCGGGACAAGCACGAGAAGGTCCACGTGATCGGCAGCCTGAACCTGGTGCAGACCCTCCTGCGCGAACGCCTCTTCGACCAGCTCAACCTGTGGATCTTCCCCATCGTGCTGGGCGTCGGCAAGACGGTGTTCGACGGCGGCGCCGTCCCCGCCAACCTGACCCTCGTCGAGCCGCCCGTCACCACGGACAAGGGCGCGGTGCTCCTGCGCTACCGCCTCGGAGCGGGTACGCCCGCCACCGGCGACATGTCCCGCGAGGACCGCGGCGTCACGGACTGAGGCAGACCCGGCGTGCCCCGGCGGTCCCGTTCAGACCGCCGGCGGCTCGCTGAGGCGGACCACCAGGTCGGCGCGCTCGGCGGTGGGGGTGATGAGGGCCGCGTTCGCCTCGTCAGTGCCCAACGCCCAGGCCCGGGCCTGCTCCGGTGACCGGCCGAACGCCTCGTGCCGGGCGGTCAGCCGGCGCTGGCGCACCTCGGCGTCCAGGTCGAGAAACCACGCCTCGTGCAGCAGCGGCCGGATCTCCTGCCACGGAAAGTCCGGCAGCAGCAGGTAGTTGCCCTCGGTCACCACCAGCCGGACCGAGGGCGGCACCTCGATCGCCCCGGCCACCGGCTCCTCCAGCTCCCGCCGGAACTCCGGCGCGTACACCGAGGTCGGTTCCAGCCGGCGTAGCCGGCGCAGCAGCGAGGCGTACCCGTTGGCGTCGAAGGTGTCGGCCGCGCCCTTGCGGTCCGCGCGGCCCAACCGGACCAGCTGCGACTGCGCGAGGTGGAAACCGTCCATCGGCACCAGCCGGGCGGTCGGCCCGACCTCGGCCACGATCCGCTCGGCGAGGGTGGACTTCCCGGCGCCCGGCGCACCGGCGATGCCGAGCAGCTGTCGCGGGCCGGCCTCGGCCAACGCCAACGCCCGCGCCACCAGCTCGTCGGCGGACAGCACCTGAGCCGGTGGCATCAGCCCAGGACCGGGTCGCTGATGGTGAAGCGCGCCTGCACGGCGGCCTGCACGGTCTGCGGCTGCGGGTCCAACTCCAGCTCCGGTGCGCCGCCGCCCCCGCCAGCCCCGCCGAACGCGGCGCGGGCGAACATCGGACGCTCGGCCGGGCCGGCGTCGGCCAGCTCGATCAACGCGGTGACCCGCGCGCCGAGCGCCTCGGCGTACTCCCGGGCGCGCAGCAGGGCGTCACCGATCGCGGCGTGCCGTGCCTCGCGATGCGCCGGGCTGTCCGGACGAAGCTCCCACCAGGGACCGGCCACCTCGACCTGATCCTGGTCGGCCAACCTGAGCATCAGCTCGCCGAGCGCCGTGAAGTCGGTGACGGTGACGGTGACGGTGGTGGTGACGCTGCCGTGCCAGGCCACCACCCGCTCGCCCGAGCGTCGGGTCTCCGGCCGCACCCGCAGGTCGCCGGTCTCCCGCCGGGCCACCACCGGGCCGGAGCCGTCCAGCAGCACCCGTACGGCGGCGGCCCGCTCGGCCAGCCGGGTCAACGTGGCCTCCCGGTCCCGGTCCCGAGCCGTCGCGGTGACCGCGAAGCGGGCCAGCTCGGGTGGCACCTCCCGGTACGCCTCGCCGCGCACCTGCACCACCGGGCCATCCACTGCCATGTGCTCAGCCTAGTCAGCCGCCGGCGTCCACGCGGTGTAGGAGACGGCCTCCGAGCCGACCCGACACCCGGTCAGGTGTCCACCGACGTCGCCCAACCCGCGTAGCCAGGTCACCTCGGCGGCGTGGTCGCCACCGACCGGGAACTCCCGGTCCCGTTCGGCGAACCGTCGACCCAGCAGCGCGGACCGCACGGCGGCGGCCTCGGCGTACCGGGCGGTGAGAGCCGCCGCGTCACCGGCCCGGAGCGCGGCGCCCAGCGCGTCCAGGAAGGCGGTGACCTCGGTCAGCTCGTGCAGCACCCGCTCCCGGTTGCCGAGCAGCATATTCGCGGTCCGCTCGGCGGGGGTGCCGGCCACCCGGGTGCCGTCGCGGAAGCTCCCGGCCGCCAGTGCCAACACCGCGTCACGTAGCGGCGCTCGCTCGGCCGCACCGGCCAACGCGCCGGCCAGCAGGTGCGGCACGTGTGAGGCGAGGGCGGCCGCCGAGTCGTGCGTCGGCGCGGACATCGGCACCACCCGGGCGTCGAACACCTCCACCAGCAGCCCGGTCAGCCAACGGAAGGCGTTTGTCGCGGCGCCCGGCGCCGGGCACAGCACCCAGGCGGCACCGGCCAGCAGCCTCGGGGAGGCGGCGGACAGGCCGGTCGACTCCGCGCCGGCCATCGGGTGCCCGGGGACGAAGCGGTCGAGGAGCCCGAGCCGGGCCGCCACCTCGGTCACCTCTGACTTGGTGCTGCCGACGTCGGTGAGCACACAGCCCGGTGCCGTGGCGGCGGCCACCCGGGCCAGCGTCCGGGGCAGCGTGGGCAGGGGGCCGCAGAGGAAGACCACGTCCCGGTCGGCCACGGCCTGCTCGATCGTGTCCGGCGCGGCGACTCCGCTGGCACGTGCCCGCTCGCGGGTGGCCGGGTCGGGATCCCACCCGGCCACGTCCAGGCCGGCGTCGGCGAGGCGCAGCAGCACCGAACCGCCGATCAGCCCGGTGCCGACGACGGCCGCCCGCACCCTGGCGTACCGCCCGGACGTGCCGTCGGTCATCGCCGGCCCGCCGGTGTCAGGCCCGCAGCCGGCCGGCGACCGCCGCGACGTGCTCGTCGGACTCGGTCAGCGCGACCCGGACGTGCTGAGCGGCCGTGGGGCCGTAGAAGACGCCCGCGGCGACCAGGATGCCGCGTCGGGCCAGCCAGTCGACCGTCTCCCAGCAGTCCTCACCACGGGTGAGCCAGAGGTAGAGACCGGCCTCCGAGTGCTCGACCGTGAAGCCGGCACCGGTGAACGCGGCCCTCAACACCTCACGACGAGCGCGGTAGCGCTCCCGCTGCTCGTCGGCGTGTCGCTCGTCCTGCAGGGCGGCCACCATCGCCGCCTGCACCGGCGCGGGCACGATCATGCCGGCGTGCTTGCGGACCTTCAGCAACTCGGCGACGAGCGCCGGATCGCCAGCCACGAAACCGGCCCGGTAGCCGGCGAGGTTGGAACGCTTGGAGAGCGAGTGCAGAGCCAGCACACCGTCGTAGGTGCCACCGCAGACCTGCGGAGACAGCACCGACACCGGCTCGGCCGACCAGCCGAGCGGCAGGTAGCACTCGTCGCTGGCGACCACCGCGCCGCGCTCCCGGGCCCAGTCGACCACCTTGCGCAGGTGCGCCGCGGGCAGCACCCGGCCGGTCGGGTTGCCGGGCGAGTTGACCCAGACCAACCGCACCCGCGAGGTCGGCCCGACCGACGTGAGCGAGTCGGTACGGACCACGGTGGCGCCGGCCAGCCGTGCCCCGTCCTCGTAGGTGGGGTACGCGACCGACGGCACGACGACGACGTCACCCGGACCGATGCCGAGCAGGGTGGGCAGCCAGGCGACCAACTCCTTCGAGCCGATGGTCGGCAGCACACCGAGACCGTCGACCCCGGCGCCACAGGCGCGGGCGACCCACGCGGCGATCGCGGCACGCAGCGCCGGGGTGCCGGCGGTCAGCGGATAGCCGGGAGCGTCGGACGCGTCGGCCAGCGCCTGGCGGATCACCTCGGGCACCGGGTCGACCGGCGTACCCATGGAGAGGTTGATCAGGCCCTCCGGATGCGCCGCGGCCAGAGCGGCCGCGGCGTCCAGGGTGTCCCAGGTGAACTCGGGCAGCCGCGACGAGACCGGCGCGGGCGTGCTCAGTGGCCCTCGCCGCGCGGCGGCTGCGCGGCGACGAAGGTCGCGTCCTTCTCCACCTTGCCGATCTTCGAGGCGCCCCCGGGCGAGCCCAGGTCCTCGAAGAACTCGTAGTTGGCGCCCGTGTAGTCCTTCCACTGCTCCGGGACGTCGTCCTCGTAGAAGATCGCCTCCACCGGGCAGACCGGCTCACAGGCACCACAGTCGACGCACTCGTCGGGGTGGATGTAGAGCATCCGATTGCCCTCGTAAATGCAGTCGACCGGGCACTCCTCGATGCATGCCTTGTCGAGCACATCCACGCACGGCTCGGCGATGATGTAGGTCACCGGTCTTCTCCTCCGCAAGACACGTCGCGATCTCCCGCGACGGTAAGAGCCTAGTATCTCGCCGGGGAGGGGGTCGATCGTGCTCCGACAGCAGGATGTGGGACACCGGATCGTGGTTCGCCGGATTGTGGGGATTCGCGAAGGCCGCCCGCTGTTCTCCGACGCTCTCGGCGAGCTGGTGGAGCTGAGCGAGACTCATCTCACGCTGGCCACCGCGCAGGGTCGGCTGCGGGTGCCGGTGACACAGGTCCACCGGGCCAAGCGGGTGCCGCCGACGCGTCGACCGACCGCCGCGGCAGTCGTGGCGCTGGAGCGGGCCGCCGACGAGGCCTGGCCGGCGCCCACCCGTGGCCGCCTGGGAGACTGGCTGCTCAGATCGGCCGACGGCTGGACCGGGCGGGCCAACTCGGCGCTGCCGATCGGCGACCCGGACCGGCCGCTGCCGGCCGCCGTGGACGCGGTGGAGCGCTGGTACGCCGAGCAGGGCCAACCGGCGATGGTCAACACACCACTGCCGCTCGCCGCGCCGGTCGGCGCCGAGCTGGACGCCCGAGGATGGGGCAGCCGCCCGCCCACGCTGGTGCAGACCGCGCCGCTCCCCCTGCCCACGTCGACCCCGGCCGACGCCGCCGCCGGCGCGGACGTCGAGCTGAACACCGCACCCAGCGAGAAATGGTTGGCCGTCGCCGCCGGCCGCAAGGGTGGCCTGCCGGACGCCGCACGGCACGTACTCACCGCCGTGGCCCAGGTGCGCTTCGCCCACGCGTACGTCGACGGCGAACTGGTGGCGACCGGCCGGGGCACGGTGACCGGCGGCGGACGCTGGCTCGGCCTGAGCCTCATCGAGGTGCTGCCGGCGGCCCGCCGCCGGGGGCTGGCCCGGCAGGTGATCCACGAACTGGCCGCCTGGGCGGAGTCAGCCGGCGCGACGCGTGCGTTTCTCCAGGTGGAGCAGCGCAACAGCGCGGCGGTGGCGCTCTACCAGAAGCTCGGCTTCACCACCCACCACACCTACCTGACCCGCGTCGCCCCGCACTGACGATCCGACCGCTCCGACGGGTCAGCGGCGGACGACCCGACGCGGCTTGGCGGCCTTGACCTCGGCGTACCGCTTGAGCTGCTGCGAGCGGTAGTCGCGACCGAGCGCGGTGAGCACCAGGTACCCGATCAGCACCCCGGCGCCGGTGGCGAGCAGGTACAGCCAGATCTGGGCGAAGAACGTCCCCGCCCCACCCGCGAACGGGTCGTGGCCGACCAGCAGCGGCCCGACCAGCACGGTCAGCGCCATCGCGGCCCCCACCACGACGGCCACGTCGCCCGCCCAGGCACCCAGTGGCCGCCGGCTGCCCCAGCGGAAGGCGACCACGGCCAGGATCAACCCGATCACCACGAACATCGCCAGCGACATCCGATCGGCGGCGGTGTCGTCACCGTCGAAGCCGAACCGGATGATCAGCCGGGCGGCGACGTTCGCCGCGAACAGGGCCCCCGTGAGCACTCCGACATCCCGCCACCGTCTGTCCATCGCGCGACCTCCTGCCGTACGCCCCATCGCGGGGCCGCATCCCTGGCAGGAATATCTACCACCCGTACCTGGGTGGCGTCATCAGCCGAGGAGGGTGGGCGGCGGGGCGAGGATCTGCCGGAAGCCCATCACCGCGAAGGTCATCGCGCCGGCCACGATCATGGCGAGGCCGACCCAGTTGTCGGCGGCCAGCAGCAGGTCGCCCTCGGAGGTCCGGATGGCGGCCACCGCCATCAGCGCGAACCACGGCACCGCGGGCAGTGCCACCGCCCACCGGCGGCCCACCGCCTCGTGCGCGAACCAGCTCAGCGCGATGTTGGCGCCGACGGCGACCAGCACCGACACGCCGATCAACTGGCCACCGACGCGGACCGTGGCGAGCAGCAACTCCAGCACCCCGGTCAGCACCCCGGCCAGCACCACCACGACCCCGCCGGCCACCCGCAGGCCCAGGTCCAGCAGTCGCGGCGGTGGCCCCGCCTGCGGCGGGGTGTCCTGATCGTGCACGACCGACATCGGCGCGGCGGGCAGGGTCACCGGAGACCGGCCGCCGCGACCGGGCGACGATCGGCGCCGGCCCCGTCGGGCAGTCCGGTCTCGTCGGGCAGCCCGGCGAACAGGTCGTCCTCCCACCTGTACGGGCCGGAGCCGGGGCCCTTCTCGCCGACCGCGAGGGTGAAGAACTCCACGCCCATGAACTCGCCGCCGAAGTTGCCGGCGATCGAGTAGAGCCAGGAGGTGGCCGGAATCTGGGTGGCGTGCGCCCGCATCGCGGCCTCCTTCGCGGTGTGCTGGTCGGTGCCGTCGATCCGGGCGGCGATCTGGCCGTCCGGGGTGCCGAAGGGCAGCTCGGCGAGGTCCTGGATGCCGGCGAACGGGTTGTCCGAGGATTCGGCGAAATGCGCCATGCCGGCCTCCAACACGCTGAGCGGCATCGCCGTCCAGTAGACCTTGGCCGGGGCGCAACCCTCGGCGGCGGCCAGCTCGACGGCACGCATCGCCACCCGGTGCGCCTGGATGTGGTCGGGGTGGCCGTAGAAGCCGTTCGGGTCGTACGTGACGAGCACCTGCGGGCGTACCTCCCGCATGATCTCCACCAGGTGCCCGGCGGCCTCGTCGAGGTCGGCCTGCCAGAAGGCGCGGGGGTGCTCGTTGGTCGCGAGCCCCATCATCCCGGAGTCGCGGTAGCGGCCCGCTCCGCCGAGGAAGCGGTGGTCGCTGACGCCGAGCGCCGCGCAGGCGGCGGCCAGCTCAGCGATCCGGTACCCGCCGAGCTGGTCGGCCTCGGCGGCGACGAGCTGGGACAACGCCGGTACGTGGATCTCACCCTCCTCGCCGAGGGTGCAGGTCACCAGCGTCACGTGCGCGCCGGCGGCGGCGTAGTGGGCCATCGTCGAACCGGTGCCGATGGACTCGTCGTCCGGGTGCGCGTGGACCAGCAGCAGGCGGCGGTCGGGCAGCGTCGTCACGTCAGTCACTCTAACCGGCGGTTCTCCCCCGGCCGGCGCTGACGCGTCCGCCCAGGTCGGCCACATCACCTCCGGTACCGCTCTACGATTTGGCCTGTGGACTTTCCGGAGCTGGCCGCCCGCACCCGCCGGTTCACCCACGGCGCGCCGCGCGCCGTCGCCGTGGCCGAGGACGGCTCCCGAGTGATCTTCCTGCGCTCCGCCGGTCCGGAGGACCCGGCGGACGCGCTGTGGCAGCTCGACGTGGCCACCGGCGGGGAGCATCTGGTGGCCGACCCGGCCACCCTGCTGGGTGAGGGCGGCGACCCCCGGTCACTCTCCCCGGGCGAGCGCGCGTTGCGCGAGCGGCTGCGGCTCAACGCCGCCGGCATCGGTTCGTACGCGCTGGACGCCGCCGGCCGCGTCGCCGTGTTCGCGCTGGCCGGGCGCCTCTTCCGGGCCGATCTGGTGCACGGCGACGTGGTCGAGGTGGCCGCCGTCGGCCCGGTGCTCGACCCACGTCCGGATCCGACCGGGCAGCGGCTGGCGTACGTGACCGACGCCGCCGAGGGTGTCCGCCGGGGCGAGCTGCGGGTGATCGAGGCCGACGGCACCGACACCCTGCTGGCCGGCGAGGACGCCGGGGTGAGCTGGGGGTTGGCCGAGCACATCGCGGCCGAGGAGTTCGGCCGGTTCCGGGGCTACTGGTGGGCGCCGGACGGCCGCATGGTACTGGCCGCCCGGGTCGACGAGTCCCGCCTGGAGCGGTGGCACCTGCACGACCCGGCCGACCCGGCGAGCCCACCGACGGCGGTCGCGTACCCCCGGGCGGGTGGGCCGAACGCGGAGGTCAGCCTGCACCTGCTGGACCTGGACGACGGCTGGGTCGACGTGCACTGGGACCGGGAGACCTACCCGTACCTGACCGGGGTCAGCTGGGGTGAGGGCAGCCCGCTGATCACCGTGCTGCGCCGCTCGCAGCAGCACGGGCTGGTGCTCGCGGTGGACCCGCGCACCGGTGAGACGCAGGTGCACGCCGAACTGGCCGATCCGCGCTGGGTGGAGCCGATCGCCGGCACCCCGGCGCACCTGCCGGACGGCCGGGTGCTGGTCGGTGGGGAGCTGGCCCACGACGGGTACGACGCGCGGTGCCTGTTCGCCGACGGCACGCTGCTCACTCCCCCGTCGCTGTACGTGCGGCGGGTGGTGGGTCGGCTGCCGGCCGTGTCCGGCCCGGCGGACCTGCTGGTCGAGGCGAGTGACGGCGAGCCGAGCGAGCGGCACCTGTTCCGGGTCCGCACCACGATCGGCGGTGGGGTGGACGCGCGCCGGATCACCACCGACTCCGGCTGGCACACGGCCGCCGTGGGCGGGGACGTGCTGGTCGTCGGGGTCGCCTCGCTGGACCACGCCGGGGTGCGCTGGACGGTCCGTCGCGGCGATCAGGAACTGGCCGAGCTGCGGTCGCTGGCCGCCAACCCGCCGTACTCACCGCTGCCGCTGCTGGAGCGGGTGACCGACCGGCGGCTTCCGGCCGCGGTGCTGTACCCGGACAACCACGTGACGGGCCGGCGGCTGCCGGTGCTGCTGGACATCTACGGCGGCCCGGGGCACCAGGAGGTGGTGGCGGCGCGGGCCGCGTGGTTGGAACGGCAGTGGTGGGCCGACGCCGGATTCGCGGTGGTCACCATCGACAACCGGGGTACGCCGGGCGTGGCGCCGTCGTTCGAGAAGGCGATCCACCGGCGGGTCGCCGACGTGATCCTGACCGACCAGATCGACGCATTGACCGCCCTCGCCGGCAAGCACCCGGACCTGGACCTCGAGCGGGTGGCGGTGCGCGGCTGGTCGTTCGGTGGCTGGCTGGCCGGCCTGGCGGTGCTGCGCCACCCGGAGCTGTTCAAGTGCGGGATCGCGGGCGCTCCGGTGACCGACTGGGCGCTCTACGACACCGCGTACACCGAGCGTTATCTCGGGCTGCCGGAGGACGGCCTGGACGTGTACGCGCACCATTCGCTCATCGAGTTGGCCGCCGAGCCGGTCACCGGGCCGGACCAGGCCCGCCCGTTGCTACTGGTGCACGGTCTGGCCGACGACAACGTGGTGGCCGCGCACACGCTGCGGCTCTCGGCGGCGCTGCTGAGCACCGGCCGCCCGCACGCCGTGCTGCCGCTGACCGGCGCCACCCACATGGCCGCGAACGGCACCGCCGAACGTCTGCTCCCGCTGGAGCTGGACTTCCTCCGCACCCACCTGGTGCCCAGCGTGTGATCCGTGCCCGTTGGAGCACGGACAGCGGGTCAGCCCTTGGGGCTGGCACCGAAGCGGTTCGCCCCGGGCGTGCCGTCCAGCACGAAGAACACGAGCAGGACGATGGCGCCCACGAGCGGCACCACGCCGATCAGCACCCACCACCCCGTCCGGTCGGTGTCGTGCAGGCGTCGCACCGCGACCGCCAACGACGGCAGCAGCAGCACCAGGTAGGCGATGAGGGCGATGAAACCGGTGGAGGAGCCCTCCCCGAAGGTCAGTCCCAGCGCGCTGTCCAGAATGGCAGCGACAATGCTGACAAGGACGCTGAACAGGGCGAACCACCAGTACTCAGACCGCCGTGCCCGGCCCTTGAAGCCGACGTACTGGCTGAAGACGGACTTGATTGCGGCAATGAAGGACATGACTATCTCCTGTTCATCGAGGGGTGTTCAAGGTCATCGCGGAGGCAGCCAAACAGACCGACGCGGCGGGGTCAACGGTTCAAGCGGTCGAGGTGCGGTAGCCACGACGCCTGAACTCCCAGACCGGCCGCTGCGGGTCGTCGTTGTGCGTGACGATGTCGGCGTAACAGTGGTGGAAGCGCCGATCTCCGTCCGGGCCGAGTGGATCGAGCAGGACCCGGTTCAGCGCGTCGTAGTCGTGGGTGTCGAAGCAACACCCCTCGGCCGAGTACTCGCCGCGCGAATAGCGCCGCGCGCGAGGGAAGAGGAAATCGTCGATCGTCGCGCGGATGACGTCGCGGCCCTGGTCGCGTAGGGCGACGGCCAGCTCGTCGGCGAGCGTCGTCTTGCCGGCGGCCGGCGGGCCGTCGATGGCGACCCGCGTCGGATGCGCGACGGTGACGGACCCGACCGCCTCAGCCAGGTGACCGATCAACTCGTTCCGCGTGCCCTGGTTCATGCCCCGCCCCATCCCGTGTTCGTGAAGGCCGCCACGTCCCGCTCCCAAGATCGCGCTCGATCCAGGCTCGAGCGTGAACTGCACGCACTTGGGCCGCCCGAGACCCTCGGCCACAGCGAGCACCAACGACCTTCCACGCTGGTAGCACAAGTGCTACAGTAGGGCTTATGCATGAAGTTGGACTGCGGGAGATGCGGCAGAACGCCAGCGACCTGGTGCGCAGGGCACAAGCGGGCGAACGCGTGACAATCACTGTCGCCGGCCGCCCGGCAGCCGTGCTCGGCCCGGTCAGTCCCCGGAGCTGGCGCGAATGGGGCGACCTGGCCGGCGTGTTCGACCAACCCACCGACCCGGGTTGGGCAGACGATCGGGATCTCCTCGACAACACTGTCACCGATCCGTGGGTTGAGCGGTGAGCCGCGGCATCCTCGACACAAGCATCCTCATCGCCTCCGACGTAACCCCGATTCCTGGCGAACTGGCTATCAGCGTCGCCAGCCTTGCCGAACTCCAGTTCGGTGTTCTGGTCGCGAAGACCGCCGAGGCGAGAGCCCTTCGTCTAGCGCGGTTGGGCGCAATCCAACGCCGATTTGATCCGCTTCCCATCGACGAAGCCATCACCGACAGCTACGCGCGATTGGCAGCCCGCGTCGTCGAGATCGGCCGCCAGCCACGAGCGAGAGTGATGGACCTGCTCATCGCCGCGACCGCACACGCCCATGACGCCGCCATCTACACCCGCAACGCCGACGATCTCGCAGGTCTCGAAGACCTCATCACGATCCACACGATTTGACCTCCACCTCGACGGGAGACCGTCATCACTCACAGCACGCCGAGGCTGATGGCGAGTTGGGTGATAGTCGGTGGGGCGTCCGGGTCACGGGCGACCAGGGCGACCACGTCCCGCGCGGCTGGCCGGTGACGGATCTCGGCGGGCGCGACGCTGTTCGCCCGCAACAGGACTCGGGCCGCGTTGGTCAGGTCGTCCGTCAGGAAGTAGGCGCGCGCCGCGTCGATCAGGTGCGCGGCACGGTGCTCGACCGGCAGCCACCGCCATCCGTCCCGCCCGATCGCCTCCTCGTGCCGGGCGACCGCCTGCGGCCCGTCGCCCAACTCGATTGCCGCCGTGACTCGCGCCAGCTCGACGGCCGTCGGCCCGAACGCCGTCCGGTAATGGTCCTGTCCGTCGCCGACGTAAGCGGCCAGCTCGGCGGCCTCGCTCAGCAGGTCACCGACCACCCGGTCGTTCCCCGCCCTGGCCGCGATCAGAGCGGCCTGCACGAGCAGCGATCCGCACAGCGACAACTCCTCCGGCGTGCCAGCCTTTCGATCGGACGGGGCGATCTGGCGAGCGGCGGCGAGCATCACCGCCCCCGCCCGCGCCGACGCCCGCAGCACCTGGCCGAGCTGCACCGCCGCGCAAGCCAGCAACACCCGGTCGCCGGCGGCGGCGGACATGGCCCGGTCAGCGGCCAACCACGCCAGACTCCCCTCACCCAGCTTGACCAGGAGCGCCGCCGTAACCCGGTACGCATCCACCGCCGCCGCGCGCCCAACCTCCGGGTCCTGGGCGCGGTACACCTCGGTCACCACCGCGGGCAGCAACTCGACCAGCCGCGCGTACCGCGCGTGCTGGTAGGTCATCCACGCATGCCGCACCTCCCGCGCCAACCGATCGGGCGACATTCCCGCACGCTCCGCCGGGCGACCAAAAGCCATCGGGTACGCCGACAACGCCGCCCGAATCCGCGCGACCCCTTGGCGCCGCTCAGCCACCCCAGCGGGCTGGACATCCCGACCGAGCAGTGTTGCGGCGTCAACCCTCAGCACCGCCGCAATCTCCCGGATGGTCGACACCCGCTCCAGGGATCGGACCCCACGCTCGACCTTGTCCACCCAGCTCTTCGACTTCCCCAGCCGATCCGCGAACGACTGCTGCGACAACCTCCGCCGCACCCGCAGGTAGGCGACCCGTCGACCGATCGGCACCGACTCAGGGCTCACCACGCCACCGCCGATCCGGCACCGCTCGAGTCGTCTCCTGCACCGGTATCCGCTCCGCCTCGGCCTGCGCGAGCAACCGGCGTTTGGCCTGTTCCCGTTCGGCGGCGTCGATCTGCTCGCCCATGTTGGGCGCACCGGTATCGTCCTTACCGCTCATTTCCACCTCCGCTGGGCAGGGGCAGGTGATCTCGTTTTGACGACCTGGTTCGCACCGATCCCGCCCTCACTCACAGCATCTGGTGAACGTGAGGTGACAGATAGCTAGCGATTGTCCGCTGGTCGCGTGTGCCGTCCGCTATCGAGCCACGGGCCGGTACGCCTCGTACACCTCGCGGAGGGCTGCCGCTTCCGCAGCCCCGGTGTGCTCGACCTTGCGGAGCACCTCCCGCGCCCGCCACCAGTTCGAGGACACCACTCGCCCCGACCGGACCGCATCGGCGGCGACGACGCTGGCCTCGTCCGGCTGGTCGGCGGCCAACAGCGCCATCGCGAGATCAAGACGGGCGGAAGCAGAGCGCCGCGGCCGCTCACCACCATCGCCGCGCGGGTCCAACTCCGCTAAGGCGATTCGAACCATCTGCTCGGCGGCCGGGTCACCCGCCCACGCCAGCGTGGTTGCCGTGTACGCCAACGCCTTTGTCGGGTCGTACCGGTAGTGGTGCTCGGCCCGATCCGGCACCGGCAGGTTCGCCGTCAACCGATCCAGACGATCCAGCGCATCACGCGTCCGCCGCACGTCGGCCAGCCGCGCCCACACACGGGCCTCCTGGGCGGTCGCCTGGATGTACGCCGAACCACCCCGAGGCGCCACCCGCTGCGCCTGCCGCGAAAGGTCCATAGCCCGTCGGCAGTCGCCCCGGGTGAGCCAGTCCCATGCCTGCGTCTCCAGGCACCATGCCTGGATCTCCGGATGCTCCGCATGCTCCGCAAGGGCCATGGCCGTAGCCAGATGAGCGCCCGCTGCGGGCTGTTGCAGCAGGTCGATATGCACCGTTGCCCGCAGCACTGTCAGCCATCCAGCGGCAACAATGAGCCGCCGACGCTGCGTCAACGTCCCACGCCCGTCGAGCAGGCGTCCCACATGGGCCAACTGGCGCCGCACCAGCGGCAGCAGATCGACCGGCCGCGTGATCGCGTATGCGCTTGCCAGGTCGTCCACACCCGCTTCGATCCGAGCGATAGTCTCGGCGCTGACGTCGCTGATCCGCACCCGAGCCAGCAACTCCCCGGCTTCGCTGTCGTGGTCGACGGGCTCGTTCACCAGACGGGCGAGCGTCCCGTCGGCTCGCAGCACGTCGTCGAGATGCCTGGCCGTTTCCGGAGTCGGGGCCTTCACCCCGGTCTCCAGATCGTGCAGGTGACTCTTGCCGCGATGAGCGAGCTGACCGAGTGCCCGCAACGACAGCCCATGCTCCGCCCGAAGCGCACGGAGGTGGGCACCGAAGCGCGGATCGACATGCGACACGACGACGCCTCCCACTTGGGGTGCCCGTAGTCCTGCAGGACTACGGGCACCCCAGACAGCCGCGGCGCGACCCGCCGAGACCATGAGCGATGATGACACGGCGAGCACGGCACCCCTTGCGGATCTTGAAGCCTAGACAACTCCATGATCCACAGGTGCCGTGCTCGCCCTGCATCGGGCACCAACCAAGATCCGACCAAAGAGGACATCCACGGACTACCCCGGGGCCCTGCTTAAGGTTAGCGTTGCGACGCAGGCCGAGAAGCTGCAGGTGCAGGCTGAGGAGCTGTAGTAGCCGAGGCCACCGGGGCCACCGCACGGTCCACCCGCTGCCCAACAGGCCTCTGCCCGGTAATGCCTGCGGCTCTAGCTATTAGCCTCGGTCTTTCACTTGAACGTCAGTCCATAGCCGGTATTCGATGAATGCGATCCGCAGACGCCTGCACGTGTGGGCCGAGGCCGGCCTGGGCGAACAACTACACGAACTGGCACTCGAAGCCTACGACCGCATGATCGGCCTGGAGTTGGCCGACGTCAGTGCCGACGGCGCCAT
>NZ_WBKR01000087.1 GCF_008868155.1 Micromonospora sp. ALFpr18c
TGCGTCGATCATGGACTTGTGGTGGGCGGTAGGTGGTGATTCACACCTTTCGCGGGGCACCACAACTTCATGATCGACGACGCAAAAGACGGGCATGGGACGACGACGGCGGGCGCCCTCGTAGGAGGCGCCCGCCGTTGGTGTGTCGTGGTCTAGTTCTGGGCTGCGGTTCTGGACGGGGTCAGGCGGTCCGGGGTGGCGTCCAGGCTGGAGATCCAGCCGGTGACGTCACGGGCCACGTCCTGCGCGGTCAGGCCCAGGTCCGCGAGGATCTGCGCGCGGGTGCCGTGCGGGTGCCAGTCGGCCGGTACGCCCAGGTCCTTCAACGGCACCCGGACGTCGGCGTCGCGCATCGCCTGGGCGAGCGCGTCGCCCACCCCGCCGACCCGTACGCCGTCCTCGACGCTCACCACGAGCCGGTGGCTGGCGGCCAGCTCGACCAGTTCCGCCGGAACCGGGCGCACCCAGCGAGGGTCGACGACCGTCACCCCGTAGCCCTGCTCGGCGACGCGGGCGGCCACCTCCATGCCCATCTGCCCGAAGGAGCCGACGGCGACCAGCAGCACGTCGGTACGCGCCGACTCGGCCAGTACGTCGACCGGGCCGACCCGGCGCAGCGCCGGCAGGTCCGCGGCGACCGCGCCGGTCGGGAAGCGCACCACGGTCGGGCCGTCGTCGACGGCAAGGGCCTCGCGCAGTTCCTCGCGCAGCGTGGCGGCGTCGCGGGGTGCGGCGATCCGCAGACCGGGCACCACCCCGAACACCGACATGTCCCAGATGCCGTAGTGGCTGGGGCCGTCCGGGCCGGTGATGCCCGCCCTGTCCAGCACGAAGGTCACCGGCAGCTTGTGCATCGCCACGTCCAGCAGGACCTGGTCGAAGGCGCGGTTGAGGAACGTGGCGTAGACCGCGACCACCGGGTGCAGGCCACCGAGTGCCAGCCCGGCCGCCGAGGTGGCGGCGTGCTGCTCGGCGATGCCGACGTCGTACACCCGCGCGGGGTACTTGCGGGCCAGCTTCGCGATGCCGGTCGGCTCGGCCATGGCGGCGGTGATGCCCACCACGTCCGGTCGTTCGTCGGCGACGGCCAGCAGCTCGTCGGCGAAGACGTGGGTCCACTTGACCGAGGGTGCGGCCAGCAGCGCGCCGGTCTCCACGTCGAAGGCGCTGCCGGGGCCGTGCAGGCAGTCCGCCTCGTCCTCCTCGGCCGGGCGGTAGCCGTAGCCCTTGCGGGTGACGGCGTGCACGATCACCGGGCCGCCGAAGTTCTTCGCGGCGCGCAGCGCCGACTCGACCGCGGCCACGTCGTGCCCGTCCACCGGGCCGACGTACTTGATGCCGAGGTCCTCGAACATCGCCTGCGGGGCGACGGCGTCCTTGATGCCCTTCTTGACCGCGTGCAGCACCTCGTACATCGGCTTGCCGACCAGCGGCGTGGAGCCGAGGGCGTCCTTGACGGTGTCGAGGACCTTCTCGTAGCCGGGGTTGAGCCGCAGCGACGAGAGGTGGTCGGCGAGGCCGCCGATGGTCGGCGAGTAGGACCGGCCGTTGTCGTTGACCACGATCACCAGGGAGTTGCCGGCGGTGGCGATGTTGTTCAGCGCCTCCCAGCACATGCCGCCGGTGAGCGCGCCATCACCGACCACGGCCACGACGCTGCGCGCCTCGCCCCGCAGCGCGTACGCCTTGGCCAGGCCGTCGGCGTAGGAGAGCGCGGTGGAGGCGTGCGAGTTCTCGATCAGGTCGTGCTCACTCTCCGCCTGGCTGGGGTAGCCGGAGAGGCCACCGCGCTGGCGGAGCTTGTCGAAGCCGGCCTGGCGTCCGGTGAGGATCTTGTGTACGTACGCCTGGTGGCCGGTGTCGAACAGGAGCCGGTCGCGGGGGGAGTCGAAGACGCGGTGCATGGCCAGCGTCAGCTCGACCACACCGAGGTTGGGCCCGACGTGCCCGCCGGTGCGGGAGACCTTCGCGATCAGGAAGTCCCGGATCTCCGCGGCGAGAACGTCCAATTCCTCGCCCGACATCCGCTTGACGTCCTGCGGACCGCGGACCGTCCCCAGCAACCGACCGTGGTTGGCCGTGTCCTCTTCAACGCTCATGACCGGAGAGTCTATCGGCCGCCCGGTACTCCGCAGCCCGACCCGAGCCTCCCGAGCCGTACCGGGCGGCTGAGCGCCTGCTCAGGCACGGATCCCTGGCCGGCTCTCGTCCGCCGGGACCAGCAGCCCGACCAGTTCGACGTGCTGCGTCATCGGGAACAGGTCGAAGCCGCGCAGCGCGGCCAGCCGCCAGCCGAGGTCGGCGAACGTGCGGACGTCCCGGGCGAAGGCGGCCGGGTCACAGGCCACGTACGCGACGGCGCGCGGGCCGGCGGCGACGATGTCGCGCACCACCGGGGCGCCCGCGCCGGAGCGCGGTGGGTCGAGCACCACCACGTCGACCGGGCCGGTGATCCGGCGGCGGGCCAGCGCGGTCTCCACCCGGGCGGCGACCACCTCGACGTGGGGCAGGTCGGCCAGGTTGGCCCGGGCCGCGTCCACCCCGTCCCGGCTGGACTCGACCAGGGTGACCCGGGCGTCGCCGACCCGGCCGGCGAGGGCCGCGGCGAACAGCCCGGCGCCGCCGTAGAGGTCCCAGGCCACCTCGCCCGGGCGCGGGTCGAGCAGCTCCAGCACGGCCGTCGTGAGGGTGTCCGCCGCGGCGGGGTGCACCTGCCAGAAGGCGGACGCGGGCAGCGTCCAGTCCCGGCCGGCGGCCACCTCGCGGACCTCGGACGGCCCGCTCACCGGGGTGGACACACCGTCCCGGACCTGCGCGACGGTCACGTCGCCGCCGCTGCTGGCGACGGTCTCCACCGCCTCGGCGGCGGGCCAGAGCGCCCCGGTCGGGGTGAGCACCGGAAGCTGCTGGATGGCCGGGTGGGCGATCCGGCAACGGTCGATCGGCACCACCTCGTGCGAGCGGTGCTTGAGCAGCCCGGCCCGGTCCGCGGCGTCCACCGCGTAGCGGACCCGCGAGCGCCAGCCGAGCAGGCCACCGGGCAGCGCCTCGACGCGGACGCCGAGCCGGTCCAGGTCGGCGTCGGTCAGCCCGCCGAGGCGGACCAGCTGCTCGCGCACCACGGCGGCCTTCCACGCCAGCTGGGCGTCCGGAGCGACGTGTTGCAGGTCACAGCCACCGCAGGCGCCCGGCTTCGCGTACGGGCAGGGTGGCTCGACCCGGTCCGGCGAGGCGTCCAGCACGGTCACCGCGTCGGCCCGGACGAACCCCCGGTGCACCTCGGTGACCTCGACGAGGACCCGTTCGCCGGGCAGGGCGTGCCGGACGAAGACCACCTGCCCGTCGACCCGGGCCACGCAGTGCCCGCCGGGCGCGACGGCGTCGACGGTGAGTTCGACGCGTTCCGCCTCGGCCAGCCCACGCTCCGGTGCCGCCGACGTCGCGGCAGCACCCACGCCCGCCTCAGTCACGGTCGGCCCCGCCCTGGCCACGGTCGACCGCGCCGCCGCCACCGGCCGGCGCGGAGACCACCGGCGGGACGTCCGGCGGCACCGGGCCGCGCAGGCCGATCCGTGGGCCACGCGCCGGGGTCCGGGACAACGTGGCGTCCAGCCGGTCCAGGTTCTTGCTCGCCGTCGAGGCGAGCTGCCACGGCACGCTGACCACCATCACCCCCGGTTCGAAGAGCAGGCGGCCCTTGAGACGCAGCGCGCTCTGGTTGTGCAGCAGGTTCTCCCACCAGCGGCCGACCACGTACTCCGGGATGAAGACGGTGACCACGTCCCGGGGCGACTTGCGGCGGGTGGAGGCGACGAAGTCCAGGATCGGGCGGGTGATCTCCCGGTACGGCGAGTCGATCACGGTGAGCGGGATGGCCATCTCCCGACGTTCCCACTCGGCCTGCAGAGCCCGGGTGTCCTCCTCGTCCACGTTGACCGTCACGGCGGTCAACGTGTCCGGCCGGGTGGCCCGGGCGTACGCGATGGCCCGCAGGGTCGGCTGGTGCAGCTTGCTGACCAGCACGATCGCGTGGTTGCGGGCGGGCAGCACGGCACGGCCCTCGTCCGGCGGGGTCAGTTCGACGGCGATCCGGTCGTAGTGCCGGCGGATGGCCAGCATCAACACGTAGATCACCGCCATGGCGGCGATCGCGATCCACGCGCCGAGCAGGAACTTGGTGATCAGGACGATCACCAGCACCGTGCCGGTCAGGCCCGTACCGAACGTGTTGATGGCCCGGGACCGCTGCATCCGGCGGCGCGCCTCGGGATCCCGTTCGGTCCGCAGGCGCCGGTTCCAGTGCCGGATCATGCCGGCCTGGGAGACGGTGAACGAGACGAAGACCCCGACGATGTAGAGCTGGATGAGCCGGGTCACCTCGGCCTGGAAGCCGACGATCAGCACGATCGCGAAGAGGGCGAGGAAGACGATGCCGTTGGAGAACGCCAGCCGGTCGCCCCGGGTGTGGAACTGGCGGGGCAGGTAGCGGTCCTGCGCGAGGATCGAGCCGAGCACCGGGAAGCCGTTGAAGGCGGTGTTCGCGGCCAGGAACAGGATCAGGGCGGTCACGCCGGCCACCACGTAGAGCAGGATCGACCCGGAGCCGAAGACCGTCTCGCCGAGCTGGGTGGTGACGGTCTTCTGCACGTACCCCTCGGGGCCGGAGACGATCTGCAGGGCCGGATCCTCGACGAACTGCAGGTGGGTGAGCCGGGCCAGCCAGATGATCCCGACCAGCATGCTCACCGAGATGCCGCCGAGCAGCAGCAGGGTGGTGGCGGCGTTACGGCTCTTCGGGGCCTTGAACGCCGGCACCCCGTTGGAGATCGCCTCGACGCCGGTGAGCGCGGCGGCGCCCGAACTGAACGTCCGCAGCAGCAGGAAGATGAGCGCGAAACCGGTCACGCTGTGCTCGGCCTGGATGACCAGATCGGCGCTCGGCGCGCGGAGGTCGTCACCCAGCACGAACACCCGGACCAGCCCGGTGAGCAGCATCCCGGCCATCACGATCACGAAGCCGTACGTCGGGATGGCGAACGCCGTGCCCGACTCGCGCAGACCGCGCAGGTTCACCGCGCTCAGCAGCACCACCGCGAGCACCGCGATGAGGACCTTGTGGGTGGCCACGAACGGCACCACCGAGCCGAGGTTGGCCACCCCGGAGGAGACCGACACCGCCACCGTGAGCACGTAGTCGACCAGCAGGGCACTGGCCACCCCGACACCGAACCGCGGGCCCAGGTTGACCGTGGCGACCTCGTAGTCACCTCCCCCGGAAGGGTAGGCGTGCACGTTCTGCCGGTAGCTGGCGACCACCGTGAGCATCACCACAACCACGGCCAGGGCGATCCACGGCGAGAAGACGTACGCGGAGGCGCCGGCGATGGAGAGGGTCAGCAGGATCTCGTCGGGCGCGTACGCGACGCTGGACAGCGCGTCGGAGGCGAAAACGGGCAGCGCGATGCGCTTTGGCAGGAGGGTGTGCTGCAGCCGGTCGGACCGGAACGGTCGACCGAGGAGCAGGCGCTTCAGTTGCGAAGTGGGACTGGCCACGAACGCCAAGGGTACGACCACCACGGTGGGAGCGTGGGGGTGGGCGATCGTGGCCGATCCGCGCGGCAGGGTACGGTCGGTCCCCGCTGGGCATCCGGACGTGGCAGGCTCGCACTCGTCAGGCCACCGGCAGCGGAGCGGTACGCACCTTGGGAGGGACAGCGTGCACGTCGTGATCATGGGCTGTGGCCGGGTCGGGTCGACCCTCGCCCACAGCCTGGAGTCCCGGGGGCACTCGGTGGCGGTGATCGACCAGGACGCCGACGCCTTCCGCCGGCTCGGCCCCGACTTCGCCGGGATCACGGTGACCGGGGCGGGCTTCGACGGCGAGGTGCTGCGGCAGGCCGGCATCGAGCGGGCGGACGCCTTCGCGGCCGTCTCCAGCGGCGACAACTCCAACATCATCTCGGCCCGGTTGGCCCGCGAGACGTTCGGCGTGTCCCGGGTGGCGGCCCGGATCTACGACCAGCGCCGGGCGCAGGTCTACGAGCGGCTGGGCATCCCGACCGTGGCGACGGTCCGTTGGACGGCCGACCGGATGCTGCGGCACCTCGTGCCGGAGGGCAACGTGGAGATCTTCCGCGACCCGACGAGCACCGTGTCGATCGTCGAGGTGCCCGTGCACAAGGACTGGATCGGCCGGCCGGTGCGCGTGCTGGAGGAGGCGTCCGGGGCGCGGGTGGCGTACCTGATCCGCTTCGGTATCGGCACGCTGCCCACCGCGTCCACCGTCGTGCAGGAGGGTGACCAGGTGTTCATGCTGGTCAGCGACGACATCGTGGTGACGGTCACGTCGGTGGCGGCGACGCCGCCGGAAGGGGGGCACTGAGCCATGCGGATCGCCATCGCGGGCGCCGGCAACGTGGGCCGCTCGATCGCCCAGGAGCTGATCGAGAATGGCCACCAGGTGATGCTGATCGAGCGCCAGCCGAAGATGCTGCGCCCGGACCGGGTGCCGGCCGCCGAATGGGTACTCGCCGACGCGTGCGAGGTGGCCAGCCTGGAGGAGGCCAACGTCGCCGGCTGCGACGTGGTCGTCGCGGCCACCGGTGACGACAAGACCAACCTGGTGCTGTCGCTGCTGGCCAAGACCGAGTTCGCGGTGCCCCGCGTGGTCGCCCGGGTCAACCGGGCCGAGAACGAGTGGCTCTTCACCGAGCAGTGGGGCGTGGACGTCGCGGTGAGCAAGCCGCGGGTGATGGCCGCGCTGGTCGAGGAGGCGGTCACCGTCGGCGACCTGGTCCGGCTCATGACGTTCCGGCAGGGCGAGGCCAACCTCGTCGAGATCACCCTGCCGCCGACCGCGCCCTACGTGGGTCAGCCCATCCACGCCGTGCCGCTGCCCCGCGACTCCGCGCTGGTGGCGATCCTGCGCGGCAAGCGGGTCCTGGTGCCCAGCCCGGACGACCCGATCGAGGCCGGGGATGAGCTGGTCTTCGTCTGCACCGCCGAGGTGGAGGACGAGGTCCGCGCGGTGATCCTCGGCCCGGACAGCGTCGAACGGACCCGCGGGGCGCGGTGAGCCCGCCCCCCGGGGCCGGCGGTGCGGGCCGCGCCGACGCTCAGGCGCCGGGCAGCGGGGTCGGTTGCGGCTCCCGGGTGACCCGGCGCACCGTCCAGACGGTGATCAGCAGCAGCAGCGCGTACGGCGGGTAGCCCAGGGCCAGCCGGGCCACGCCCAGCGCGGTGTCCTGGTGGGCCAGGTAGAGGCCGGCCTGCACGCCCACCTTGGCCAGCCAGACCACACCCCAGAGCACCGTCAGCTGGGTGAAGGTCCGCACCAGCTTCGGGTCGGTCCGCCACTCCGAGCGGCCCTTGGCGACCAGCACCGACCAGATCCAGCCGACGAGGGGCTGCCGGATGGCCGCCGAGATGAGCAGGGCCACGCCGTAGCCGATGCCGTAGAGGATGCCGGGGAGGTAGAAATCCCGTTCGTCGCCGGTACGCCAGGCGATGGCCGCGCCGACGCCGACGCCGAACAGGCCGTTGACCGCGTGCCGGATCGGCCGGCGCTGGGCCAGCCGCAGCACGGCGATCAACAGCGCGACGGCCACCGAGGCGATCACCGCGGGCCGCAGCTCGCCGATGATGTTGGCGAGGACGAAGACCACCACCGGGATGCTGGACTCGACCAGCCCCCGCCACCCGCCGAGCTGGTCGGCCATCTGCTCGGCGATCGTCGGCAGTCGCTCGTCGTCCTCGGAGCCGGTGTCCGGTTGTGCCGCCCGGTCCTGTCCCGTCGTCATCGCCGGCCTTCCGTCCGCAGCGCCGTCACTTCGGCGAATCCAGCTCGTAGTGCGGGTTGTAGATGACCTTGCGGTCGTCGCGCATCGCCACCCGGCCCCGCGCGGTCAGGTGCCGCCCCGGCTCGATCCCGGCGATGTGCCGCCGGCCCAGCCAGACCAGGGTGACGACGTCACTGCCGTCGTACAGGTCGGCCTCGAGGGTGGGCAGGTTGGTGCGCGGCGTGTAGACCACGGTGCGCAGCCGACCGGCGACCGAGACCACCTGGCCCCGGGAGCACATCTGGGCCGGGATGCCGCCGCACTCGGCGCTCTCCCGGCGCAGCTCCTGCGCGTCGATCTCGGCTTCGCTGGCGGTGAACCGTTGCAGGAGGCGCCGCAGCGACCCCCCACCCTCGTCGGTCATCATGACCTCCGCGTCACCCTCTCCACGCTCACCGGCCTCGACCGGCACTGGCCCGACCCCGGCGACGCCGGAACCGTGCCGCCAGCGTACGCCGACGGGGCCGGTTCCGGCGGGCCGGTGCGTGCCGGTCAGACCTGGCGTGGTTCGGCGGCGGGGGCGGAGCCGTCCTCGGCGCCCGCCTGGTCGGCGATCTCCCGGGGCAGCCGCAGCGGCAGCGGCTCGCGTACCGGCTTCGCCTCCTGCCCGCGGTCGACCACCAGGCCGTCCAGGCACTCGGCGAGCGGGCCGGCGGTGGCCGGATCGGTCGCCACCGGGCCCTGGAACACGCCACGGACCATCCAGCGCGGCCCGTCGACGCCGACGAACCGCAGGTTGGTCGGGCCGTCCGGGGTGCGCACCTGGGCGTGCAGCTCCGGGCCGTACTCGCCCTCGACCTCCTGGGCGGCGGCGCCGTCGCGCAGCAGCGACTGGCGGATCTCCTCGCGCACCTCGTCCCAGATCCCCTCGGACCGGGGGGCGGCGAAGACGCCGAGCTGCAGCGCGTTGTCCCCGTGCACCAGCACCACCTGCTGGACCACGCCCTGCGGGTCGGCCTGCACCCGCACCTCCACCTCGGCGATCGCCGGGATGTGCAGGCTGCCCAGGTCGAGACGCTGCACGTCGTCGTCGACCTCGGAGATGTCGTACGGGCCGCGCACCAGCGCCGACGCCGACCCCTCGGCGCCCTGGTCGAGGACCTCGGTGGTCCGCTCGTCGCGGGTCTGCCGCCCGGCACCGGCCCGCTTTCGGGAGAAGATCACTGCGCCCACCCTCCGCTGTTCACACTCACCCTGCCATCTCTTCCGTGCGCCCACGTCCGGGCTCGCCCGACCGCTGTTCGACCCGATCCTGACCAGCCGGCGACGGCTCCAGCCCGGCGTGTCCGCCGGTGGAACCGTGCCCGCCGGTCCCGCGTCGGGACCCGGGCAGCTCGGCCACCGGCTCGAACCGTGCCCGCGCGACCCGCTGGACCACGAGCTGCGCGATCCGGTCGCCGCGGGAGATCTTCGCCGGCGTGTCCCGATCATGATTGATCAGGTTGACCAGGATCTCACCCCGGTAGCCGGCGTCGACCGTACCGGGCGCGTTGAGCACCGTCACGCCGAGCCTCGCCGCCAGCCCGGAGCGGGGGTGGACCAGGCCCACGTACCCCTCCGGCAGCGCGATGGCGACGCCGGTGGGCACCAGGGCGCGGCCGCCGGGCGGCAGCTCCACGTCCGCGGCCGCCACCAGGTCGGCACCGGCGTCGCCGGGATGGGCGTACGTGGGCAGCGGCAGCTCGGCGTCGAGCTGCCGTACGGGCACGGGTACGACGTCGGTCACGGGTCCCTCTTCCGTCGGGTTCACGGGGTGACCCTGCCATCCTGCCGGTTGGCCGGGCCGCCGTGCGCCGTACCCTCGCAGGAGTGAGCATGTCGCCCTCCCCGTCCGCCGGTCAGCCGCCCGTGGCGGCCCGCACGGCGTACGCCGAACGGCTGGACCTGCCCTGGTGGCTGTGGCTGGTGGGGCTGGTGGCGGCCGCGCTGCTGGCCGTCGAGATCTGGATGGGCGGCTCCGGCGTGCGCGCCTGGCTGCCGTTCGCGGTGCTGCTGCCGGCCACCGCGGCCGGGTTGTGGTGGTTGGGCCGGATCCGGGTCGCGGTCGCCGACGGCGAGCTGCGGGTGGACGACGCCTGGTTGCCGGTGCGTTTCGTGGCCGACGTGGTCCCGTTGGACGCGGCCGGCCGTCGTGAGGTGCTCGGGGTGGGCGCCGACCCGCTCGCCTTCGTGGTGCAGCGACCGTGGATCGGCGGCGCCGTGCAGGTGGTCCTCGACGATCCGGCCGATCCGACCCCGTTCTGGGTGGTGAGCACCCGGCACCCGGTCGAGTTCGCCGAGGCGGTGCTGGCCGCGCGGGACGCCCTGCCGCTCACCGACCGTACGGCCGGCGAGCCGGGCTGATCCCGCGCCGCCGCCCGCTCAGGTGCCGGTGGGCGGGCCGGGCAGGGCCGGCGGTGGCGCCGGTCGGGCGATGCCGCGGCGCCGGAGGTCCACCTGGAGCTGCTCGGCCATCTGCTGAGTGGCCCGACGGTTGAGGAAGCTGGCCACCGCCGCGCCGGTGAGGAACGGTCCGAGGGTGGTGAGGTTGCGCCCGAAGCGCCGCAGCAGCATGTCCCGCAGTTCCTTGCGGGCGGCGGTGCCGAGCACCGCGCCCACCCCGACACCGGGCACCATCGGGTTGACCCCGCGCTGGGTGGCCCAGGAGTGCACCAGGGCGACCGCCCGCTGGCTGCCACCACCCGGCAGCGCCACGCCGTGGATCTCGTGCAGTTCGCCGACCAGCTTCAGCTCCACCGCCACCACGGCGACGGTCTCGGCGGCGAGCAGCACCGGCGCGGAGAGCAGGGTCGGTGCCACGGCCCACTCGACGGCGGCGACTCCCCCGCCGGCCGCGCCGATCGCGGCGGTGGTCCGTGACGCGTTGCGGATCAACCGCTCGGCCAGGGCGGCGTCGTCCAGCCCCGGAAAGTGTGCCCGCAGGGTGTCCAGGTCACGGACCGGCACGTGCGGGGCGATCTCGGCGACGGTGTCGACCATCCAGCGCACGGCGGCGCGGGGCTTGAACAGGTCGGCGATGCCCCGGGCGCGGGCCTGCCCCACCATGCGGGTGAGCAGTTGGCGGCGTCGGGCCGGCTCGATGTCGTCCGCGGTCAACGCGGCGACGGTGGCGCCGAGGTCGTCGGCGCCACCGTCGGTGGTCTCGCCTCGATCGCTCATGGGTCGAACCTCCCGGTGCTGTGGGCTACCCGTTACGAGTCAAGCAGGTACCCACCTGTGTCGCACGGCTACACCGGCAGCGGCGGCCCCGATCAGGAGGCCGCCGCTGGTGTCATGCGAGTCAGACGCACTCGCGGCAGATCAGCTCGCCGTTACGCTCGACCGCCAGCTGGCTGCGGTGGTGCACCAGGAAGCAGCGGGCGCACCGGAACTCGTCCTGCTGCATCGGTAGCACCTTGACCGTGAGCTCCTCGTCGGCCAGGTCGGCGCCGGGCAGCTCGAAGCTCTCGGCCACCTCGGCCTCGTCAACGTCCACCGCGCCCGACTGTGAGTCGACGCGCCGGGCCTTGAGCTCTTCCAGGCTGTCCTCGCCGAGGTCGACCTCGTCGCGACGCGGGGCGTCGTAGTCGGTGGCCATCGGTTTCACTCTCCCATATCGATGTTGTCGCTTCCCGGTTGTAACGCCGGACGACGCTGTTTCGGTTCCGTTGGCCGGCCACCACTTGTGTCGGGCACCCGACCCGGGGACCGAACGGGTCGAGCCCGCTGGGGCGACTCCCCTGCGAGCGCGGAACCTTACCCCCCCTTGGGCGAGGCATGTATACCGCCCTTGCGGCCTAGATGTACGCCCCCGCACGCGAAGTTGTTCCCAATGTGACTCAGGCGACACGAAGATAGGGGTAGTAGTACCCGCTTCGCGGTCGCCGCGCCGGCATGTCGGACTGTTTCCACGCGACGGCCGGACAACCGTTAACCTCAGCGGCGTATTCGACGGCCGGCGGTCAGAGATCGTTGCCACCCACCTGACGTCCCGGGGAGTGCCCTGATGAGTTTTGCGCGAGTGCGAGCCCTCGTCGTCGTCGGCCTGTTGGCGGTCATCGCCCTGGTCTTCGTCGTCGTGGCCGTGGTCCGCGACAGCCAGGGCGGGGCGGGCACCGCCGCGGGCTGCCCCGAGGGCTGGCCGCTGGCGGACCTGACCCTGCGCGAGCGCAAGGACGTGAAAATCAACGTCTACAACGCCACGAACCAGCCCGGCCTCGCCCGCACGGTCGCCGACGAGTTCAGCAACCGGCAGTTCCAGGTCAAGAAGACCGCAAACGAGAAGAAGCAGGTCGACGGCATCGCGGTGCTGCGGTACGGCCCGAAGGGCGTCGGCTCGGCGCACCTGCTCCAGGCGTACTTCCTCAACAACGCCGACCCGGGCTACGACGAGAAGCGCACCGACGACACGGTGGACGTGGTGCTGGGCAACGGCTTCCAGCAGTTGGCCACCACCACCGAGGTCAACCAGTCGCTCGGTGACTCGGGCGCGCCGGAGGCGCCCAAGGGCACCTGCCCGATGCCGGCCAAGAAGTAGCCGCTCAGGGGCCACCCGCGGCGTCCAGGTCGTCCAGGCGGTCGTGCAGCGGGGCGAAGAGGGCCTCCGGGGCCGCGAGCACCAGGTCCGGGCCGGCCGGCCGGCCCCGCAGGCCGGCCACCCGCAGGCCCGCCTCGCTCGCCACCAGGCCGCCGGCGGCCTGGTCCCAGGCCGCCAGACCCTTTTCGAAGTACGCGTCGACGCGCCCCTCGGCGGCCAGGCAGAGATCCAGGGCGGCGGCGCCGAGTCGCCGGATGTCCCGCACGTGACCGATGAGCCCGGCGACCACCCGGGCCTGGTGCGACCGGCGGGCGGCGTCGTACCCGAAGCCGGTGGCGACCAGCGCCTGCCCCAGGTCGGTCTCGGTCGAGCAGCGCAACCGCTGCCCCGCCCGCCAGGCGCCGCCGCCGACGGTGGCCGTCCACTCCTCGCCGGTGAACACGTTGCGCACCACTCCGGCGACCACCACGCCGTCGACCTCGGCGGCCAGCGAGACCGCGCAGTGCGGCAACCCGTACAGGTAGTTGACCGTGCCGTCGATCGGGTCGACGATCCAGCGCACCCCGCCGCCGGTCGGGCCGGTGGCACCTCCACCGTTCTCCTCGCCGTACTCCTCACCCAGCACCGGGTCGTCGGGGCGGAGCGTGGCCAGCGCGTCGAGAACCTGCCGCTCGACCGCCCGGTCGGCGGCGGTGACCACGTCGGTGCGGGTGCTCTTGGTCGCGGCGACCACGACCCCCTCGCCCCGCATCCGGTACGCGGTGTCGGCCGCCTTCCGGGCCACGTCGATCGCGATCGTGAGCAGTTCCTGCGGCGTCGGCGTCGAGCCGGTCATGGTTGTCCCTTTCCACACGTCAGCGTCCGCGCGCCATATGGCCGGCATGTCCGGTTTGTGTTGGTAATGTGCGCTAGGTGCTCAGCTCTCCGACCCCGTCCACGGCGCACCGGCCCGTTCCACCGCGATCCACCTGCGACCATCGCGCTCCGCACCCGAACCGCCACCACCCCAGAACCGTCCGTGCTGGTCAACCGGCACCTCGGGCCCGGTCCGCCCGCGGCCGGCCACGACGACGGAGGCCCCACGCGCCGTACGCGAGTATCATCCTTACTAAGTCCACATCAGCGCCGAATCGGCGGTCTCACCGCCGTTACGCAGTGCGGCGCAGGATGATCGCCGCAGTCGGCGTTACAATTCACCCCTGCCCACGCGCCACGGACCGCCGACCACCGGCCGGCCCGGGACACGGGGGCCCCTCAACCACGTCGCCCGGCCCGGTTGACCCATGCTGTGCCGGACGACCCGGCCGTGCCCGCTCTTCGCCTCCGGAAGGTCATTCGTGACAGAACCCCGCCAGACCGGCGCCGACGTTCGCTCGCTCACCGACACCCTGATCGCCCACGCGCAGAGCGCCGGTGGTCAGCTCACGTCGGCCCAGCTCGCGCGCACCGTCGAGTCCGCCGAGGTGACTCCGGCCCAGGCCAAGAAGATCCTGCGGGCGCTCTCCGAGGCGGGAGTGACCGTAGTGGTGGACGGCTCGGCGAGCACCCGCCGCCGGGTCGCCGCGGCCCGCTCCACGACGCCGGCGTCCCGGGCCACCACCGCCAAGACCACCAAGAAGGCCGCCGCGCCCGCGCCGAAGCAGGCGCCCGCCTCCGACGAGGCGCCGTCGGCGCCCGCCCCCCGCAAGGCGGCCCCCCGCAAGGTCGCCGGCAGCACCGCCGAGGTCGCCGCCGCCTCGCCGGCGAAGGCGACCAAGTCGACCCGGGCCACCAAGGCGACCGTCGCCGCGGCCGCCGGCGCCAAGCCGGCCAAGGTCGCCGGCAAGGCCAAGGGCGAGGGTGCCGACGGCGAGATCGACCCCGAGGAACTCGCCGCCACCATCGAGGACGTGGTCGTCGAGGAGCCGGCCGAGCTGGCCCAGGCCGCCGAGACCGACGCCGCCGCCTCCGCCACCGACAACGACTTCGAGTGGGACGACGAGGAGTCCGAGGCGCTCAAGCAGGCCCGGCGCGACGCCGAGCTGACCGCCTCCGCCGACTCGGTCCGCGCGTACCTGAAGCAGATCGGCAAGGTCCCGCTGCTCAACGCCGAGCAGGAGGTGGAGCTGGCCAAGCGCATCGAGGCCGGGCTCTACGCCGCCGAGCGGCTGCGCGCGGCCGACGAGGGCGAGGAGAAGCTCGTCCGGGAGATGGTCCGCGACCTGGGCTGGATCTCCCGCGACGGCGAACGCGCCAAGAACCACCTGCTGGAGGCCAACCTCCGCCTCGTCGTCTCCCTCGCGAAGCGGTACACGGGTCGCGGCATGGCCTTCCTCGACCTCATCCAGGAGGGCAACCTCGGCCTGATCCGGGCCGTGGAGAAGTTCGACTACACCAAGGGCTACAAGTTCTCCACGTACGCCACCTGGTGGATCCGGCAGGCCATCACCCGCGCCATGGCCGACCAGGCCCGCACCATCCGCATCCCGGTGCACATGGTGGAGGTCATCAACAAGCTCGGCCGCATACAGCGCGAGCTGCTCCAGGACCTGGGCCGCGAGCCCACGCCGGAGGAGCTGGCCAAGGAGATGGACATCACACCCGAGAAGGTGCTGGAGATCCAGCAGTACGCTCGGGAGCCCATCTCGCTGGACCAGACCATCGGCGACGAGGGCGACAGCCAGCTCGGTGACTTCATCGAGGATTCCGAGGCCGTGGTCGCGGTCGACGCCGTCTCGTTCTCACTCCTGCAGGACCAGCTCCAGCAGGTGTTGCAGACGCTCTCCGAGCGTGAGGCGGGTGTCGTACGCCTGCGTTTCGGACTGACCGACGGTCAGCCGCGGACGCTCGACGAGATCGGCCAGGTCTACGGGGTGACCCGGGAGCGGATCCGGCAGATCGAGTCCAAGACGATGTCCAAGCTGCGTCACCCGTCCCGGTCGCAGGTTCTCCGGGATTACCTGGACTGAGCGGGTTTCGTCAACCGAACGTGTCGTTTTGACCACCTGGTGTGCAACACCAGATGGTGATCGTCCGGATGCACGAATGTGATCGTTGACGTGGCACCCTGGGTGCACGGCACACTGTCCCTGCCATGTGTGACCTCGGTCCCCCGCGGGCACACAGGGAAGGCAAGGCCCGGCACGGGTGTTGCACGATAGGTGAGCAACGACCGAAGAGATTGTTCATCGGTGACGACCAGAGGAGGAAGGCGATGACCCCGACCCTCACGCCGCCGCCCGAGACGGTGGCGCCCCCAGCCGCCGATGAACGGTGCGACCGCTGCAATGCTGCCGGGAAGCTCCGGATCACTCTGGCGGGTGGGAGCGAGCTGGTGTTCTGTGGGCACCACGCGAACAAGTACGCGGAGGATCTCGTGAAGATCACCGAGCGGTTCGCAACGGAGCCCGATTTCAGCTGGCGTGGTGCCGATCTGATGGCGAACTAAATCCGCAAACCGACATAGCCGACCGGAGGCACCCTCTGGGTGTCTCCGGTCGGCTTTTTCTGTCCGAACGTCGCACGCCCGCGCCCCAGCGCCCAGCAGACAGACCCCGTGATCCACTCGGTTTCGTGGAAGTCGCGGTATCCACGCCTGATGGATACCGCGACTTCCATGGAGTCGAGTGGATCAACGCCGGATGGGGACGGCGGGGTGGGCGGGTCTAGAGGGTCTGGACGGTGGCGATGCGTTCCTCAAGCTGCTCGATCGTGGCCTGGGCGCTGGGCGGGCCGCCGCAGAGCCGGCGCAACTCGGCGTGGATCTTGCCGTGGGGTTGGCCGGTGCGGTGGTGCCGGGCGGCCACGAGGGCGTTCAGTTGGCGCCGGAGCGCCACACGGCGCTGGGCGGCACTCAGAGGTGCCGGCGGCGCCACGGTGGGCGCAGCGGCCGGCTGAGCGGCCCGCTCGGCGGTACGGCGGCGCTGGGCGGCGAGTTGGGCGGCCTGCCGTTTGGTCAGCAGCAGCGAAACCTGGTCGGCGGTGAGCAGCCCGGGGAGGCCGAGGTACTCCTCCTCCTCGGGGGTGCCGGCCTGGGCGGCGGTGCCGAACGACGCGCCGTCGAAGATCACCTGATCCAGCTCGGCGGTGGCGGAGAGCGCGGCGAACCGCTTCTCCAACTCCCCGCTGGCCTGGTCGTCGCGCTGCGCCCGCTCCAGCAGGTCGTCGTCGAGGCCGTCGGAGTCCTTGGGTTTACCGAGCACGTGGTCCCGCTCGGTCTCCATCTCGCTGGCCAGGCCGAGCAGGTGCGGCACGCTGGGCAGGAACACCGACGCGGTCTCCCCGGGTCGGCGGGCCCGGACGAAGCGGCCAATCGCCTGCGCGAAGTAGAGCGGCGTGCTGGCGCTGGTGGCGTAGACGCCGACCGCGAGCCGGGGGATGTCCACCCCCTCGGACACCATCCGCACCGCGACGAGCCACCGCTGGTCGGACGCCGCGAACGTCGCGATCCGCGCGGACGCACCCTGGTCGTCGGAGAGGACAACGGCGGCGTTCTCGCCGGTCACCTGCGCGATCAGCTTGGCGTACGAGCGGGCGGTCTGCTGATCGGTGGCGATGATCAGGCCACCGGCGTCGGGCATACCCGCGTTGCGCAGCACGGTGAGTCGGGCGTCGGCGGCCCGCAGGACCTGCGGCATCCAGTCCCCGGCCGGGTCCAGGGCGGTACGCCACGCCTGCGCCACCAGGTCCTGGGTCATCGGCTCACCGAGCCGGGCCGCCAGCTCGTCCCCGGCGTTGGTCCGCCACCGGGTCTCCCCGGAGTACGCCAGGAACAGCACGGGCCGGACGACGCCGTCGCGCAGGGCGTCGGCGTAGCCGTACACCGAGTCGGCCCGGGAGCGGAGCAGCCCGTCACCGCCGCGCTCGTAGCTGACGAACGGGATCGGGTTGTCGTCGGAGCGGAACGGCGTCCCGGTGAGCATCAGCCGGCGTACGGCGGGTTCGAAGGCGGCCTTCACCCCGTCTCCCCAGGAGCGGGAGTCGCCGGCGTGGTGGATCTCGTCGAGGATGACCAGGGTGCGTCGGGTCATGGTGCGCCGCCGGTGCACCTGCGGGGCCATTCCCACCTGGGCGTACGTGATGACCGCGCCGTGGAAGTCGGCCGCGGAGTGCACGTCGGCGTTGCGGAACGCGGCGTCGAGCTGGATGCCCACCCGGGCGGCGGCTTGCGCCCACTGGCTCTTCAGGTGCTCGGTCGGTGCGACCACGGTGACCGCCTCGACGGTGCCGTCGGCGAGCAGTTCCGCGGCGATCCGCAGGGCGAAGGTGGTCTTGCCGGCGCCCGGTGTGGCGACGGCGGTGAAGTCCTCGGTGCGCCGGCGCAGGTACTCCACCAGGGCCTTGCGCTGCCAGGCGCGTAGTGCCGGGAACGTCTCGAGCACCGGCGTCCGGGCTGCCACGCGAAGCTCCTCTCCGACCGCACGATGGCGGACCCCGGGCGAGGGCCACGAGTACCGCCGCCCATGAAAACGCCTCCGCGCAGTAGCTGCCGCGAAGGCCGACTCAGCATAACCAGCGCGGGCCCCACAGCCCAGGCGACGCCACGCTGGTCACATCCGTCACCCCTGTAGTACCGGCCTCACCACTCCGGGTCACCGGTGCGTGGTGGTCGCAGCGTCGCCACCGGCGCGGACCAGCGACGGCGCAGCGCGACCAGACGCAGCCCGAAGACCAGCACGGCGGCCGCGGTGAGCGGCGCCGGCCCGGTCCGCCCGGCGACATACAGCAGCACCACCGCGACCGAACCGGTCAGCGCGGCCACCGCGTAGATCTCCCGGCGCAGCACCACCGGGATCTCGGCGGTGAGCAGGTCCCGGGCGAGCCCGCCGCCGATCGCGGTGAGCATGCCGATCAGGCAGGCGCCGACGGCCGGCACCCGGGCGTCGAGCGCCTTGAGCGTGCCGGTCACGGTGAACAGCGCGAGGCCCGCCGCGTCCAGCACCAGCACGGTGGTGCGCAGTCGGGCCAGCTGCGGGTGCAGCCAGAAGACGGCGAGTGCGGTGACCGCGGCGGTGCCCGCGTACCGCCAGTCGGCGAAGGCCAGCGGCGGCACCTCGTCGATGGCCAGGTCGCGGAAGATCCCACCGCCGAGGGCGGCCACGAAGCCGACGAAAGCGACGCCGAACAGGTCCAGTCGCTTGGCCACCGCCGCCGAGGCCCCGGAGGCGGCGAAGACCGCCACCCCGGTGAGGTCGGCGAGGAGCAGGGCGGTGGAGGTGGTCACCGCCGCAGGCTACGTCGCCGGCCGGGTCGCCGGCCGGGCTTCACTCGCGGTACGAGTCGTAGATCTCCTTGCACTTGGGGCAGACCGGCGAACCGGGCTTGGCGGCCTTGGTGACCGGGAAGGTCTCGCCGCAGAGAGCGACGACGAAGGTGCCCATGACGGCACTCTCGGCGATCTTCTCCTTGCGGACGTAGTGGAACATCTCGGGACCGGTGTCGGCGTCCTTCAGCTCCGGACGCTCGAGAACCTCTGTGCTCACGTCTGCACCTCCAACCGTCAAGTTTGGCAGGTCATCACGGCCGGGTCCACTTGAGGCCGGCGCGGGCTCGACCCCGTACCGTGCCCGGTGTGACTGACTTTCGCATCAGCTACGGGACCGAGGTGGGCGACGCCCTGCGCGACGGCCGTCCCGTGGTCGCCCTGGAGAGCACCATCGTCTCGCACGGCCTGCCCCGGCCGGAGAACCTGCGCGTGGCCAGGGAGATCGAGCAGACGGTCCGGGACGCGGGAGCCGTCCCGGCGACGATCGGCATGGTCGGTGGCGAGCTGGTGGTCGGTCTGGACGACGCCCAGCTGACCCAGCTGGCCACCGTCGACGGAGTGAGCAAACTCTCCGTCCGCGACCTGGCGGTGGCCGCCGCGACCGGCGCGGACGGCGCCACCACGGTTGCCGCGACCAGTGCCGTGGCCGCCGCCGCCGGGATCGGGGTGTTCGCCACCGGTGGACTCGGCGGGGTGCACCGGGAGGCGACGCACACCTTCGACGAGTCGGCGGACCTGATCACCCTGGCCCAGACGCCGATCGCGGTGGTCTGCGCCGGGGTCAAGTCGATCCTCGACGTGGGGGCGACGCTGGAGCGGTTGGAGACCCTCGGGGTCGCCGTGGTCGGCTACCGCACCCGCCGCTTCCCCGGCTTCTACCTGACCGACGGCGGCTTCGACCTGGACTGGTCGCTGGAGTCGCCGGAGCAGGTCGCCGACGTGCTCGCCGCCCGCGACGGACTGGCCGTGCACACCGGCGGCCTGATCGTCGCCAACCCGCTGCCGGTGGACGAGCAGCTCGACCCGGAGCTGCACGACCGGACCCTGACCGACGGTCTGGCCCGGCTGGAGCGCGACGGGGTCACCGGCAAGGCCGTCACCCCGTACCTGCTGGCGCACTTCCACTCGGCCACCGAGGGCGCGAGCCTCGCGGTGAACGTCCGGATCATCCTGCGCAACGCCGACCTGGCCGCGCGGATCGCGGTCGCCTCGGCCGCCCGCACCACCGCCGTTCCGGCATGACCCGAGCGGCCCGGGTGGTCGTCGTCGGGGACCTGCTCACCGACGTGGTCGCGGTGCTGGCCGGGCCGCTCGCGGCGGGTTCGGACACCTCCGCCGAGATCAGCTTCGGTGGTGGCGGGCAGGCGGCCAACACCGCCGCCTGGATCGCCGCGCAGGGGGTGCCGGTCACGCTCGTCGGCGCGGTCGGCGACGACGAGGCGGGGCGGGAGCGGGTGGCCGAACTCGACCGGGCGGGCGTCGACTGCGCGGTGCAGCGCGTCGAGGACGCCCCCACCGGCACGGTGATCGTGCTGGCCGGCGACGCTGAGCGCACCATGGTCACCCAGCGGGGCGCGAACCTGCGGTTGAGCGCCGAGCACGTCGAGGCGGCCCTCGCGGCGGCGCCCGACGCCGGGCATCTGCACCTGTCCGCGTACACCCTGTTGGACGCCGGGTCGCGCGGCGCGGGCCTGCGGGCGTTGGCCGCCGCCCGCGAGCGCGGGCTCACCACCAGCGTCGACGCGGCGTCCGCGGCGCCGCTGCGGCGGGTCGGCCCGGCGGCGTTCCTGGCCTGGGTACGCGACGTCGACCTGCTGCTGGTCAACGTGGACGAGGCCACGGTGCTGGCCGGTGGGCTGGACCCGGCGGCGCAGGGGCGGGCGCTGTCGGCGACGGCCCGGCGGGTCGTGGTGAAGCGCGGCGCGGCGGGCGCGGTCTGGGTGGACCGGGGCGCGGTGGTCAGCGTGGCCGCGGTCCGGCGGGTGGCGGTGGTGGACGTCACCGGGGCGGGCGACGCCTTCGCGGCCGGTCTGCTCACCGCCTGGCTCGCCGGCGCCACCCCGACGGCGGCGATGGGCCGCGCCACCGACCTGGGCGCGCTGGCCGTCTCCACCGCTGGCGCACGGCCACAGCCGTGAGTGTGCGAACCCTGGCCCGCGCGGCGCGGGTCAGGGTTCGACGTCGATGACCTTGTGCGGGCGCTCCTCGGCGGTGAGGCTCATCGGCGGGGTGTCGTCCCGCTGGCGCCGGTGGAACCGGTTGGCCAGCCGGTGCTCCTCCTTGGGCGGCCGGTCGTTGGCCAGCAGCACCGCCAACCACGGGATGAGCACCATGCCGAGGGCGCACAGGGGCAGCCAGAGCCACAGCAGTGGGGCGTTCGCGCCGACCAGGATCGCGCCGGCGACGATGCAGGCCACCCGGATGCCCATCATCAGGACATAGCGGCGCTGACGGCTGGTGAGCTGATCGTGCTGGCTGCGCGAGGCGTCGGTGATCAGAATCGGCTGGTATGCCTGCCGCTTCACCATGGACCTCCTCGAGGGGGATACACCTCATCCTGTCACCGTGCGGCCGTGATCAGCGAACTTCGACTCATCCCGGCGCGTGTTACGCGCGTGGTACGCTGCGCGATGTGGGCAGCAGGTTCAGCTTCACCGACGAGGCGTTGGCCAACCTGAGGGTCTACGACGTCACACCCGGGGAAGTCTGGGAGGCGCTGCACAGCGCCCGACGGGTGATCCGCCACCTGGGCGACGACGTGATGGTGGTCTACGCCGCCGCCCGCCGGGGCCGCCGACTGGCGGTGCTGCTCGCCGAGGCCGATGGCACCGACAACGACTGGGACATCCTCTCCGCCCGTGAGCTGAGCGACGTCGAGTCCAAGCGCTACGACGAGGCCGTGCGGAGACATCGCCGATGAGGAGGCCGTGACGATGCACCGTAACGACGCGACCAAGCAGTTCCACAACGGCGACGACCGCATCGCCGACCTGATCGACGACAGCCCGGCGGTGGACCTGCCCACCCCCGACACCGACGTGCCGATGGTGAGCCGATCGGTGCGGCTGCCACTGGACACCTACGAGCGGGTACGCGCCGCCGCCGACGCCCGGGGCATCGGCGTCACCACGCTGATGCGGCAGTGGATCGAGGCCGGCCTGGCCGACCTGGACGACTCCGCCACCGTGTCGCTCGCCGACGTCCGGCGCGCGCTGGCCTCGCTGGCCCACCCGACCGCCGCCTGAGCGACCGGGTCAGCCCTTCGCGGCCTTCGCCGCCGCCTTGGCCTGCTGCTTGAACTCCCGCACCCGGCGCAGCGACTCGGCGTCGGTGACGTCGGCCACCGACCGGTACGCGCCCGGGTCGCCGTACCCGCCGGCCGCCTCCCGCCAGTCCTGCGGGGTCACCCCGAACCGCTTGCCGAGCAGCGCCACGAAGATCTGCGCCTTCTGCTTACCGAAGCCGGGCAGCTCGGAGACCCGGCGCAGCAGCTGCGGCCCGTCGGCGACCTCCGACCAGAGCAGCGCCGCGTCGCCGTCGTAGCGGTCCACCAGAACCTGGCACACCTCCTGCACCCGGGCGGCCATCGCCTTCGGGAACCGATGCAGCGCGGGAGGCTCGGCGAACAGCGCGACGAGCGCCTCCGGGTCGTACCCGGCCAACTCCGCCGCGTCCAGGTCGTGGCCGAGTCGCCGGGTGAGCACGTACGGCGACGAGAACGCCTTCTCCATCGGCACCTGCTGGTCGAGAACCATGCCGAGGAGCAGAGCCAGCGGGCTGCGCTCCAGCAGCCGGTTGGCCTCCGGGTCGATGGGCAGCACAAGCGTCATGGGCACCATCCTGCCCGTTCGCTCGGTCGGGGGTGAGAAACAGCCCTGACGTCGGCAGGTTTCGTCGGCCGCGTAGCTGGGACTGGAGACATGTTGCCGATACTGTCGGTGAGTCCTTGGAGGGAGGTAACCGTGCCTAGCCTGGAGAGGCCCCGCGTCGAGTACCGCACGCCAGAGGATCTGGTGCGTGACGTCACCGCCGGACTGGTGCGGATCCCGCCATTCCAGCGATCCTTCAAATGGGAAGCGGCGGACATCGTCCGACTTTTCGACAGTCTGTTACGCGGCTTCCCGATCGGAAACCTGCTGCTGTGGCGGCGTCCGGCGCCGGCGCAACGCCTCCAGGTCGGCCCGCTGGAAGTTGTGGCACCCGAGACGGCCGCAGCTCTTTGGGTCGTCGACGGCCAGCAGCGCATCGTCTCTCTCGTTGGTGCTCTGACCCGGGCGGACCGCTCGGTCGACCCGCGGTTCCGGGTCCATCTCGACCTAGACGCGGGCGAGTTTCACACTATCGGCAACCGTCAACGGCCGCCGCGTTCCTGGGTACCGGTCAGCTCCCTGCTGGACACTGCGGTCCTGCTGCGGTGGATGCGGGACAACTCCGAGTGGCTTTCCGAGGATCAACTCGCCCTCGCTGATCAGGCAGCAAAGGCGATACGCGAGTACCAGATTCCGACATACATCGTTCACTCGGCGGATGAGGAGGCCCTCCTCGAAATCTTCACCCGGATGAACACCACAGGGAAGCGGCTCACCAAGTCCGAAGTCTTTCAGGCGTTGCACACCGGTGCCGTCGGTGACGAGTTGAGCAGCTTGCATGGCCTCGGCCAGGTTCCGGCCACGCTCGGGTTCGGAACGCTCGACGACCGGCTGGCCTTGCGCTGCGTCCTTGCGTATCGGGGTGGCGACATCTTCCGAGAGGATTTCCGGCAGGAGTTCGGCCCTCAGGACGACCCGGCGGAGACGCTGCGGGAGGTGGCCGCACGGCTGCGGGAGGCTGTCGAATTTCTGCGCGGCGATTGCGGCATCCCGCACATTAGACTCTTGCCCTACTCACATGTACTGCCGATCCTGGTCCGGTTCGTTCGATTGCACGGAGCACCGGCCGGCCGACCAGCGACCTTGCTGCGACGCTGGGTCTGGCGCAGTGCCGTCGCGGGCACACGAGCCCGTGGGATTAGCGTTGCCGACGTCCGCAATCAGGTGGAATCGGTTGATGCACCCGACGCGCTGACGGCTGCGTCCAACGTGTTGCGGCAGGTGCAATCCTTCCCCGACTTCTCGGCGGAGTTGGACAAGGTCCACTTCAATCATGCGATGACCAAACTCAACACTCTTGGACTGCTCTCGGCCGAGCCACGCGATCTCGACAGCGGCGAGATCATCGACATCTCCCGGCTATTGGAACAGGGCAGTCCGTTACGGCCGCTGCTGCCCGACAGCAGCGGCTCCGCCCTGGGTACGATCGCCAACCGTTTCGTGCTTCCCCCCGGGGAACGCGTCACCCGCTCAGCCCTCGTGGACGCCTCCGCGGCCGTCGCGGCCAGCCACCTGATCACCGATGACGCCCGGCGTCTGGCACTGCGCGACGACTGGGCCGGTTTCCTGGAGATGCGGGCTCAGGAGTGCTCCCGGACCATCACCGGCCACGTCAATCGGATGGCCGAGTGGGGGGCGCGAGACGGACGATCACTCACGGACATACTGCGAACGGCCGCGTGACATGACCGGAACAACAGCCGAGGTGCGGCTACACGGACGGCGGGTCGGCGAACTTCAGTTTCACCAGGGTGGGTCCGAATTCATCTACGACGATGACCTCTCCTCGCCCAATCACCGGGTTCTCGGCCAGATCTTCGAGGACGATCCCCGGTCGATCCGACGCGCCCGGGTCGGTCTGACCCCCTGGTTCGCCAACCTGCTGCCCGAGGGCGCTCTGCGTCGCCAGATCGTTCGTGAACTCGGAGGCGGCAGAGTAGGAGACTTCACCCTGCTCCTCAGAGTGGGCAGCAACCTGCCGGGTGCCGTCACCGTGCACGCCGACAGCGAGCCAGAGGACGACTTTCCTCCGGAGACGGGTCAGCTCGACCATCCGCTGCGCCACTCGTTGGCCGGTGTGCAGCTCAAATATTCGATCTCGACCGACCGACTCGCCGTACCGGTGAGCGGACAGGGCGGTTGGTGGATCGTGAAGCTGCCCGACCAGAGTCTGCGTGACTTGCCCGCCAACGAATACCTGACGATGAGCTGGTTGGCTGCAGCCGGATTCCCGGTGCCGGCGGTGCATCTCCTGCGGGCGGATGAGGTCAAGGGTCAATGCCACGTAGCTTAAGTTGATCATGTTGTGTGGGGTCGAAGACGGTAGATGTGAACGGTGGCTGGGTCTGGGTGGCGGATGCTGGCCGGCTCGTCGCGATTCTTGACGCGGTAGCTGTTGTGGCGGGCTCGTTTGACGGCGCGGGGGCAGGTGCGTTCCCGGCGTTCGGGGATCAGCAGGGCGGCGAGGCCGGCGAGGTGGGCCGGTAGTTGG
>NZ_WBKR01000088.1 GCF_008868155.1 Micromonospora sp. ALFpr18c
GATCTGCGGCCACGCTGCTGAGTGCGCCCGATCGGGTCGGGGTCCACGTCCGGCGACCACCCGGAGGGGAGTTGGGTCGAGCCGCCTGATCAGGGGGTGGATGGTGGTGATGAGTCGGCTCGGTCGCCCGCCGGGACGTGGTTGCGGGCGCTGGGCTCTCCAGGTGGTGGACGTGGTCACCCTGGCGGTGACGGGCCTGACGGTCGGGTGAGGCGCCTCCGGTGTCGAAAGGATCTTGTTAACGTTCACACCGATCGATGGCTCTCAGGCTGGCAGAAAGTTCCAGGATTTTCAACCGGTAGTTTCGGGCCCGTTACGGATCAGACGATTCGGGTTCGGGAGCCCTGTGGCGCGCAAGATCAAATAATGCTGGGACCTCTCGGGCGGCAACCGGTACATGCTGGACGCCGACCCGACGTGGACCACCCAGACGGCAGCCGGGGTCAGGTCGGCGAGGTTGGAGCTGGCGAGAAGGGCCCGGACGCTGTCGCGCTCGGCTTCGGTACTGCCGAACTACCGTGTCGCCGGCGTGGTGCTCAGGTACGCCGAAACGGTGACGCTGCCGTCGGCGCGGACGATGGTGACGAAGGACAGCCGGTCGACGGCGACCGGCACGTCGCCGAACACATTCTCGGCCTTGCCCTCACTGGTCCAGTTGACGACGGGGATGGCCGCCCCGTCGGTCGTCGTCGCGTACATCCGGTAGCCGGTCGCGGCGCTCAGACCGGTGACCGTGGCCTCGACGGACGTGCCGGAGGTCGTCGGTTTCACCAGGATCGACATGGAGACCCCGGTGGAGCGGTCCGAGGCCGACGCCGTCACCGCGACGGGGATCGGCTCCGGTGCCGTGTCGGAATTGCGGCCCAGGAGGCCGTTGAGCACGAAACCGCCGGATACCAGCACCAGCGCAAGCACCAGCCCGGTCTGGACGAGCAGCCGTAGGCGCCAGGCCGACGGCCGGTTCGTGCCAGGCGGCGTCCCGGCGGCGGTGGTCCAACCGGTCAGGTGCCCGATGTCGTGCGCGAAGAAGCGGATGAAGCGCTCTGGGGCGGGTCCACCCCGACTGAGCGGTCCGAATTCTTCCACAAGGCCGTCACGGTCCTCGTCGACGAGCAGCGTGATCGCTACGAGGGCTTCGCAGACCTCCACGGCGGTGGTGCGACACGAGGCGCAGTCCGACAGATGGTTCTCGATGCGTTCACCGTCGGCCGCGCCGAGCTGGTCGGCGTAGTACGGCCCGAGCAATTCGGCAACGTGCGGTCCGTCGCTGACAACGTCACCCACGGCGCTCAGCTTTCCAGCGGCAGCGGCGCGCCGAATTCTTCGATCGGTGGCGTTTCCTTCGGCCGGTGTGCGCCCGCCTTGCAGCCCGCGAAAGGTCCGTCCGGCGCCCGCAAGGTGTTCATGATCGGCATGAGGAAATCGCGATGCCACATTGCCGGGCCGGTGGCCTCGGCGCCGGCCCCGGTCAACGCCTGCCAGGAGAGCCACAGAGAGTGCAGGTGGCCGACGGCAGACATGTGCTGCCACCACTGCGGGCACCACGGACGCGTCGACGAGGTCTCCTGCCCGTAGATCGGCAGGAGTAGGCCGTGCACCCATCGAGCGAGTAGGTCCAGCTCGATGGAGTACGCCGGGTCAGGCAGGTACAGAATGAAGAATGGCTGCGGTTCGGGAACCGGCGCGTCCGATGTGGAGTTTGCGCCGTTCTCCGTTTCGGTGGTCATCGGGATTGGTTCTCCTGCTCCAGATCGGGTGGCGTGGGTAGCTCCACTTTGAAAACGGCTGGATGTTGCAGATGGTTCACGGCCCGATCAACAGGTGAGGTTTCCGCCAGGATCCACGCCGAGTAACTCGCAGAACTTCCGGTACGCGGACACCCGGGACCCGACCGCGTCCGGCCGCTTCCCGCCGCATTCAAGATAGCCGTTGATGATCCGGATCGTTGCGCCGAAGCCACCCGTTCCGGTGATCGCCGAGTGCGGCGACCCCCCACCCCTCATCCAGAACCACAGTGCCGTGCCCCAGGCAACCGTGGAGTTCGTGCTCACCAGTTCGGGCCGGTGGAGGAGGTCGTAACCGAGGTCGTTCCCGGCCGCATAGTAGTTGTAGTTCCAGCTGAGCTGGATGGGCCCTCGACCGTGGTATGCCCGTACTCCGGCGGGGCAACCGTACGGGGCGCTCGACTGGCAGTAGTTCCCCCAGGCACTCTTGTTGAGCTCCTCGACGTAGATCAGGCCGCCGGACTCGTGGTTCACGTTGGCGAGGAATGCCGCTAATTCACGCTTGCCGACGTCGCCGGACCCGCTGGCGAAAGCCGGGTATTTCGCCATCGCCTGGGTCAATCCCGCGTAGCTGTAGAACGGGATGGCTCTCGGGAACATCTTCCTGAAGACCGCCTCGTCGAATCCGCTTCCGGACGGCGGTTTCGCCGGCGATGTCCCCGTTTCGGTCCCGCCGGGTGGGCCCGTGCCAGCCCCGCCGGGTGAGCCCGTGCCAGCCCCGCCCGGTGAGGGAGACGGGGCCGGGGTGGGGGTCGTCTCATGGCTCCGGAAGGACTCGAACTGGGAACGCACCTCGTAGGGGTACGCCAGGAGGCCGATCGGAACGGTGCCGAGGGTCTTGATGCTCTCGATTCCGATGTTCCATGCCAGCAACGTCAGCGTGAGTCTGTCACCTGTCAGTTCGCCGTTGTCGATGAGCTCACCGACCTGGTCGCTCAGTGCGCACAGGTACCGCGCCTGCGCGTGGATCGAATCCACCGGGTCCAGGACTGACGCGGTGCCGTTACCGTCGTCGTCCTTGCCGTACGTCGCGAAGATGTCGTCCGGGATCTGGGCGATCCCGCGTTGGTCGTCAGGCCCCACCGCCTCCCGCCGGAACTGCGACTCCACCTGAATCTGGGCGGCGAGCACAATTGGGCTGATCACGTCACACTCGTCGCCGGCGTCCTTCAGTGCCTGCACGACGTCGGGGAGCGGAACGTTCTTCTCGTCGAGGGTGCCCTTGCCGTCGTCCTTGAGCACGTCGTCGAGGGCACCCGAGCCGTTGCCTCCCGGCTGGCTGTCGACTGGAGTGTGCTGCGCTATCGACCCTCCGACGATCGCCACGATGCACAGGAGGCAGATCAGGGCGACGAGGAGGAGCGGCCAGAAGGCCAGGACGGCGACAATGATGCCGGTGGTCTGGCCGGCGTCCGGCTGCTTCGGCGTCGCCTCGGCAACTGCTGCCCGTGCCCGTGCATTGCGTGTGCTAGCCATCCGCCCCTCGTGTCGGCTCTATCGTCGGCAGCCGTCGGGGTGGCCCCGATGACGTCGTCTGCTCAAGGAACGGACGAGGGTGCCAGTGGTTCACTGCACGGCTCCGTGAACCGTCTTGATTTTTCTCCGTTGTCAGCTGAGTTGCTGACGGCACAGTGGTGACAAGGCGGGAACTGGGATGAGCGTTCGGGTGCGGCGGGTGTACCGGCCTGCCCCCATGTCCGCGATCGACGGAGACGCGGGTGACCGGGAACACTCGGGCCGGGAGCCGCGCGGCGGGCTGAGCCGGACCGGCGTGGGCTGGGTCGCGGCTCATGGCGGATGCGGCGCGACGACTTTGGCGAACGTGCTCGGTGGGACCGATCTCGGATGCCGGTGGCCCCAGCCGGGCCGTGCGGAGCCGGCGCGGATCTTCCTGGTCGCGAGAACGCATGCGTACGGCCTGCAAGCCGCGTCGCGTGCCCTGAACGCCATGCGTGAGAGCAGGCACCCGGACGGGATGGAACTCATCGGCGTGGTCGCCGTGGCCGATGCCCCCGGGTCTCTGCCCCGGGTCCTGGTCAGTCAGATCCGTCTGCTGCGTTCGGTTGCTCCGGTGCATCGGATTCCCTGGATTCCGGACTGGCGGCTCGGTCAGCATCCGAGTCGGTTGCCCCGGCAGGTGGAGTCACTCGAGCGGCGGGTCCGAGAGCTGGGCTCCTACCACCCTGGCGGGCAATGATGACCGGCACCATCAATTGGCCTCGCCTGTCGGCCGCCCTGGCCACGCTGGCGCTCGTCTGGGTCGTGACCGCAGGGCTGCCCGCGGACGGCCGGGAAGCATCGGTGACCCTCGCGGCCGCGGCCGGGTCGCTCGCTATGCCTCCGCCTCCGGACCCGGAGCCGGAGGTGGAGCCGGCTCCGACTCCGACGAGCGGGTATCCACCGTGGCACATGAAATTCAGGAACAAAATGGGTGCGACCGTGACGTTTTGCTGGGCCCTCGAACCGAGCGCCCCCGGACAGCACTGTGGTGGCCAGAAGCTGACTGCCCAGAGTTGGGACGTTGATATCCCTTACCAGCCGGGCGACCGGATATTTGTGTGGGCCAAGGTCGTTGCCGGCCAAGACACCAACCATTATGAGGCCACGGGTGCGGCCAACTGCACCATCAGCGGTGCGACAATTTCGAGTAAGTTCGACTGCGACAATCCGGGCATGCCGCCTCCGGTGTTCCCGGAGCCGAGCATTTCGCCGTTCAATCCGCTGGCGCAGAACGGCGCTTATCAGAAACCCGCACTGGTAAATCTGCTGAACGTGCTGGCGTGGTGCGTGTCGGCGGCCGGAGTCGGTGGGCTCCTCTTCATTGGCACCCAGATGGCGCTGCAGGTGCGTCTCGGTTATCCCGGCCGGTCCGCCGAACTGCGGCAGGAGGTCATTATTGTTGCTGTCGCCTGCATCATCGCAGCGGCGGTTGGTCCTATCGTCATGTTTCTGGATATCGCAGCCGCTCTCGACGAATTCTGAAGACCGCTTTTTTCTGCCGGCGTTCGCATCAACCCGGCCCCGATATCGGAGGTAGATCATGTCCAGGTACCTCACTTACCTCGACGCCCTGTTGAGGCTGCTGCCGCAGGCCGCTGTGCCGCAGCCCGACCGGGGTGGTGCCGCGCCGCCGGTTCTGGTGGGCCTGGTCACGCTCGGGCTCAACATCATCGCGTGGGCCGGCACCGCCGCTGGCGTGGCCGGTGTGCTCATCACCGGGACGATGATGGCCATCTCGCACAAGCGCGGGGAGACGTCCGAGCACATGAGCCGGCTCGGCTTGGTCCTCGGCGGTTGCATTCTGGTCGCCTCGGCCGGTCCGCTGGTCTCGTTCGTCTTCGATTTCAACGCCGGGTGAGTGCGACGTGCTGAGACTGCTCGGGTCCGCTCCGGTTCGCGACGACGAGGAGCGGCCCTACTGGTCGCAACGGAGCTGGCAGCTCTCGGCCGGGTTCGTCGCCGTCGTGCTGGTCGTCGGGTTGTTCGCCCTGCTGGTCAAGCCGGACGATGCGCAGGAGACGAGTTCCACTCAGTCGGTGCGGATCGACGCCGGACCGGGGCAGCGGCCGGACGGCTGCCAGACCGACGACTCCGCGCAGGGGGCGCCGGTGCGCGCTCCGAACGACGTGACGTGGCGGGAGTTGAACGGCGGTAGCATCCCGGTCTCCCGGTCGGCTGGTCCACGGGTGCTGGGCGGTCCGCTGCTGTGGTGCTTTGCGCACACCCCGATGGGTGCGGTGCTGGCGGCGAACGTCATTCCTCGGCAGTTGAGCGGACGTGATTGGGCCCAAGTCGCGGAGCGACAGATCACTCCTGGCGAAGACCGAGAGATTTTCGTGTCGATGCGTGCCACCTATGTGGAGCCGGCAGGCACGCAGTCGGTCGCCTCGCTGGCCGGGTTTTCGCTGGTCTCCTATTCGGATTCTGCCGCCACGGTCCGAATATTGATGAGCTTCACGCAGGGGATGGCCGTCACGGAGTACACCGTCGCTTGGTCCGGGGGAGACTGGAAGATCAAGCCACTGCCCAGCGGGGATCTCCACACGGCGATAATTCCCATGTCGACCTCCAGCGGTTTTATCATGTGGAAGGTGTGACATGCCGGATTGCAGCTCCGGAGACGCCTCCTACGGCGGCCCGTTCGGGTGGGCGTGGAAACTCGCGGACCAGGGGATCGACGGCATCCTCAAAGGGCTCGCCTCGGCGATTATCGAAGCGGCCGTCAACCTCTTCGCCAGCGTGGCGGACACCGTTCCGACCCTGTCCGCGGACCCCGAGTTCAATCACAAGCTCGGGCTGCAGACCAACTGGCTGGTGCTCGCGATCGCGGTGGCCTCACTGCTGGTCGCCGCAGCGCGGATGGCCATGGAACGTCGCGGACAGGCCGGTGTGACCGCACTCAAGGGCATGCTCCGCGTCCTGCTGACAGCCGGCGCGGGCGCCTTCATCGTCGGTGAGCTGGCCATCCTGTCGGACCAGTACACCAACCACCTGTACCAGGCAGGCGTCAAGGAGCAGCTCAAGGTCATCAACGGCTGCGGCAGCCTGGACATCTCCACCTTCCTCCTGATCGTTATCGGCCTGCTGCTGCTGATCGCCGGCGTCATCCACGTCATCATGCTGTACCTGCGGCTCGGCATCATGGTGCTGCTCCTGGGCACCCTGCCACTCGCCGCCGCGGCGTCGATGACCGAATGGGGTTCGTCGTGGTGGCGCAAGCACATCGCGTGGATGGTGGCCTGGCTGGTCTACAAGCCGGCCGTGGGTCTGATCCTCTACGCGGGCACAACGATGATCGCCTATGGAGGCAGCGAGGGAGGGCTACAGCAACGGATCGCCGGGTGCGGAGTTCTGCTGATGTCCGCCGTCGCGATGCCGGCGTTGCTACGGCTGATCGTCCCCGCCGCGGCGGCCCTCGGCTCCTCGGACTCGTCCGGCGCTGTGGTCGGCGGCGCTGCCGCCGCGACGGGCGCGGTCGCCTCGGGCGCGGCGCGCCTGGCGAGTCGCGGGCAACAAGCGGCCAGCCGCGGTGCCAGTGGTGCTCGTGGAGCCAGTGGAGCCGGCGGCGCCACCGGTGGCCGGGGAGCCGCTGGCGCCGGCGTGGCCGGTGCCGCCGGGATGGCCGCGAGCGGCGCGGTGAAGGCTGCGGCGACGACCGCCGCGGTGGCCGCACGGGCCGTGACCACCACCCACCAGACCGCCGGGCGGATCGCCGACGGCGCCTTGCCGACCGCGATCGACGGTGGCGACCGCTAGCGAGCCGGACAACAGGAGCGCAAAGAGTGAGTACTGAAGTAGTCAAGACGCGGACGTACGGCAACTGGCGCCAGCCGCGGAAGGCAGGGCTCGGGCCGTTCGGGCTGGTGGGCACCGTAGGCCTGTTCGGCGGCCTGGTGGTGGTCCTGCTCGCGTCCATGATCTCCATCGGTGTGGCCCTGATCATGGCGGTGATAGGTGCGGTGGCGCTGGGCCCGCTGGCCATCCGTACGCCGGACGGCCGCAACGTCTACAACATGATGTCGGTGCGGATCGGCTGGTCCCGCCGGCGGGCCAATGGAAGCACCACCTATGTCTCCGGTCCGCTCTCCGCCCGTCCGGGCGGTCGCTTCCGGCCACCGGGCATGTTGAGCAAGGTCACGATGCTGGAGGGCCTGGACCCGTACGGGCGCCGCTTCGGTGTCCTGCACCACCGCTACCGCAACCTCTACACGATCGTGCTGGGCTGCGAGCCCGACGGCGGGTCACTCGTCGACGACGACCAGAGTGACATCTGGGTGGCGCAGTGGGGTGACTGGCTCGCCCGGCTGTCGCACGAGCCGGATCTGCGCGGTGCCGCGGTCGTCGTGGAGACCGCGCCGGACCCGGGCACCCGGCTGGCCAGCGAAGTTCTCACCCGCATCTCGCCGGACGCCCCGCCGGTCGCCCAGCAGGTGATGCAGGAGGTCGTCGAGCGCTATCCGGATGCGTCGTCGGAGATGAACACGTACGTCACCCTGACGTACGGGCTGCGGAGCGGAACCCGGCGCGGTTCCGACGAGATTCTCACCGAGCTCGCACTTCGCATCCAAGGCCTGATCAGTGGCCTGATCAGCGCGGGTGGTGGCGCCGCCACGCCGCTGTCCGCCGAGCGGATCGCCGAAGTCGTCCGGGTCGCCTACGACCCCGCGGTTTCGGCCGACGTGAACGACATCCGAGCCCAACACGGCGGTACCGGCCTGGAGTGGAACGACGCGGGACCAGCCGCCGCCGTGGAGAAGGTCGACGCCTACCACCACGATTCGGGCGTCTCGCGCAGCTGGCTTCTCACGCTCGCGCCGCGCGGAACGGTGCGTTCCAGCGTGTTGCGTTCACTACTAGACCCGGCAGTCGGCATCCGGCGGAAGCGGGTGGCTCTGCTGTACCGACCGATCGATCCGGCGACGTCCGCGAAGATTGTCGAGTCGGACCGGCGCGCGGCCCAGTTCATGGCCAATTCCACCCGTGGACCGATCCGGGCGCGGTCAATGACGGAGGTCGCCGCGACCGAGCAGACCGCAGCCGAGGAGGCGGCCGGTGCCGGGCTCGTGGAGTTCTCGATCGTCGTCACGGTGACGGTGGAGTCCGCCGAGGAGATCGCCGACGCCAACGCGACGATGCGGAACCTGCTCGGAGCCTCCCGCCTGTCGATGCGGGCCGCCGACCGGATGCAGGCGGCCGCGTTCACCTGCGCGCTGCCGGTGGGCATCCTGCCCTGGGAGCAGACGCTGATCCCTCGCGAGTTTCAGGAGGCATTGTGAGCACAGGGTCGGCACTGGACCGGCTCATCGTCCCGCCCTTCGCGGCGCAGGAGCTGGAGCCCGACGAGATCGGCGATCAGTCACCGAGGGCGCGGCGCAAGGAGGCAATCCGGCAGCGCAAGGCGGATCAGGCCGAGCAGCGCAGGCGGGCGTACGCGGCGAAGCGCAACCGGGACGACTTCATACCGCACCGCGGATCGTACGGGCTCGCCGGCGGCCGGGTCGCTCCGATGGATCCGCCGGCCATGTGGCGCGCCACCAGTGTGCAGGCGTGTGGCCTCTGGCCGTTCGTCTCGGGGTCGGGTGCGCCGTCGGTCGGCGTGCCGCTGGGCCAGCACCTCTCGACTGGTGCGACGGTCTGCGGTGACCCGTTGAACTGGTTCACCCGCGCCCGTTACATCTCCAACCCGTCGCTGTTCATGCTCGGGATGCCGGGTCTGGGCAAATCCACGCTGATCAACCGCATGCTCATCGGTCTGGCGGCGCAAGGGGTGGTCCCGTTGGTGCTGGGCGACCTCAAGCCGGACTACGCCGACACCGTACGGGCACTGGGGGGTCAGGTCATCTCCATCGGCCGTGGCGTCGGTGGCCTCAACGTCCTGGACCCCGGAGCGATGGGCGCCGCGGCGGCGAAGATCGGCGGCCGCGCCGGGGAAACGCTGCTGGCCGAGACCCACGGCCGGGTGCTCAACATGGTGGCCGCACTGCTGACCATCGTTCGTGGTCAGGCGATCACCGATCACGAGCAGTCCGTGCTCTCGGCGTGCCTGCGTCACCTTCGCGACCGCACGCCGGAAGGCCACGCCGTGCACCTGGGTGACCTGTTGGCGGTACTGCAGGAAGGCCCCGACGAGGTCCGCCAGTTCACCCTCGACCGTGGCGAGGAGTCGCGGTACCGCGACGCGGTCGACCCTTTGCACCGATCGCTGCTGGGCATCCTCGATGGTCCACTCGGCACCACGTTCTCGTCCACGACCTCGACCCACATCGATCCCGATGCCACCGCCGTGTGCATCGACATCTCCCGCATTGGCGAGGCGGACGGCCAGCTCACCGCGGCTGCGATGCTCGCGGCCTGGTCGGACGGGCTCGGCACGGTCGCTGCGTCGCATGCGCTCGCCGACGCCGGGCTGGCGCCCAGACGGTGGTTCTTCACGGTCCTCGATGAGCTGTGGCGGCCGTTGCGCGCCGCGTCCGGCATCGTCGACCGCATCGACGCGCTGACTCGGCTCAACCGGTCGCTCGGCCTGGCCGACTCGAAGATCACCCACACTCTGAAGGACGCGGAGGCGCTGGGCAGCGAGTCCGACAAGGCGAAGGCACGCGGCTTCGTCGAGCGAGCTGGCATGGTGGTCTGCGCCGGCCTGCCGCGTGCCGAGATGGAGGAGCTGAGCAAGGTGGTCGGCCTGTCGCGTCGAGAGATCGATCTGGTCTCCTCCTGGTCGTCGCCGCCCGGCTGGGCACAGAACGGCGACAACGAGGAACCCCCCGGGCGCGGCCGTTTCCTGGTCAAGGTCGGTGGCCGTCCGGGCATCCCGATCCGGATGTCGATCACCGAGACCGAGCGGCGTCTGCACGACACGAACACCCGATGGGTGGCCAACGGCCACGCGGACGAGGTAGGGGCCGCGCGCGAACAGGAGCGAGCCGACTTCACTCCCGAGGATGCCTGGTGAGCGCGCGAGGCGGGGTCGGGGTCGGGAGCAGTGAGGTCATGGCCTGGCTCATCCCCGGCGTCGCCGTGCTCAATTTCATCGTCTTCGGTGTCCTCTGGCTGGGCGGTACGCTCGGATTCGCGGTGACCGGCAACGGCTGGCATCCGCCGCCGTTCAGCGGCGGCGTCTACCGGCGACTGTTGACCGGCGAGGTCGCGGCCGTCTGGCCCGGCATCTCCCCGTCCGTTGTCTACACCACCGCCGTCCTGCTGCTCGCCGTTGCGGTGTCTCTGATCGTTCTGATCGTCCTCAAGGTCGCCGGTCGGGTGTCCGCGAAGTCGAGCGGACTGGCGGGCCGACGGGAGATGGCCGGCCTGATGCCCGAGCAGGCCGCGGCGCGGGCCCGGGACCTGCGTCCGTCGCTGAAGGGCGTGCGTGAGCTCGCACCCGACGACATCGGCAACCTCCTCGGTGACCTGGACCCGGATGGGCCGGAGCTGCGGTCCTCCTTCGAGGACGTCGAACTCGACCTGATGGCACCCCGTGCCGGCAAGTCCACCGGGATTGCCATCCCGCGGCTGCTCCGGGCGCGGGGAGCGGTGCTGCTCACCTCGAACAAGTCCGACGTCTTCACCGTAACCCGGCAGGAACGCGCCAAGGTCGGCCGTGTCTGGACCTTCGACCCGCAGGGCATCGCGCACTCTCCGCGCGAGATGTGGTGGGACATGCTGGCCGGCTGCGACACCATCGAGGGCTCGCGCCGGCTTGCCGGGCATTTCGTCAGCTCCGTCAACGACGACTCGGCGAAGAAGGACTTCTGGATTTCGGCCGCACAGAACACGCTCACCGCACTGTTCCTGGCCGCGTGCCGAGGAGGACGGTCGGTTTCCGACCTGCTGGCCTGGCTCGCCGACCCGGCCGACCGGACACCGATCGACATCCTGCGCGACGTCGGAATGGCCCCCATGGCCGAGCAGTTGCAGGGGACCGTACGCGGCGCGGTGGAGACCCGCGACGGCATCTACGAGACCGCCCGGCAGTGCGCCGCCTGCCTGCTCGATCCGGAGATCGTCGCCTGGGTCAGCCCCGACCCGCTCCTGCCGGAATTCATCCCGTCCCAGCACGTCATCAGCCGTGACACGCTGTACCTGCTGTCCAAGGACGGCGGCGGTTCGGCGGCCGGGGTGATCGCCGGCCTTGCCGACATGACGCTACGGGCGGGCGTGGTGGCGGCCGAACGCATGGGCGGCCGTCTCGACCCGCCGATGACCGCGGTGCTCGACGAGGCGGCCAACGTCTGCCGGATCAGTGACCTGCCCGACCTGTACAGCCACCTCGGCTCGCGCGGCATCAACGTGGTGACGCTCCTGCAGAGCTACCGTCAGGGTGCCCGGGTCTGGGGCGATGCCGGCATGGACGCCCTGTGGAGCGCCGCCACCATCAAGCTGCTCGGCGCCGGTCTCGACGACGCCGACTTCGTCGACAAGGTTTCCCGCCTGGTCGGACAGCGGGATGTGAAAACGCCGAGCTGGTCCAGTAGCCGCGATGGACGATCACGCTCGGTTTCGTACCGCCAGGAGCCGATCCTGCCACCTGACAAGATCAGGGCGCTGCCGAAGGGGACAGCGATTCTGCTCGCCACGGGAATCCGACCCGCCCTGATCCGCCTACGCCCCTGGTACAAGGAGCCGAACTCGGCCGTCATCTCGAAGGCCGCGAAGGAGGAGGTGGACGGCATCACCCGCCGCGCAGCCGCCGCCTGGGCAGGCGACACCGCTCGATGACGCGTCCGGGTCGACTGTCGCTGTGTTCGGGGTCGGCTCGGCGCCGCACTGTCGGCAGGGTTGACGAGGCTCATCTCGCGTGAACCGGCGAGGCCATTTCGCCGTTGTAAGTCCGACTCTGTTTCCTGACTTGGCCGTAAAGGTGCGTCGATGACCTCGTCCAGCAGCCAAAAGACCCGATGGATCCGACTGCGGCTGCCCGCGAAGGACCGCCGCCGCGTGGTGATTGCCGGGTTGAGCCTCGTGACCCTGGGCGCCGGCGTGTTGCCGTTGGGGGGCGACCTGACCGCGTCGGCCAACGCGGAAAAGCTCGTGGGCAAGGCCGTGCCGGCCGCGCTGACGGAAACCATCGTCGCTGCCGCGCTGTCGTGCCGCTCGTTGAACCCGGCACGCCTGTCGGCGCAGATCATGGTGGCGTCAAAGTTCGCCTCCGATCAGAGCAACGGCATCGCCGGGCTCACCGCCGCCGAATGGAACCGCTGGCGTCCCGCCCAGAATGCGGACCGGGGCGACAGCGCGGACAACATCCACGCCCTCGCCCACAAGACCTGTGACCTCGTCGGCCAGGTACGCTTCGCCGGTCTCACCGGCGACATGTGGCCGCTGGCCCTGGCGGCCGACAAGGTCGGGATTGACGCGGTCGTGGCGAGCAAGGGCGTACCCGCCTCCGCCAAGTCCTACGTCAAGCGTGTCAAGGCGTACGCGAACTGGTACGCCGAGCAGACGCCGTTCCGCGTCGAGTCGCCGAACGGCGCGGTGTCGCGGCCGCAGCCCGGCGCGATCCGGGTGCCGGACACGTACGTCGACCTGATTCGGAAGGCCGGCAGCATCTGTCCGCTGGTCACCGCCCCGCGTATCGCGGCGCAGTTGATGGCGATGTCGAAGTTCGATCCGAAGGCGCGCTCGGCGGACGGCGGTCTGGGCATCGCGCAGTTCACGCCCGACCTGTGGCGGCAGTACGGGTCGTCGCCCGATTCGGTGTGGAAGGCGGAGGAGGCAATTCCCGCGCTTGGCATGGCGATGTGCGACTATGTCTCGCAACTCGGTGGCCTGAGCGGTGCCGACCCGTACCGGATGGCGCTCGCCGCGTTCCAGTGGGGTGAGGACGCCGTGCGGGCCGCCAACGGCACACCGAAGGCCAATGTCCCACAGCTCTCGGACGCCACGATGCGATACGTCGCGGCGTACGAGAAGGACCCGCGCCTCACCGCGGGGGCCGTGCCGTCCCCGTCCCCGTCCCCGGGCGGTCCCACGACCCCCTCCGGCGGAAAGCCGACGACCGGGGCGACGGTTCCTGCGACGCCGGGCGGAACGACGCCCGCGCCCGGCGGGCCGACCACTCCGGCGCAGGAGCCGACCACTCCGGCTCAACAGCCGACCACGCCGACGAGCATTGGCGGATTCAAGGTCGGCCTGAACTACCAGCTGATCAACGACTGGACGGGCTCGGTGGCGCAGATTCCGTACTCGGACTCCAACAAGACGGTCGGCGAGCACGTCACGCTGTGGGTGAACAAGCACCAGAAGGACCAGTTCTGGAAGCTCACGGCCTCGCAGGGCTACGCCGTGTGGGTCAACACGTACAGCGGCCTCGCAATGGGTATCGAACCGGGTGGCACCTGGAACGGCGCGAAGGTGCTGCAGGTGAAGCTCAACCCCACGGATCATTTCCAGCAGTGGAAGATCGAGAACGCGGGCGGTGGCCGCCTGCACATCCGTAACCGGGCGACCGGAAAACTGTTGGAGATCCTCGGCGCCGACGTGGCGCCCACTGCCGATGACGGCACCTGGAACGGCCACTGGCTGGAGCAGTGGGACGAGATCCCTGGTCAACGCGACCAGCGCTGGAGCCTTGTCCACGAATAAGTCCGAGCGTCTTGTTCTAGCAGATCAAGCAATCACATCCGGAGGTTACGGTGGACAGGGTATACGAGCAGCGTCCGAAAAAGGAATATTCGAAGCGAAAGCTCACCCTCGACGCTATCGCGGTCGTGAGAAGAGATATTGTTAGTAACGTAGACCTGAGTGAACCAATTCGCAGAAGTGCACGCCTGGAGTTGGACAGGATGATTCGTCAGGCGAACATCAACCTCGATCGAAGGCGGGCGGACAAGCGGCCGGGGCGCAACTTCATTCGTAAAGGCTACGGCTATGCACGAATGGGATACAGGGCGCTTAGAGGGCCGGCGGGAATGGTGAGGTCGGCGAGTAAGGCTCGGGACAGAGTCGGGGCTGCGAGACTCATGGGGCGGCAGCAGGAAATTTGGCGCTACGTAAACGCAATGATGCGTGACTGCCCAACCGTGAAAAGTCTGTACGAACAGGGGCAGTTGCCGAAATCTGTCCGGGATAACCTGTTTGTCGAGCCACATCTCAGAATGCAAGATCCCAACGAAATGTACGGTCGCATACGCTCCGCGGCCAGCTCTGGTGTGGCCGCCGAGCGTGGGCAGTTTCATTCGCCCATTGCTATGCCTACATCAAGCCTCGGGCTCACCGGCACTGACACATCAGCGTATCAATATGATCGAGTCCATCACGCTGCTCACTATCCCGCGGCTCCTCGACAACAAGTTCCTTCGGGGACCGCTGAGGTCAACGCCAATCTGGCCAGGACCTTTGAGGAACTCACGTCTCAGATGTCGACCCTCACCGCTCAACTCGCGGCCCTTCAGGGCTTGTCCCACCAGGGCGCTCCCCACCAGGGCGCTCCCTACCAGGGCGCTCCCCACCCGGGCGCGCGCATGGCGGTGGGTCCTGCGCACGGTCGATCCAGCGACTGGGCTGGCTTGAGCAGTCCTGCCCTAGCCGGCGGCGGCTTTGGCCGTGCTTCGCTGCCCAGCTCCCCATCCCCACAACCGTCCACGCTCCCGAGCCCCGCACGTGCTAATGGGCAGTCGACGCCCCGTGTCCGGTAGCTGTCACGTCAAGCTGAGACGGTTTGTGTCTGTTGGATGGGCTGGTTGATATAGGTCAGGTCGGATACTCCGGTGGTTGGGGGCGCCGCGTGAACCGGTGTGGGTGCTCGGCTTGTGCGGCGTCGCGGGCGTCATGCCGGTGCCGGCGGATGTGTTCGGCGGTGCCGTAGTGGACTGACGCCGGTGAATGGGAGTTTCGAGATCGATGGCGGCGGTGGTGACGGTGGTCACCACCGCCGTTTCGCGTGTCGTTGAAAGGTGAAGCTGTCGCACCGGAGCTTCGCCCTGGTTCAGCGCGTCATTCGCTCGGGCTGGTGAGCGAGCCGCGCCAGCCCCCGCGCCAGCCCCCGCGTCGCCACCCGACCGGCCCGCCTGTGGGTACGGCATACTGCGTCGATGGCTGGCGTCTCCGTCTGGGCGGCGGTGATGGCCACCGGCGAACGGGTGAGCGGGCAGGACTGCGAGCCGGCGCGTTCTGGCCGGGCTCCCATGAGACGTCCTTACTCGGAACGGCTCAACGATCGGATGGGCACCGTCCGAAGCCCGTCGCCAAGCAGCCACACCACGAGCTGCACGAATTCTGGGCAGGTCAGTCAGACAGCACAGGTGATCACCTGGTGCCCTCTCGAGACCGGGGACCTGTCGCGAGGAGCCTGTCTATCGATGCTTGCCACGGTCATATCCACCACGATCCGATCTGGACCGACGGCCGGTCATCCCGGCCGCCCCACCCCTTGTCGAGATCGCCTCAATGAGTTCCGCCGACCGTTCACCACTCCCGGTCGTCCGCGTCGGACTGCGTCGCGGTGGTGTCGTCCGTCCAGTGGGTCGCGTCGGCCGACTCGACCGGTCCGTTCCAGTGCGGCTGCGGGCCGCCGGCCATCACGGGCGAGGGGAACTGAACCGGGGCCGCGGGCTGCACGTCGCTCATGTCCTCGGCCCGGCCACGCCACAGGCGTACCATCCGCCAGACCAGATAGCCGGCGGCTCCGAGGGTGATCAGGATGACCACGACGAGCCAGAAGGAGTATCCGTGCGTCTCTTGCGCCGTCATCTCGGCGCTGTCGCTCTCGGTGGCTACCGGGTCGTTCTCCTCGGCAAGCACCTCGGTCACCGATGCCGCTGGGTTGATCATTCCCCAGCCGAACGAACCGTCGGGGCGGGTGCCCTCGCCGACCTGATCCGCCGTCGCCTGGACGCGGTGCGTCACCTGGGAGGCCGTGAGGTCCGGGTACGCGGCGCGTACGAGGGCGGCCTCCCCGGCGGCGAAGGCGACCGCGTAGTACGTTCCCGTACCCGCCGTGCCGCCGGCACCGGTGACTCCGAGGCTGGTGACGTTCACGCCGGGCGCCACGATGTCGATGCCGCCCTTGCGGTACGCGTCCGCGGCCTGCATGTCGGCGCTGACGCCAGCGACCCGCAGGACTCCCGGGCCGGATGGCGGCTCACCGACGCCCGCCTCGGTCTTGGCCCCGACAACGACGACGACGTTCTGCATCACCGCGTTCTTGAGGGCCGTGGCGACCTCCGGTGCCCCGGCGTCCATGGCGGGGCCCAGTGCGATCACGGTGGCGCCAGCCGAGACCGCGTACGTCACGGCCTGGGCCTGAACGTTCGTCGGCAGCACGCCTCCGGCCGTCGAGCGGACCCGGATCGGCAGCACCGACGCGTCCGGCGCCATGCCGGTCAGCTCGCTTCCCGGTGTCTTCTGCGCCACGATCAACCCGGCCATGGACGAGCCGGTGCCGAGGCAGTCCACGTCACCACGGCTCTTGCCGTCGGCCATGTCGTGGCCGGCACTGACCCGCCCGACCAGTTGCGGCAGCTTTCCGTCGACGCCCGAATCGAGGATGGCCACGACCTGACCCTTGCCGCGGCTCTGCGGCCAGGCCTGGTCCGCGGCCAGACGCAGCGCGGCCCAGTCCAGGCGGGTCGTCGACGCGGCGCCGGCACAGTTCATGCCACTCGGCGGTGACCCGCCGCCGGGGGGCAGGCCGCCGTCGGGGATCTGTCCGGGACCCGTTGCGGCGCCGTCGCCCTGCGGTTTGCCGGGCGTCGTGGCCGAGCCCTGAGTGGCCGGTCCCGTGTACCGGATGTCCTGCCCCACGGCGTCCCACGGCATCACCAGTCGCCAACCGGCCGTCAGCCGGTTCGGGTCCGACAGCTTGTTGCCGTCCGGCTGGACGCGGCCGACGTTGAGGTCGAAGATTTCCGTGGATCGCGCGTCGCTGCCCAGGAACCGTCCCGCGATCTCGCCGAGGTTCTCCGGCGCACCCTGGTATGCCGAGGTCACCACGTAGTACTTCACGTAGTCGGCGTCGGCCTGCGCGGCTTGCGTCATGCCGGGCCCGAGTATGGCCAGCGCCGCCGCGGCGAGGCTGAAGAGCAGGCGTTGCGCCGCGGCCGGTCGGGTCATCTCATTGCCTTTCGGATAAGGGCCCGCAGGCGAGGGCCCGGTCATGCGTCCGGTTCGGAGCCGGCGTTGAATCCCTGGTCGGACAGTGCTTTGCGCAGTGCACGAAGCGCGTGGAACGACCTCGACTTCACCGTTCCGGGTGGGATATCCAGGTTCTCGGCCGCCTCGGCGATCGAGTGGTTCAGGAAATACAACTGAATCAGCGTCGTACGAAGCCGTTCCGGCAACGACGCCACGGCCCGTCGGACGTATTGCGAGTCGAGGTCGCGGGCGAAGCGCTCCTCGGCACTTTCATCGGAGGTGGCATCGCCTATCTCGTCGGTGTAGTCGAGCGGGCGCACCTGCGCGGCGCGGACGTTGTCGATGGCGATCCGCCGTGCGACCGTGAACAGCCAGGCTCGATTCCAGCGGCCGCCCTCGTTGCGGGCGTCGGGATGCTGCCAGGCGCGCACCATGGTTTCCTGCACGATGTCCTCGGCCCAGTGCCGGTCGCCGTTTGCCAGCCGGATGGCATAGGCGAGCAACACCGGCCGGTGCACCAGTTGCAGGTGCCGAAGGGCCGCCATCCCATCCAGCGGTGAGGTGGCGTCGCCCTGCTCGGACAGGTACGCTCCGTCATCGGTTGCCTTACGGAGAGCGAGACTGGTTTCGCTGGATCCGGCCGTGTCATCGATCGGAGGCATGTGCCGTCCTTTCCTGAAGACCACGACCTCTGACCCCAGTCGCACATCGCTTAGCCCACCGCGCCCATCCGTCGCGGGCCGCACCCATCAGCGGTCATTGAAGCGGGCTCCACTTGACACTCTCTGAACCGCCTCTTCCGGCCCTCCGTCCGTCGTGTCAACGGTCCTGGCCCGCGCCCCGAAGCCGATCGGTGCTCCTTCACACGGAGTCCCGCGCGAATTGCGGTTCGGGTTGAGGCACCGGGCTGGGCGTCGTGAACCGAATGATCCGGCGCGTCGTTGCTTGCAGGGGGATGCTCGGTAGTCATCCCCGGAGGAGACCCGCTAGCCCATGACCGTCCCTGAACAACACCTCGACAACGCTCTCCGCGCGCTGCAGAGCGATCTTTCCATGCCGGTCGACTGGAGTGCGGTTCGCGCAAGAGCGAAGCGCACCCTGGCCGCACCGCCCGGACCCGCGGCGGAACCTGCAACCGATGCTCCGGGCCTGGACATCGACGGTCTCGACCCCGCGTCACTGACGGCTGCGTACGAGCAGGTCGTTGCCCTGGTGATGCTGAAAGACCCCAGTCTCGCGGACGTGATGGGCGAGCTGGTCGAGGGCCGCAGACGTCTTGACAAGGTGGAGGGTCTGGGCCCGAGCCCGGTTGTCTTCCCCCGTCCCGCGGCTCCGCGAGGCTCCAGTGCGGCGGCCGCACTCCGATCACAGGGCGGCGTTGCTCGGCGCGCCGGACCGGTCGTACCCCAGCCGCGTGCGGATAAGCCAAAGGACGGGCGGGCACCAGGGCACACGCGGTGAATGAGGTCGCCCCGGAAAGAGACACCGAAGGCATGACGCCCGAGGAGGCCCTTGAGCATCTCCAGCAGGTACAACGTCCTGCGCTGCTGGCCTACGTGTCGCGGCTGGTCGGTGGCGACGTCCACTGGGCGGAGGACGTCGTGCAGGAGACGATGGTGCGGGCCTGGAAGAACCCGGACTCCCGGGTGGACGGCCGATGGAGCCGCGGCTGGCTCTACACGGTGGCCCGGCGCATCCTCATCGACCAGGCGCGGGCGGCCCGTTCACGTCCCGAGCTGACCTCGGCGGAGGCGTTGACACACATTCCCGCCCAAGACGCCGAGGTCGACAGCTTCATAGACGGGACCGAGATCCGGGCAGCCGTCGCCGCTCTCCCGGAACGCCTTCGCACGGTCCTGATCGAGCTCTACTACCAGGAACGTACGGTCGCCGAAGCCGCGCAGATCCTCAACGTTCCGGCCGGGACCGTGAAGTCCCGCAACTTTTACGCGATCCGCGCACTGCGTGACCAGCTGGCCTGACCACGAACGCCGGCGGTGGCGGCAACCACGAGTACGGTGTCGAGGCGACGGGCACGGGCATCGGCGGCACGTCGCCGGGGCGGGAGCGTCCAGCCCGGTGCCGGCCGACCGTGGAGGGAGCGAGGATGGCGCAGCGCAGAGCACTTGTGGTTCGGGGCGGGTGGGAGGGGCACCAGCCGGTCAAGGCGACGGACCTGTTCATCCCCTTCCTCGAACGCAGCGGCTATGCCGTACGGGTTGAGGAGTCGACGGAGATCTACGCCGATGCCGCCGAGATGGCCGACACCGATCTCGTCGTGCAGTGCGTGACGATGTCGCAGATCACCTCGGAGCAGGCGGCGGGCCTCAGCGCGGCGGTCATCGCCGGTACGGGATTCACCGGCTGGCACGGCGGGATCGTGGATTCGTTCCGCGCGTCATCGGAGTACTTGCACCTGGTGGGCGGCCAGTTCGCGACCCATCCGGGTAAAGAGCCGTGCGAGCGTCACGGTGGCGCGGAGGACAACTTTCTGCCGCACACGGTGCGCATCACCGACCTCGGCCGAGAGCATCCGATCACCGCGGGCATCGAGGACTTCGACCTGGTCACCGAGCAGTACTGGGTGTTGCACGACGACCTGATCGACATCCTCGCGGTCACCACCCACCCGAGCAGGGCGTGGCAGCCATGGCACCGGCCGGTCACCTCGCCGGCGATCTGGACCCGACTGTGGGGTGCCGGGCGCATCGTCGTGACGACCCCGGGACACAGCCTTGACGTGCTGGAGCACGCGAGCGTCCGTACCGTCATCGAGAGGGGGATGAGGTGGGCGACCCGCACCGCGTCGGCATCGTAGGTCTCGGGGTCATCTCCCGCGCGTACCTGGACACACTCGCGAACCACCCCGCGGTGTCGATCGCCGCCCTGGCCGACCTCGATGCCTCCCGGTCGGCCGCGGTCGCCGCCACGATCCCCGGCGCCGAGGCGATGAGCGTCGAGGCCCTGCTCGCCCGCCCCGACGTGCAGACGGTACTCAACCTCACGATCCCCGCGGCGCACGCCGACATCTCGCTCGGCGCGATCGACGCGGGCAAGAACGTGTACGTCGAGAAGCCGCTCGCCGTGACGTTCCCGGACGGCCGTTCGATCATCGATCGGGCCAAGACGGCCGGCGTCCGCGTGGGGTGCGCGCCGGACACCGTCCTGGGCACGGGTACGCAGACGGCGCGTGCGGCCATCGACGGCGGGCTGATCGGACGCCCGTTGTCCGCGTCGGCCGTCATGGTCACCCCTGGGCACGAGCGCTGGCATCCCAATCCCGACTTCTACTACGCGCCCGGCGGCGGCCCGTTGCTGGACATGGGGCCGTACTACATCTCGGCGCTCATCCACCTGCTCGGGCCGGTCCGTGCGGTGAGCGGAACCGCCAGCCGGCTGCGCGCCGAGCGCGTCATCGGCTCGGGGCCTCGGATGGGCCAGCGGATCACGGTGGAGGTGGACACCCACGTGACCGGCGTGCTGGAGCACGCCAACGGTGCTCTGTCCACCATCACGACGAGCTTCGACGGCGTCGCGACGACTGCCGCGCCGATCGAGGTCCATGGGGAGGCCGGCACGCTCGCCGTACCCGATCCGAACACCTTCGACGGTGAGGTCCGCCTCTTCGCGCTCGGCGGCACCCAGTGGCGCGTTCTCGAACCGCGGGCCGGTTACGCCGAGGGTTCCCGAGGTCTGGGTCTGATCGACCTGGTCAGCGCCGACGGTCAGCGTCCGCCGCGCGCTGGCGGTGACGTGGCCCTGCACGTCCTTGAAACGATGACGACCCTGCTGCGGTCGGCGGACGAGGGTCGGCGGATCGAGCTGACGACGGTGGTGCAGCGGCCCGTGCCGGTTCCGCTCACTCCGGTCGAGGACTGGACGGCATACGGCCACTGAACGGGGTCAGCCCGGGCATCGCCGACAGGACGCCGTCGGCGGGGCGATCCTCGCCGTCGTGGAACAGCCACATTCGGGACGGGCGCAGCGGCGGGCGCCGACAATGGGGGAGTGGCACCTGCCTTCGTCCTCACCTACGAGGACGCCGACAAGTCGATCGCCGACATCGGCACCTGGGAGGAGCACGACCGCACCGACCGCCGGATGCTGTTCACGTTGCACGGCCGCACCGGCCGCCGGCGATACGCGCTCATCCGCACCGGCGAGGGATGGCTGCTCCACCTGACGAAGGAGCAGCCCGTGGATGGCCGCTGACGGCGACGCCCCGCGGTCAACGCGGTAGCGGCGAGGCCCGCACCGCGGTTTCCCGCCCAGCGGCGGCCGGCGCTGGCGTGGCGGCGTGACGCCGCCGCGCGTCCACGGCGAGCAGCGTGAGGGCGACCAGCGTCAGCGATCCACCGACGAGTGCCAGCGGGCGTGCCCCCGAGATGGACAGGAGGGCGCCGCCGAACAGCGAACCACCGGCAATGCCCGCGTTGAAGGCGGTGCTGACGCCGGCCGAGGCGATGTCGGTGCTGCCGGGAGCCAGTTGCAGCATCCGGCTCTGCACGGCGGAGCCGAACGCCGCGTAGGCGAGGCCGATCCCGGCGAGAAACGCGACCGCGCCGGGCCGGAGTGCGCCCAGCGCGTACATGCCGATCAGCGAGGCCGCGCCGATGCTCAGCGGCGTCAGCAGAGAGGCGATCGGCCGGGTGTCCAGGGTCCGGGCCGCGGCCAGGGTGCCGACGACGCCGGCGGTGCCGGCGGCGAACAGCAGCGGTGCCAGGGCCGCGTCGGCGAAGCCGCTGACGTCGAGCAGGAACGGTGTGATGTAGGTCTGCAGGGTCATGAAGCCGCCGATGCCCAGGGCCGTGGCGATCAGCAGCACGGTGAAGCGCCGCCCGTCCGGTGCGGTGCCCCGGGCGGCACCGCCGGTCGCCGGGGGATAGGAGGGGAGGAGGATCAGCACCGCGGCGGCGATCGCCAGACCGACCCCGGCCAGCACCGCGAACGCCGTACGCCAACCGGCGTGCTGCCCGAGCCAGGCGCCGAGGGGTACGCCGAGCACCGGGGCGAGCGTCGCCCCGGTCGCGAACAGCGCCACGACCCGGCCGCGTACCGCGATCGGGAAGGGCCCGGTCACGGTCGCCGTGGCGATGGACCAGAACAGCGCCTGGGCGAGTGCGGTCAGGAGACGGGCGCCGGCCAGCACGGCGTACGTCGATGCGAGCGCGGCGGCGGCGTTCGCGGCGGCGAACAGGATCATCGTGCCGCCGAGAAGGTGACGCCGGGGGATCCGCTGGGTCAGCCGGGCCAGTGGCACGGACGCCACCACGACCACGACCGCGTACCCGCTGACCAGCATTCCCACCCGCGAGCGCGACCGGTCGAGATCGGGTGCGATGTGGGTCAGCAGGCCGACGGGCAGCAGCTCGGTCGTGATGAACGCGAACGCGGCCAGGGAGAGCACGACGAGTACGGCCCAGGCCCGTCGCGGTGACACCTCCGGCGCCATGGTCCACCCCCATTCATGGTCACCGTAGCCGAGCGTCCAGCCCCTGCTCCGGTCGCCGGCCCCGACCGCAGCGACACCCGCGCGCGTCCGTGATCAGCCGTCGGGCCGCCGGTCAGGATCGTGTCCGGAACGGGGCCAGGACGGCCCGGATCTGGTCGCCCGCGCCCCAGTCGTCGTCGAACTGGGCCAGTACGGCGGGGTGGACTCCTCAAGCCCGGCGTGCCCGCCCACCTCGGCGGCGGTAGCGCGGTCCCGGCGAGCACGGGTCGCGGCCCTGTCAGGCGGGGGTGAGCAGGCAGAACTCGTTGCCTTCCGGGTCCGCCAGGACCTTCCACCCGACGCTCCGGTCCAGGTCGACGGAGGTGGCGCCGAGAGCCCGCAGTCTCGCCGCCTCGGCCTCCAGGTCGTCATCCGGGTACGGGCGGACGTCGAGGTGGACGCGGTTCCACACGGTCTTCACGTCGGGTGTGCGGATGAACTCCAGATAGGGGCCGACGCCCTTGGCCGAGCGCAGCACCGCGCGGTGGTCGGTCACCTCGTGCACGGTCCAGTCGGTGGCCTCGCCCCAGAAGCGGGCCATGGCGCGCGGATCCGCGCAGTCGGCCACCACGGCGGCGATCGGGCCGGTGTCCTGGTAGATCGGCCGGGGCTCCAGCACGCAGAACTCGTTGCCCTCCGGGTCGGCCAGGACCGTCCACGGGACGTCGCCCTGGCCGATGTCGGCGGGTGTCGCGCCGAGATCCCTCAGGCGCGCGACGACCTCCGCCTGATGGGCCGTCGAGGTGGTGGCGAGGTCGATGTGCACGCGGTTCTTCACCGTCTTGGGTTCCGGGGAGACGACGAGGTCGATACAGACAGCGACGGGGTCGGGGTAGACGAAGCCCTCGGGTTCGAGGTTCGTCACGCCGGGCCCCTCACTGGAGACCTCCCAGCCCAGCGCCTGCGCCCAGAAGCCGCCCAGCGCGGAGTCGTCCCGAGCCTTCATGTTGATCTGCACAAGCCGCGTCGCCATGGCAGCGATGCTAGAGCCCGTCGAGCCGGCGGTGGTACCCGAACCGGAGTGATCGCTCGGTGTGGCGACGTCGGCACCCCGGCGCGGCGTCCGGCGCCGGCGGCCGGGTCTTCCGGGAGGAGAGCAGCGACACGGACCTTGTCGATGCCTGCGATAATCGCCTGGTCGACGTCTGGGTCGATGAGGAGGCGGCGAGTTGAGCAGCCTGGTCTACTTCGCACACAGCTATCGACCTCGAGACGCGATGATCAATGACTATTTCGCTCGCCTCATGGAGGCCGAGGGTCTGATTGCCAGCCTCGACCCTCCGTCGACACACGTGAACTCCGCGAAACTCGAGCGTCATCTCAGTCACTGCGATGCGATGGTCGTCGTCCTGACCACGGGCGTTTCAAGATCATCTTACGGTGGGTAGTGGTCACCACGTCGGCGTGTCGAATGGGGACGAAGCTCCGTTAGGACGAGGTCTTCTCACGGATCTGGTCCACCCGGAGCTTCGTCATGGCGCAGTCTGTCATCCCTGCTGTCGATTCGGTGCCCGCGCCGCGGGATGGTGGCGTGTCGTTCACGCCGTCGTGTCGCGATCTGCTGGAGTTGTTGCTGGCGGTGTCTGACGGCCGTTGTGGGCAGGGGCGGGATCATCCGGTCGCGGTCGTCCTGGCGCTGGTCGCGGCGGCGACGGTGGCCGGGTCGAAGGGCTACACGGCGATGGCGGGCTGGGTCGCCGACGTCTCGGCCGAGGTCCTGGACAGCCTGTATCAGCGAGTCGGAGCGCGCCCGGCCGGACGGCCGTCACGCTCGACGATCTGGCGGGTCTGCACTGATACCGACGCCGACGTGTTGGACGCCGTGATCGCCGAGTGGACGGCGACCCAGCATGCCCGCAGCTGCGTCGACACGCCGACGCAGCTGCGACTGGACGGCAAGACTGTGCGCGGCGCCGTTGACGACGACGGTGATCAGTTGCACCTGATGTCCGCCCTCGCAGGGCCGCCGCGATCGGGTGCGGCCAGTGTCATCGTCGCCCAGGCGCCCACCGACGGGGCCAAGACCAGCGAGCCAGCCACCGCCCGCGCCCTGCTGG
>NZ_WBKR01000089.1 GCF_008868155.1 Micromonospora sp. ALFpr18c
CCATGCGGCGCAGGCTGCATGGGGAGCCGGCCGATCGGGGCGACGGGCGGGTGGGTGGCGAACTGGCGGAGCCGGTTGCGGCGGTAGCGGCCCAGCGCGAAGACGTTGAAGAAGTGCAGCGCGCCGAGCACCAGCAGCACCAGGCCGATCTTGAGGGACAGTTCCTCCATCGCCTGGCTGGTCGAGAGCACCGGCTCGGGGTGCTTCATGGCCACCGTGACGTAGCCGAGGTTGAGCAGGTAGAAGCCGACCACCAGGAGGCTGTTCACCGCGCGGGCCAGTCGTTCGTCGGCGAACACCTCCTCCAGGAAGACCTGCCCGTTGCGCGACAGCGCCCGGGCCACCCAGATGGTCAGGCCGACGCTGACCGCGAGGTAGATCACGTACATCCAGACCTTGATGTCCATGCGGACGCCTTTCTTGAACGCGTTCAACTACCGATGGCGTCAGCGTAGGACAGCTCTTGAACATGTTCAAGAGTGGGGTGCGTGTGACGGACGGCTCAGCCGGCGAGACCCAGCGCCTCGGCCGCCGCCCGGCCGTTGGCGTGGCTCGCGCCGTACGTGGTGACGAACGCGCGGACGCCGTCCGGACGCCACTGTGCCGGCCAGCCCATCTCCACCACGGTCACCGGATGCTCGGCGGCCAGGCCGGAGATCAGCTCCGGCCCGCCGGGCAGCCGGTGCAGGTGCCGTCCGACCAGCACGATCGGCCGGTCGCCGGCGAGTCCGCGCAACGTCGCACGATCGGTCTCGGTGGCGACCACCCGGATCTCCTGGATCCCGTCCAGGTGCGGACCGAGACCCCACGGCACCCGCCCCTCGGCGATGGTGGACTCGGTGTGCAGTTGCACCACCAGCGGTTGGTCCAGGTCGGCGAGCACGCCGTCCACCCGGACCGCCCGGCGCGCCGCCGCGTACCCCAGCTCGGTGTCGGCGGTGACCGGCGTCGTGCCGGCGCTCCGGGTCCAGGCGGCGAGTGCGGCGGCGCGGCCGGCCGCCTCCTCGACCCGGGCGGTCGCCAACCGGCCGTCACCCAGCGCCTCGACGATCTCGGCGGCCACCCGCTCGACCAGGTCGGCGTCGACCTTCGCGCCGATGCACAGCAGGTCGGCGCCCGCGGCCAGGGCCCGGACCGCGGCCGGCCCGACCCCGCCGGCCGCCACGGCCGCGCCCTTCATCTCCAGCGCGTCGGTGATGATGGCGCCGGTGAAGCCGTACTCGGTGCGGAGCAGATCCACCAGGACCGCCCGGCTGAAGGTGGCCGGCCCGTCGCCGGTCAGCGCCGGCACGCGGATGTGCGCGGTCATCACGGCGCGCGCGCCGGCGGCGACGATCGCGGCGAACGGCGGCAGGTCGCGCTGACGCAGAAGGCCCAGCGGGACGTCCACGGTGGGCAGTTCGTGGTGGGAGTCGGTGACGGTGGCCCCGTGGCCGGGGAAGTGCTTGGCGCACGCGGCGACCCCGGCGGCCTGGAGGCCGGTCACGGCGGCGGCCGAGTGGGCGGCCACCCGCACCGGGTCCGCGCCGAACGAGCGGGTGCCGATCACCGGGTTGTCGTCGGCGGTGTTCACGTCCACCGTCGGGGCGAGGTTCACGGTGACGCCCAGCGCGGCCAACTCGGCGCCGATCGCCTGGTAGACGCGGCGGGTCAGCGCCACGTCGCCGATCGCGCCGAGGGCGGCGTTGCCGGGGTACGGGCTGCCGGTGGCGTGCGCCAGCCGGGTCACGTCCCCGCCCTCCTCGTCGATGGCGATCAGCACGTCCTCCCGGCCGGCGCGCAGGGCGGCAGTGCTCGCCGCCACCTGGGCCGGATCGTGCACGTTGGTGCCGAACAGGGTGTGCCCGGCCAGCCCGTCGGCCACCAGGTCGACCGCCCAGTCCGGCGGGACCGGTCCCGGGTACGCGGCGAGCAGCGTGCCCAGCGCGAGCCGACGTAGTCCTGGATCCAGCCCCACGTGATCGTCCTCCTTCGGTGCCCGGCGGGTTCGAACCTCGTACCGGCGGTGGTCTACGCCCTGCCGGGTCGGCCGAGCGCTCCGCCTGCGGGTGGCCGTTACGCTACGGCTACCCGTTCGCAGGTCGGTTTACAGTTAGCAAAGTTTACTAAAACTAGAGGACGTGGCATGAGTGCGACCCGGCTGCCCGGTACCCCCCGCCTGTTGCGGGCGCTCAACGACCGTGCGGCACTGGAACTGCTCCTGGAACGGGGGCCGCTGACCCGCGCCCGGCTCGGCGAGCTGACCGGGCTGTCCAAGGTCACCGCCTCCCAACTGGTCGAGCGGCTGGAGGAGCGCGGTCTGGTCAGCCGGGTCGGTGAACAGGCCGGCGGGCGAGGGCCGAACGCCCAGCTCTACGCCGTCCGCCCGGCCAGCGCGCACGTGGTCGGGGTGGACGTCGGCCCGGACCGGGTGGTGGCCGCGTGCGCCGACATCACCGGTGCCGTGATCGGCCGGGTGGAGCAGTCCACCCGGGACACCGACGACCCGGTGGGCGTGGTGCACAACGCGGTGGTGCAGGCGGCGAGCAGCGCCCAGGCGCAGCTGAGCAGCGTACGGCGGATCGTGCTCGGCACGCCGGGCCTGGTCGACCCCGGCACCGGCGACATCACCTTCGCCTTCAACCTGCCGCGGTGGCACAGCGGCCTGCTCGCCGCGCTGCGCGAGGACCTGCACACCCCGGTGGTCTTCGAGAACGACGTCAACCTGGCCGCCGTGGCGGAGGCGCAGTCCGGGGCCGCGCAGGGGCTGTCGGACTTCGTGCTGGTCTGGGTGGGTGCCGGCGTCGGTCTCGCGATCATGCTGGGTGGGCGGCTGCACCACGGCAGCAGTGGCGCGGCCGGTGAGATCGGCTACCTGCCGGTGCCCGGCGCGCCCATCCCGCGCGACGTCTCCCGCCGCGCCAAGCCGGCCTTCCAGCAGCTGATCGGTGGGGATTCGGTCCGGGCGGTGGCCCGCGAGCACGGATACCCGGACGGCGACGCCGCCGAGGCCGTCCGTGCCGCCGTCGCCGCCGGCGCCGACGGTGCCCCGATGCTCGACGAGTTGGCCCGCCGGCTCGCGCTCGGCGTGGCCAGCACCTGCGTGGTGCTCGATCCGCCGCTGGTGGTGCTCGCGGGCGAGGTCGGCCAGGCCGGCGGGGCGGCGCTCGCCGAGCGGGTGCAGCGGGAGGTCGCGGCGATCACCCTGGTGCGGCCACGGGTGGTGCCCACCGGGCTGACCGAGGAGCCGATCCTGCACGGCGCACTGCGCACCGCGCTGAACGCCGTCCGTGACGAGGTGTTCGGCTCCACCGTCGGCTGAGCCCGCAGGGGCGGTCATGTGAAGGAATATTTCACCGCCGACAGTCGAGCTGCAAGCTGTTGCCGTGCTGGTTCCGGCCGCCGGGCCGCCCGCCCCGCTTCGTGGGCGGCCCGGCGACCGCGACTCAGATCAGGTCCCGGCGACGGAACACGGCGAACGCCGCCGCCGCCAGCCCACCGGTGATCATGAGCAGCACCAGCAGCGCGGGCACCCAGGTCAGGCTGTAGAAGCCCTCGCAGTAGACGCCCGGCCGGCTGTTCGCGCAGAGCTGGGGATCCCAGAACCGGGCCTCGCCGGTCAGCCACGCCCCGATGTGACTGGAGAGCATCAGCTGATCCGGCCGCCGGGCGTCGACGATCTCCAGCACCAGCCGGCCACCCAGCTCCCACACCACCACGTACGCGGCAACCGCGCCGAGCGCCGCCGAGGTGTGCCGGCCCAGCGTCGCGATGGCGAAGCCGAGGGCGGTGGCCAACAGCACCAGCACCAGACCACGGCCGTGCACCGCGGCCAGCGAAGACCAGAAGTCATCGCTGAACCGCCCCGCCAACCCGGCGGTCTGCCCGATCACCCAGAACGTCGCGAGGTAGAACACCGAGGCCAGCAACGACACCACCAGCACCGCGCCGAGCAGGGTGGCCAGCTTGGTGCCGAGCACCGTCAGCCGTCGTGGACGCCACAGCAGCAGGTTCACCACGCCGCCCGAGTTCAGGTCCGCGCCGATGTAGGAGGCGCCGATCAGGAACCCGAACAACACCAGGAACGCGATCAGGAAGTACAGCAGCGGGCGGGCCTGCTCGGCGAAGCTGAACACGCCGACCAGGAAGTCGGCCGCGATCGGGAGCCGATCGCCCCGGATCGGGTCGATCTCCGAGCAGTCCCTGGGGTAGTAGCCCTCCGTGTCCCCCCGCGGGGGCGTCTCGTTCTGCCGGGCCAGGCATTCCTGGAAGGCGACCTCCATGCCCTGCCGCGCCTCGTTGGCCTTCGCCCGCGCCACGGAGAGTTCCTCGGCGCTCGGCTTGTGGGAGCCGGCCAGCGTGGTCGCCGCCGTGACACCGAACGCCAGCACCAGCAGAACGACCATGAGCTGCACGAAACGGCGGGCGGACAGCCGCTCCACCTCGGCACGGACCAGGTTCACGCGTCCACCCCCCGTACGTCGAGATCGATCGGCTCGCCCTCCGCGCCGGACGGCGGCCCCGCCTGGTCGACCTGGCGCGGCACCGACGGATGCTCACCGGCACCGGTCAGCTCCAGGAAGACGCTCTCCAGATCCGGCCGCAGCGGCGTCAGCTCGCCCACCCACAGCCCCTGCTCGCCGAGCACCTGGCTGATGACCGTCGAATCGGTCACCCCACCCACCACCAGCGCACCCGAGTCCACCATCGCCGTCAGCTCGGCCGCCTGCAACAGCTCGACGGCGCGTTCCGGCTCGGCCACCCGGACCCGGAACTCGTGCCGGTCGTAGCCGGCCAGCACCTCGTCCACCCGGCCGGCCGCCACCCGCCGCCCCCGCGAGATGATCGTGACGTGGTCGCAGATCAGCTGGATCTCGCCCAGGATGTGGCTGGACACCAGCACGGTCACCCCGGACGCCGCCAGCGACCGCATCAGGTCCCGCATCTCCCGGATGCCGGCCGGGTCCAGCCCGTTCGCCGGCTCGTCCAGGATCAGCAGCCGCGGATCCTTCAACAACGCCGACGCCACCGCCAGGCGTTGCTTCATGCCCAGCGAGTACGCCTTCACCCGCTCGTCACCCCGGTCGCGCAGGCCCACCAGTTCCAGCGCCTCGTCCACCCGCGACACCGGCACCCCGCCGGCGCGGGCCAGCAGTCGCAACGTGCGGTGGCCGCTGAAGTTGCCGAAGAACTGCGGGCTCTCCACGATGGCACCCACCTGGCCGGCCACCCGGGGCAGCAACTCCGGCGAGGGCTCACCCAGCACGGTCATCCGCCCGCCGTCGGCTCGCACCAGCCCGAGCAGGGCGCGCAGGGTGGTGGTCTTGCCCGAGCCGTTCGGCCCCAGGAAGCCGTGGATCTGACCCGCCTCGACCACCAGGTCGAACCCGTCGACCGCCACCCGTCTGCCCTTGCGCACGCTGTGGAAGGTCTTGCGCAGACCTTCGATCTCGATGACCGCGCTCATCCGCGCGGCTCCGTACCCTGATCGAGCATGGGCCGTCCTCCGAGTGTGGTGATCAACGACACGGTGCCCCACCCTATGGCCGGGGCGCCGCCCGTGGGGGGCGCCTCGGCGTTGCGTGGTTGGATGGAGTGGTGACTGGTGACCTGATCCCCGGCGCTGCCGACGCCACCTCCTCCGCCACGTCCGTGGACCCGGATCTGGTGGTCAGCCTCGACGGCGTCGGCGTACGCCGGTCCGGCACCGCGCTGCTGCAGGACCTGACGTGGCGGGTCGAGCTGGACGAGCGCTGGGTCGTGCTCGGGCCCAACGGGGCCGGCAAGACGACGCTGCTCAACCTCGCCTCCGGGCGGCTGCACCCCACCACCGGTGTCGCCCACGTGCTCGGTGAGCGGATCGGCCGCACCGACGTCAACGAGCTGCGCACCCGCATCGGGCTCTCCACCGCCGCGCTCGCCGAGCGGGTGCCCGCCGATGAGCAGGTCAGCGACGTCGTGGTGACGGCCGCCTGGTCGGTGGTCGGCCGCTGGCGGGAGAGCTACGACCGCGGCGACGAGGCGCGGGCGCGGGCCCTGCTCAGTCAACTCGGCGTCGGCGGCCTCGCCGAACGCCGCTACGGCACCCTCTCCGAGGGCGAACGCAAGCGGGTGCAGATCGCCCGTGCCCTGATGACCGACCCGGAGCTGCTGCTGCTCGACGAGCCGACCGCCGGTCTCGACCTGGGCGGCCGCGAGGACCTGGTGGCCCGGCTGGCCGAGCTGGCGTACGACCCGGACGCGCCCGCCATGGTGCTGGTCACCCACCATGTGGAGGAGATCCCGCCCGGGTTCACCCACGCACTGCTGCTGCGCGAGGGCGCGGTGGTCGCCCAGGGTCTGCTCGCCGAGACGCTGACCGGTGACAACCTCTCCAAGACCTTCGGCCTGCCGCTGGTGGTCGAGCGGTCGGGCGGCCGCTACACCGCGCGCGCCGCCTGAGCGACCAGGGAGGGTGACCGTGTCCCAGACCCGCGTGGCCGTGGTGGGCAGCGCCAACATGGACCTGGTCGCGATGGCGCCCTCGCTGCCGCGGCTCGGCGAGACCATGCTCGGCACCGACTTCGTGATGGTGCCCGGCGGCAAGGGCGCCAACCAGGCCGTCGCGGCCGCCCGGGCCGGTGCCTCCTGCGCGTTCCTCGGCGCGATCGGCTCCGACGCGTTCGGCGTCACGCTCAGGGCCCGGATCACCGCCGCCGGCGTGGACACCGACCAGCTGCGGGTGGTCTACGGCACCTCCGGGGTCGCCCTGGTCATGGTCAACGCTCAGGGCGAGAACGCCATCGTGGTCACCCCCGGCGCGAACGACGCGCTGGTCGGCCTCACCGACGAAGAGCTGGCTACGGTACGCGGGGCCGACGTCCTGGTCGCCCAGTTGGAGATCCCGGTGCAGACCGTGGCCGCCGCCGCGGTGGCCGCCCGCGCCGCCGGCACGCGGGTCATCCTGAACGCCGCCCCGGCGAGGGACCTCCCGCCGGAGCTGCTCGCGTCGGTGGACCTGCTGGTCGTCAACGAGGGCGAGGCGCAGGCCCTCACCGGCCGAGGTCGGGAGGAGCCCCGGGCGCTGCTCGACCTGGTGCCCCGCGCCGTGCTCACCCACGGCGGTGCCGGCGCCTGGTACGTCGACCGGGACGGCACCGAGGCGCACGTGCCCGCGTTCCAGGTGGACGTGGTCGACTCCACGGCGGCGGGTGACGCGTTCACCGCCGCGCTGGCCGTCGGCTGGGGTGAGGGGCGCGACATCGTCGACGCGGTGCGCTGGGCGTCCGCTGCCGGCGCGGCCTGCGTACGCAGACTCGGCGCCTCGGTGGCGCTGCCGCAGCGGGCCGAGATCGACGAGCTGTACGCGCGGGGCTGACCCACCCGCGTCAGGCCGGCTGGCCGGTCGCCGTCGCGGTGCGAAAGGCCCGACGGTACGCCGACGGCGAGGTCAGCATGACCCGACCGAAGTGGTGGCGGTAGGTGACCGGGGTGTCGAAGCCGACCGCGCCCGCGATCTGCTCGACCGGGGCGTCGGTCTCCTCCAGCAGCGCCAGACTGGCCCGCACCCGCTGGTCGATGACCCACCGGATCGGGCTGGTCCCGGTGGCGCGGGCGAAGTGCCGCAGGTAGGTGCGGGGCGACATGTGTGCCTGCCCGGCGAGCTGGGCCACGCTCAGCGGCTCGGTGAGGTGCGTGAGCGCCCAGTCGATGCTGCCGGCGATGCGGTCGTCGGCCGGATCGGTGGTCACCGGCGCCTCGACGAACTGGGCCTGCCCACCGTCACGATGCGGGGGGATCACCAACCGGCGGGCGACCGCGTTGGCGATCGCGGCACCGTGGTCCCGCCGCACCACGTGCACACAGAGATCGAGCCCGGCCGCGCTGCCGGCGCTGGTGAACAGCTCGCCGTCGTCGAGGTAGAGCACGTCCGGGTCCACCGCGATCAGCGGATACCGCCGCGCCAGCAGCTCCGCGTACCGCCAGTGGGTGGTGGCCCGCCGTCCGTCCAACAGTCCGGCGCCGGCCAGCGCGAACGCGCCGGAGCAGATCGACATGATCCGGGCACCACGCCGGTGCGCCCGCCGCAGGGCGTCCACCAACTCGGGCGACGGTTCGGCGGTCACGTCGGGTACGCCGGGCACGATGACGGTCTGCGCGGTCGCCAACTCCTCCAGGCCGTACGGGGTGTGCAGGCTGGCGCCGCCCACGACCGGCACCCGACCGGGCCGCTCGGCGCAGACGACCAGGTCGTACCAGTCGACGTCGAACTCGGGCCGGGGCAGTCCGAACACCTCGGTGACGATGCCGGTCTCGAACATCGACATCCCCGGGTAGGCGAGCACGGCGACGCGGTGCCGTGCCGCCGGCCGACGCGCCGCCGGCACTGGCAACGGGTGGGCGGCCTGGGCGTGGGGCGGCATGGCGGGATGTTAGCGCAGAACGTCTTTCCCGCCACTCGTCCGGCGCGGGGCCGGCCGCCAGGATCGGTGCATGACCTTCACCTTTGCCGTCCCGGCGGCCGATCCGACCACCGCCGCCGCCCACTTCCTCGCCCGGCTCAGCGTCGAGACCGACGTCAGCGACGTGCATGCCGACCTGTCCGCCGGTATCCCCGGGCTGGTGGTCGTCGACAGCCGGGGGCCAGCCGCCTGGGCGCAGGGACACCTGCCGGGAGCGGTGCACCTGCCCACCGCCGAGATCGCCACCGGTGCGGCCGGTCTGATCCCGGCCGGCGCGGCGGTCGTCACCTACTGCTGGGGGCCGGGCTGCAACGGCGCGACCCGGGCCGCGCTGGAGTTCGCCCGGCTCGGTCACCCGGTGAAGGAGATGCTCGGCGGGTTCGAGTACTGGGTGCGGGAGGGCCTGCCGGTCGTCACGGACACGGGGCTGACGCGCCGCCCGGTCGACGACCTGACCGCGCCCCGCTCGACGATCACCTGCGACTGCTGACCCGGCGGTGGGCAGGGCCTCGCTGGCGGGCGAGCGCTCAGAGGGCCGGGTCGTCGACCAGCTTCTCGCCGCGCCGGCGCAGCATGCCCAGCCCCGGGATGCCGGCCACGGCCAGCTTGAGGTCGCGGGTGACGTCGAGCAGATCGTGCAGGTCGGGCCCGACCCGGTCGAGGGTGGCCAGGATCGGCAGGATGTCCGCCGTCAGGTGCTCCTTGAGCTTGGGCAGCTCGTCGACCAGGTGGATCGCGGCGGTTATCTCCTCGTGGCTGAGCTGCTCGACGAACCGTTCGGCCATCGGTGCGGCCCGCCGCAGCGCCGGCTCGTACGCCGCCAGCAGCTCGGCCGCCGTGCCGGCCGCCTCCGCCGCGGTCCCCACGGTGACGGCGGCCCGGTCGGCCACCGCATCGGCCTTCGCGACCACCTGGTCGGTCCGGTCCAGGGTCGTCTCGATCCGGTCCACCACACCGTTGATCCGGGCGAGCAGCGCCTCCACCCCGTCCAGCACCGCGAACGCGCGGGCGGGCACGGCGGCGAACGAGGCGGCCGAGCCGAGGGCCTGATCGAGAGCGGATCGGGTCAGACCGACCATCGCGGCCGGTGTGGGGAGGGGGATCGCCATGGGATCCAGTGTGCGTCGCCCGCACCACAACCGCTCGTCCGCCGCGGCCGGTGGGGCCTCGGCCGGCCCGCCCGACGGTAGGGTGCCGGCATGTCGGCCCCCTCGCCGCACCAACCGTCGAGCACCCGTACCGCCGTGCTTCTCGCCGTCGTCGCGGCGGTCGCCGCCGCACTCGGCGCGCAGGTGCTGGGCCGGGCGGACGCCGGCCTCACCGCCCGGCAGGTGACCGTCGGCGGCGTGCCGATGACCGAGGTACGTGCCGACCCGCCGATGTCCGACGTGCGGCGTCCCGGCGTCGTGATCGCGCACGGCTTCGCCGGCTCGGCCCGACTGATGCGACCGATCGCCGACACCGTCGCCCGTCGTGGAGCGGTCGCCCTGCTGTTCGACTTCGCCGGGCACGGTGCCAACCCGGCCCGGCTCGCCGGCGACACCTCGAACGACACGCTCGCCGCCGACCTCGACCACGCCGTCGGCTACCTGCGCTCGCTCCCGGACGTGGATCCGGCCCAGATCATGCTGGTCGGGCACTCGATGGGTGCCGGCGCCGTGACCCGGTACGCGGCCGGGCATGCCGAGATCGCCCGGACCGTGGCGATCTCGCTGCCCGACGCCGGCGAGCTGCCCCCGGGTCGACCGGCGGAGCTGCTGCTCATCGTCGGTGGCGCGGAGTTCCCGGGGTTCCGGCACGCGGCCGACGACGCCGTCGGACGGGGTGCGGCGGTGGGCCGGCGGCCGGCCGTGGTGGTGCCGGGCGTGGAGCACATCTCGGTGCTGTTCGCCCCGCGTACCCACGAGGAGATCGCCGACTGGCTGCCCAGCGTCGACGGTGACGCCGCGCCCCCACCGCTGGTCCGGCTCGCCGGGGCGGCGCTGCTGCTGCTCGCGTTCGGCGTCGGCGTGGTCCCGCTGGCGGCCCTGCTCCTGACCCGACGTTCCAACGGCGGCCGGTCGACCGACCGGGTGCCGATCGGTGGTCTGGCGCTGCTCGGGCTGGCGGTCGTGGCGGCCGGCCTCGGCGCGGCCGTCGCCGCGGTGCTGCCGACGACCCGCCTCCCGCTCGCCGTCGGCGGCTATGTCACCGGCTTCCTGCTGGTCACCGGCGTGCTGGTGCTCGCCGGTCACCGTTGGCTGCCCGGCGCGACGTCACCGCCGGTCCCGGCCGTCGGCGAGACGTCACCGCCAGCCCCGGCCCGGACGATCGTCGCGGCGGTGGCACTGACCGGGTACGCGGTCCTCGCCGTCGCGCTGCCGATCCACCTGGGCCTGACCTCGGCACTGCCGGTGGGTGCCCGCTGGTGGCTGCTCCCGCTGGTGCTGGCCGCCTGCCTGGTGTTCCTGTTGGGCGTGGAGTCGGTCGCCGCCGGCCGGACCGGTCGGCACCTGCTGGTCGTCGCGGTCACCGTGCTGGTGCTGACCGCGTCGGCGCTGGTCGGCCTCGCACCCGGGTTCGTGCTGTTGGTGGTCCCGCTGTTCGCGTTCCTGCTCGGCTGGCACGTCGTCTGGGCGGCCGTGCTGCGCCGGTACGCGGCCCCGCGCTGGTTGCTGGCCGTGCCCGGCGCCGTGCTGGTGGGCTGGCCGATCGCCACCACCCTGCCGTTGAGCTGACCCCTAACGGCCGGCGCGGGCGACCCGCAACGCCCACCAGATCAGCGGTACCTGCATCGGCACCCGACCGTAGGCGATGGCCCGCTTCGTCGGGCGGCGGTGCCGCCAGTCCACCGCCATCTTCACGTTCGCCGGCAGCGCGGCGACGAACAGGGCGGCAGCCGCCCGACCACCGGTAGCGCGGGTGGCCGGATGCGCCACCGCCGCCGCCACGGCCAACTCGGCGACTCCACTGGCGTACGTCCAGAAGCGGGCCGGGCCGGGCAGAGCGCGCGGCACGATCAGGTCGTAGACGCCGGGGCGTACCAGATGGGTGACGCCGGCCGCGGCGAGCAGGCCGGCGAGGGCGACGGCCTCGCCGCGGCGGGTGGTCATCGATGGTCTCCCTGCTGTTCGACGGCGCGCTGCACGGCCCGGTAGATCTGCCCGAACCGTAGCGCGTCCGGTGTGCGCACCAGCAGATCCTCCCGGCCGTGGTGCTGCACCCACAGCTCGTGCACGTGGCTGCCGCGCTCGTAGGAGCGATCGAGCCAGCCGAGCGGGATCTCCAGGAACGGGATCAACGCCAACGCGCCCACCGCGAACGCGGCGAGGACGATCAGCGTCACCTTCCAGTTGCCCCGATCCTGCGCCGACCAGGCCAGCGAGACGACGCAGACCAGCGCGACCAGCGGCGGCAGCGAGAGCAGCAGCACCAGAACACCGCGACCGAGCACCCGGCCGCGCACCGCGAGCGTCTTCGGACCTCGCGCGTGCCAGACGTACGTCACGTCGGAGAGGGCGACCACGTGACCACCCGAACGAATCGACTCGGAGGTCACCTGCACCGCGTCGTCCCGGTAATAGAGGGTCATCACTAAGCCTAACCACCACCAGGCAAACCGGCCCCGGCCCGGCGAGCCCCCTTGGGGGGTGCGGGTGGTGTGGCCGTCCTTGGGAGGTGATGTCGTCAACGACATCACGGGCTTGCGACATCGAGGGCTTCTTTCCCCGATGCATTGACGACAGCAACTCCAAGGGCTCTGCGGAGAGTATGGCCGACCCCCTGCCGGCCGGGCTCACGTCGGCCGGGTCCACGCCGGCCGGGTCCACGCCGGCCGAGCCCGCGCCGGGAGGGCTAGCGGCGGGTGACGGGGTGGGCCGGTTGGCTGTGCTCCATGGCGCGCTGCACCGCCCGGTAGATCTGACCGAAACGCAGCGCGTCGCCGGTGCGCAGCAGCTGCACCGGCTGGCCACGCCAGCGGGCCCAGATCTCCAGCTGCCGGCTGCCCCGGGCGTACGAGCGGTCCAGGTGTTCGAAGAGGAAGTCGGCGACCGGCCCGATGGCGAGCCCGACGAGCACCGACGCGCCGACGATGGCGATCGTCACCGTGGGCGATCGGTGCAGCCAGACGGCCACGCCGATGCCGAGCACGGCCGCGATCAGCGGGCCGGCCAGTGCGGCGCCGATCGCGCCCCGCCCCACGAGCACCCGCCAGGAACGCGTGCCTCGGCGGTGCCACACCAGGGTGATCTCGGCCAGCGGATAGGCCCGGCCGTCCACCCGGACGGCGGTGGAGGTGACCTGCACCGACCTGTCGTCGTAATACGTGATCATGGCTGGACTCCCGCCCGCGGGGCTGACACCACACTACTTACCCAAACGAGCCGGGTCGTAAGGTTGGCACGCGACTTCGACGAGGAAGTGAGGGCAGCGTGGGCGAGTTCGTTCGGCTGGAGACCAGGGACGGCATCGGCACCATCCGGCTGGAGCGGCCGCCGATGAACGCGCTCAACACCCAGGTGCAGGAGGAGTTGCGCGCCGCCGCGACGGCGGCCACCGCCGACCCCGAGGTCCGCGCCGTCATCGTGTACGGCGGGGAGAAGGTCTTCGCCGCCGGCGCGGACATCAAGCAGATGGCCGAGATGTCCTATGTGGACATGGCCGACCGGGCCGCGAACCTGTCCAGCGCGCTCGGCGCGATCGCCCGGATCCCCAAGCCGGTGGTCGCCGCGATCACCGGCTACGCCCTCGGTGGCGGCTGCGAGCTGGCGCTGGCCTGCGACTGGCGGGTCGTGGCCGAGGACGCCAAGCTCGGGCAGCCGGAGATCAAGCTGGGCATCATCCCCGGTGCGGGCGGCACCCAACGGCTGGCCCGGCTGGTCGGCCCGGCCCGCGCCAAGGATCTGATCATGTCGGGGCGGATGGTGGACGCCCAGGAGGCGCTGCGCATCGGCCTGGCCGACCGGGTCGTCCCGGCCGCCGAGGTGTACGACGCGGCGGTCGCGCTCATCACGCCGTACCTGAACGGGCCGGTGCAGGCGCTGCGCGCCGCGAAGCTCGCGGTCGACGGCGGCCTGGACATGGACCTGAACTCGGGCCTGGCCTGGGAGAGTCAGCTCTTCGCGGCGCTGTTCGCCACCGACGACCGGCGCGAGGGCATGGCGGCCTTCGTGGAGAAACGCAAGCCGGACTTCACCGGCCGCTGACTATTAGCCGAGAACGGTTCACATTGTTCCTACCGGCCAGTAGCGTGGGGCCTCGGTCATGCGGGACGAAGGGGAGCAGCGAATGACGGAGCGGATCGAGGGCCACGGCGGAGAGTTGGCGCTGGCGGCGCTCCGCGCGCACGGCGTACGGGAGATGTTCACGCTGTCCGGCGGGCACGTCTTCCCGCTCTACGACGCCGCGCACAAGACCGACTTCCCGATCTACGACGTCCGGCACGAGCAGTCCGCGGTCTTCGCCGCCGAGGCGGTCGCCAAGCTGCAGCGCCGCCCCGGCCTCGCCGTGCTCACCGCCGGGCCGGGCGTCACCAACGGCATCTCCGGCATGACCAGCGCCTCCTTCAACGCCTCACCGGTGCTGGTGCTGGGCGGCCGGGCGCCCGCGTTCCGCTGGGGGTCGGGCAGCCTCCAGGAGATGGACCACCTGCCGCTGGTCGCACCGGTCACCAAGCACGCCGAGACGGTGTTCAGCACCGACGACATCCCGCGCGCGGTGGGTGCCGCGCTCACCGCCGCGCTCACCCCGCACCGCGGGCCGGCGTTCCTCGACTTCCCGCTGGAGACGGTCTTCTCGGTCGCCGAGGCCGAACTGCCCACCGTGGAGGGCATCGACCCGGTCGTACCCGACCCGGAGGAGGTCGGCCGCGCCGCGCTGCTGATCGCCGCCGCGCAGCGCCCGGTCATCATCGCCGGCTCCGACGTGTACGCCGGCGACGCGGTCGCCGCCCTGCGGGAGGCGGCCGAGGCGTTGCAGGTGCCGGTGTTCACCAACGGGATGGGGCGCGGCTCGCTCCCGCCGGAGCACCCGCTCTCCTTCGCCAAGGCCCGCCGGGCGGCGCTCTCCGGCGCCGACGTGGTCGTGGTCGTCGGCACCCCGCTGGACTTCCGGCTCAGCTTCGGTGACTTCGGCGACGCCAAGGTGGTGCACATCGTCGACGCGCCCAGCCAGCGCGCCGGGCACGTGCAGCCGGCCGCCGCACCCGCCGGCGACCTGCGCCTGATCCTCTCCGCGCTGGCCGATCACGCCGGTGACCGGGCCGACCACAGCGACTGGATCGCCGACCTGCGCGCCGCCGAGGACGCGGCCAAGGCGCGCGACGCGCAGGAGATGGCCGCCGAGACCGACCCGATCCGGCCGGCCCGGATCTACGGCGAGCTGCGCCGGGTGCTCGCCCCCGACGCCATCACGATCGGCGACGGCGGCGACTTCGTCTCGTACGCCGGCCGCTACCTGGAGCCGGCGCAGCCCGGCACCTGGCTGGACCCGGGCCCGTACGGCTGCCTGGGCACCGGCATGGGCTACGCGATGGGCGCCCGGGTCAGCCACCCGGACCGGCAGATCTGTGTGCTGATGGGCGACGGTGCCGCCGGCTTCTCGCTGATGGACGTCGAGTCGCTGGTCCGCCAGAAGCTGCCCGTGGTGATCGTGGTCGGCAACAACGGCATCTGGGGCCTGGAGAAGCATCCGATGAAGGCCATGTACGGCTACGACGTGGCCGCCGACCTGCAACCGGAGTTGCGCTACGACACGGTGGTCAGCGCGCTGGGCGGCGCGGGCGAGACGGTCGCGAAGGCCGCCGACCTGGGCCCGGCGTTGCAGCGGGCGTTCGACGCCGGCGTGCCGTACCTGGTCAACGTGCTCACCGACCCGACCGACGCGTACCCCCGCTCGTCGAACCTGGCCTGAGTCGCGCCCGCAGCCGCCGTCGCCCCGCAACGGGCGGCGGCGGCTCGTGTCAGACCTCCGGCCGGTCACCCTCGCGCGGCGGGTCACCGTCGCGGTGGCGAAGGTCGTCCTCGCGGCGGCGCAGGTCCTCCTCCCAGCGGCGGAACAGCTCCTGGTCCTCTTGCTGGGAGCGTTCCTGCACCGAGCGGAGGAACTCAGGGTCGTCGTCGGGCGCGAGCGGGCGCCGCCGCCGGTCGGCGGCCCCGCCCGTCGGCCAGGGCTTGCGGGCACCGGAGCTGGGCTCCCGGCCGGCGACGAACCAGGCGATCGACCCGACCAGCGGGAAGAACAGGATGATCAGCACCCAGGCGATCCGGGGCAGGGCGCGGATCTGACCCTCCTCGGCGGAGAGGCAACTGATCAGCGCGCAGACGGCGAGGACGATCTGCGCCAGGAAGAGGAGTACGTACAGCCGGGCCATCCACCCATCATGGCGCACCGCGTCCCGTCACCACAGTCCGCTCATCACCAGCAGCGCACCGAGCAGCGCGAGCCCGACGGTGCCGAACGCGACCAGGGGCAGTGTGCGGCCACCGGTGCGCGCCGGCCCGGTGCCGGTGCCCCGCGACCAGCACAGCACCAGCGCGGCGCCCCAGAGCAGCACGGCGACGCCGGAGGCCAGCGTGCCGACGGGGCCGCCGGTCGACCCCAGCCGGACGGCGAGCACGGTCACCACGGTCAACGCCAGCAGGGTGCGCCGCCACGCCAGCCGGGTCCGCTCCGGCTGCAACCCGGGATCGCGTCCGGCACTCACCCTGCGCCGACCGCCCGGACCAGCACGGCGACCACCAGCAGCAGCGCGCCGGCGCCGACGGTGAGGGCCAGGACGGCGGGGAACCGGGACGCGGGTAGCTCCGCGCCGAGCCGGATGGCCCGTTCGGTACGTGCCCAGTGGTCCACGGCGCGGACGGCGACGATGCCGCCGAGCAGCAGCAGCGCGATCGCGATCACCTCGCGCAGGTGGCCCATCGGCAGGGGCGGCAGGAACTGCGCGGCGGCCAGCCCGCCGCCGACCAGCGCCAGGGCGGTGCGCAGCCAGGCCAGGAAGGTCCGCTCGTTGGCCAGCGAGAACCGGTAGTCCGGTGTCTCGCCGACCGCGCGCGCCTCCGCCGGGTCGAACCATCGCTTGATCGCCTCCCACACGCTGTCGATTATTCGCTTCCGTCCCGGCTTAGCCTGGGCCGGTGACCGATCTTGATGTGCTGACGCTGCGCAACGCCTACGACAACCAGCTCCGCCCGGAGATCCCCGACCCGGTTCCGGCCGGGGTGACGGTGGAGCGGGATGGGCCGCTGGTCCGGATCATCGGGCTCGACGCGGGAGGGTTCCTCACGTACCGCGACCTGGGCGGGCTGACCGGCGCGGCGCTGGACGAGCTGATCGCCCGGCAGGTGGAGCTGTTCCGCGAGCGCGGCCAGTCGGTCGAGTGGAAGCTCAACGGGCACGACGAGCCGGCGGACCTGGCGGACCGCCTGCGCGCCGCCGGCTTCGTGCCGGAGGACCGGGAGACCGTCGTGGTCGGGCCGGTCGCGCCGCTGGCCGCCGCGCTGCCGGTCGCCCCCGAGGGGGTACGCCTGCGCGAGGTGACCTCCCGGGAAGACCTGGAGCGGATCGCCGCCATGGAGGAGGAGGTCTGGCAGGAGGACCGCTCGCACCTCGTGTGGGGGCTGGCCAAGGAGATCGACGCCGACCCGCACTCGATCACCGTCGTGGTGGCCGAGGCGAACGACACGGTGGTGAGTGCGGGCTGGGTGCGGTTCCCGGCGAACACCGGTTTCGCCACCCTGTGGGGCGGCTCGACCCTGCCGCAGTGGCGGCACCGGGGCATCTACCGGGCGCTGGTCACCTACCGGGCGCGGCTGGCCGAGCAGCGGGGTCGGACGCTGTTGCAGGTCGACTGCTCCGAGGACAGCCGGCCCATCCTGGAACGGCTCGGCCTCATCCCGGTCACCACCACCACGCCGTACGTCTACACTCCGTGATCATGGAGCAGCGGTTGACGGATGAGGAGCGGTTGACCCTCAAGACCGGTGCCTTCGGTGCCGTCCTCCTGGTCTCCAACGCCGACCCCGGGATGCTGGGGGTGTTCCGGGAGAGCTTCGCCGCCTCCGGGGCGTTGGCCGACGCCAGCGGCGTGGTCAAGGAGGCGCTGACCACCGGCCCGCTGCCCTGGTTGCCCCGCGATTCCGAGCTGGAGATCGAGTCGGTGGTGCTGCCGGCGCTCACCGGCGCGGTGCGGATCCTGCGGGAAAAGGCGCCGACGGACGTCGAGACGTACCGGTCGGTGGTGTTGACGGCGGCGGACCGTGCGGCCCGGGCGCACAACGGGGTGGCGCCGGCGGAGGCGGCGGTCATCGACCGGATCCGGGGTGCGCTGGCCGAACCGGCCTGACCGCGCCACTGCCGGTGACCTGTGTCACTCTGTGTGCCCGGGAGCCGCAACCTACTGGCAGGTAACATTGCGCCGTGGGCAACTGCACAACAGCCCGCGGTTGACCGGGCGTCGACCGACGCGCGAGGCTGCGCCCCAGACCGGGCGAGCGAATCGCATCACCACACAGGAGGGTCGTCGAAGCGCGATGAATATCGTCGTACTCGTCAAGCAGGTGCCTGATTCGGGCGCGGACCGCAACCTGCGCAATGACGACAACACCGTCGACCGCGGTTCGGCGAACAACGTGATCAACGAGATGGACGAGTACGCCATCGAGGAGGCGCTGAAGATCAAGGAGGCGCACGGCGGCGAGGTCACCATCCTGACCATGGGTCCGGACCGGGCGACCGAGTCGATCCGCAAGGCGCTCTCCATGGGCCCGGACAAGGCCGTGCACGTGCTGGACGACGCCCTGCACGGGTCCTGCGCCGTGGCCACCTCGAAGGTGCTCGCCGCCGCGCTCGGTCAGCTGAACGCCGACCTGGTGATCTGCGGCGCCGAGTCCACCGACGGCCGCGTCCAGGTCATGCCGCACATGATCGCCGAGCGGCTCGGTGTCGCGGCGCTCACCGGTGCCCGCAAGCTCACCGTCGACGGCGCGACGCTGACCGTTGAGCGGCAGACCGAGGAGGGCTACGAGGTCGTCACCGCCTCCACCCCGGCCGTGGTCTCCGTCTGGGACACCATCAACGAGCCGCGGTACCCCTCGTTCAAGGGCATCATGGCCGCCAAGAAGAAGCCGGTGCAGACGTTCTCGCTGGCCGACCTCGGCGTCGCACCGACCGAGGTGGGCTTCGACGGCGCGACCAGCGCCGTGGTCGAGCACAGCAAGCGTCCGCCGCGCTCCGGCGGCGCCAAGATCACCGATGAGGGCGAGGGCGGCGTCAAGCTGGTCGAGTTCCTCGCCACCGAAAAGTTCGTGTGAGAGCGGGTCTGGACATGTCTGAGGTTCTCGTCGTCGTCGAAGCCACCAAGGAATTCGGCGTCAAGAAGGTCACCCTGGAGATGCTCACCCTCGCCCGCGAGCTGGGCACCCCGAGCGCGGTGGTGCTCGGCGGCACCGGCGCCGCGGAGGCGCTGAGCGCCAAGCTGGGCGAGTACGGCGCGGAGAAGATCTACGCCGCCGAGGGTGACGACATCGACGGCTACCTGGTGGCCCCCAAGGCGACCGTGCTGGCCGAACTGGTCAAGCGGGTGCAGCCGGCCGCCGTCCTGCTGGCGTCGGCCCAGGAGGGCAAGGAGATCGCCGCCCGGTTGGCCGTCAAGCTGGACAACGGCATCCTGACCGACGTGGTCGGCCTGGCCGCCGACGGCACCGCCACCCAGGTCGCGTTCGCCGGCTCCACCATCGTCAAGTCCAAGGTCACCAAGGGCCTGCCGCTGGTCACCGTGCGACCCAACTCGGTCACCCCGGCCCCGGCCGCCGCCACCCCGGCGATCGAGCAGCTCACCGTCTCGGTCACCGACACCGACAAGCTGGCCACGGTCGTCGAGCGGGTCGCCGAGCAGAAGGGCTCCCGGCCCGAGCTGACCGAGGCCGGCGTGGTCGTCTCCGGCGGCCGTGGCGTCGGCAACGCCGACAACTTCAAGCTGGTCGAGGAACTGGCCGACCTGCTCGGCGGCGCCGTCGGCGCGTCCCGCGCGGCGGTCGACTCCGGCTTCTACCCGCACCAGTTCCAGGTGGGTCAGACCGGCAAGACGGTCTCCCCGCAGCTGTATGTCGCGCTCGGCATCTCCGGTGCCATCCAGCACCGGGCCGGCATGCAGACCTCGAAGACCATCGTCGCGGTCAACAAGGACGGCGAGGCGCCGATCTTCGAGCTGGCCGACTTCGGCGTGGTGGGCGACCTGTTCAAGATCGTCCCGCAGGCCGCCGAGGAGATCCGCAAGCGCAAGTGAGCGTCTGACACAGAGAAAAGTGGCCGCCCGTTGCCGGGCGGCCACTTTCTCGTGGGGAGCTGATCGGCGGGCCGGGGAGCTGAGCCGGCCCGCCGATCAGCCCGTCAGGGTGCCCCTCAGCAGGCTGTCACCGGAGTGCGCGGGCTTGTTGTCGTACTGCTCGGCGGAAACGTCGACCACCGAGTAGCTCTTGAGGTCGACATTCGGGGGCAGGGGCAGCAGAGCGTCCGCGTCGCCACCGAGGGTGCCGACCGAGAACATCTGCATCGTCGTCGGGTTGATGAGCCAGACCTCGTAGTACCCCGGCACGCGCGGGAGATTCGCCACATGCAGATGTAGTTGGCCGTTCTGCAGAATCCGTGCGTCGCCCTGGGCCGCCTTTGGCGTCGAGCCGAAGGCCGCGAGCGGCGCACTCGCCAGCACCGCGGGCGTCGGAGCGGGCTCCGGATCGTCCGGGCGCAGCACCGAGACCGTACCCACCACGCCGATCGCCGCCGCCGCCACGGCGGCCACCGTGCTGGCCGCCCAACGCGACCAACCGCCGCGCCGCCGCGCTCGTGACCTGCCGCCCGACTCCGCGCCGGAAGCACCCGGCGTGTGCGGCTTGGCCGCAGAGCCGTTCGACCGCTGCACGATCGTCACCGGCTCGGTGGCCTGCTGCCGGCGGGCCTCGGTCAGCGACGGCACGGCCTCGGCCGCCCGGACCTCGGCCACGATGCCCTGCCAGATGTGCTCCGGCGGGTCGGGCAGGTCGGCCAGACCCTGCGTCTCCACGCCGAGGCCGGCCACCTGCCGCAACGCCTGCAGCTCCACCCGACAGTGCGCGCAGTTGTCGAGGTGGGTGCTCTCCCCGTTGTCCGCCTCGGTCTCACCGAGCGCCAGAAAGACCAGCCGGTCGTGGTCCAGGTGCTGCACCGTCCACCTCCCATCTGCGTTTCAAGCTCGCCATGCCGCGCCGGATGTGACTCTTCACGGTGCCCAGCGGCACCCCGGTCACCGTGGCTATCTGCTGGTGTGTCAGGTCGTCGTAGAAGGCCAGCTCCAGCATGCGTCGCTGGTCGTCCGGCAGGCGGGCCAGCTCGTCGGCGATCACCAACCGATCCACCACCCGGTCCGGGTCCGGACCGGTCGGCGCCGGCTCGGCCAGCTGCCGGACCGTCTCCACCACCCGGGTCTCCCGGGCCGAGGCGCGCATCCGGTCGATCACCTTGCGCCGGCCGATGCCGAGCAACCAACCGATCAGCGACCCCTTGGCCGGGTCGAACGTGCCGCGGCCCAGCCAGGCGGCGACGAACGTCGCCTGGGTCACGTCCTCGGCGTCGCTGCGGTTGGCCAGCATCGACGTGGCCAGGTGCAGGACGGCGCGGCCGTACCGGTCGTACGCCTCGCGCAGCGCTGCCTCGTCACCGGCGCAGAACCGCGGAGCGAGGTCGTCCACCGGGGGGTCCGGTTCCTGTCGTGGCGCCGTCATCGGGCGGCTCGCCTTCGATGGGGCATGCCCGACTGTAGCTGCCACAGTCTCCGCCCCACTTCCCCGGTCGATGTCATCTCACCAGCTCTTCGTCGCCCGCACCCGATCCGGATGCGGATGCGGCCGAAAAAGAAAAACGCGTCCGGTGCGCATCCACCCGTCGGAGAGCCGGCGTAACCCGTTCTGCAAGCCAGGCCTGACGAATCAGCACCAATCACCAGGAGGCAGACATGCAGCTCTCGTACTTCCGTCGGGTCGCCGCAGGCGGCGCGGTCGCCGCGCTGGCCTTCGCCGGCGTCGCCGCGTTCACCGCCACCCCCGCGTACGCCGCCACGTCGAAGGTCTCCGTCGTGCACGGCATCCCGGACACCCCGGTCGACGTCTACGTCAACGGCAAGAAGACGCTGGACAACTTCAAGCCCGGCGACGTGGCCGGCCCGCTGAACCTGGAGGAGGGCGACTACGACATCGCGCTCACCAAGCCCGGCGAGCCGATCGGCAGCGCGATCCTCAAGGTCGACAACGCGGCCGTACCGGGCGGGGCGAACATCAGCATCGCCGCGCACCTCGACGCCGCCGGCAAGCCGAAGATCACGCCGTTCGTCAACGACGTCTCCAAGGTCGACGCCGGCAAGGCCCGGCTGATCGTCCGGCACACCGCCGCCGCCCCCGAGGTGGACGTCCGCGCCGGTGGCACCCCGGTCTTCAAGGGCCTCACCAACCCGAACGAGGCCAAGGGCGACGTCGACGCGGGCACCGTGAAGGCGGACGTGGTGCTGGCCGGCACCGACACCGTGGCCATCGGCCCGGCCGACCTGAACCTCAAGGAGGGCACCGCCACGATCGTCTACGCGATCGTCTACGCGATCGGCTCCGCCGAGGGCAAGACCCTCGACGTGGTCGCGCAGACCATCACCGGGCTGCACTCCGCCCCGGGCGGCGTGCCCAGCGGCGACGGTGGTCAGGCCGGCACGGGCGTGAACACCTGGTGGTACGTGCTCACCGGCGCCGGCGTACTCCTGCTGCTCGGCGGCGGGGTGCGGATGGCGACCGCACGGACCGGTCGTCAGTGACGGTGCGCAACCGCGGCGCGCTGGCGGCCATGGCCGCCGGCGTCGCCGCGCTCACCGTCGCCGCCCTGGTGGCGTGCGGCTCCCAGCCGACGGAGAGTGTGGGCGCCGAGGAGGCGAGCACGCTGGCCAGCACCCCACCGGCCGCCGCCAGCGCCCCGTCGGTCCCGGTGACCGCCGGTGAGCTGCCCGCCGACGCGGAGACCATCCCGCCGGTACGGCTGGTGATCCCCGAGATCAACGTCACCGCCACGGTCAACGCGGTCGGCGTCAACGAGCGCACCAACGAGTTCGAGGTGCCGCCGGGCGTCAACCAGATCGGCTGGTACCGGTACGGCCCCGGCCTGGAGACGGCCGCCGGCTCGGTGGTCATCGCCGGCCACGTGGACAGCGCCAAGCAGGGCAAGGGTGCGTTCTTCCGGCTGCGTGAGCTGGACCAGGGCGACACCCTCACCGCGACCGGCAGCGACGGCAAGGCTCGCCGCTACCGGGTCGTCGCCCGGGAGGAGTACGCCAAGACCAAGATTCCGCTGGACCGGTACTTCGCCCGCGACGGCAAGCCACGGTTGACCCTGATCACCTGCGGCGGCCCGTTCGACGCGAAGGCCCGCAAGTACCGCGACAACATCGTCGTCACCGCGGTGCCCGCCTGAGCGGGTCCGCCCGCGCCGTGCCGGGGTGGGAAGCCGCACCCCGGCCGGCGCGGAGTCCCCTCCGCCCTTCGGGCCCCGACCTGTCGGCCGTAGGCTGGACGGTGATGGCTTACCTGGATCACGCGGCGACGACTCCGATGCTCGACGAGGCACTGGAGGCGTACGTCGCCACCGCCCGCGAGGTCGGCAACGCGTCCTCCCTGCACGCGGCAGGTCGTCGTGCCCGCCGCCGCGTGGAGGAGTCGCGTGAGCAGGTGGCTGCCGTCCTCGGTGCCCGCCCGTCCGAGGTGATCTTCACTGGTGGCGGCACGGAGAGCGACAACCTCGCGGTCAAGGGCATCTACTGGGCCCGCCGCGACGCCGGCACCGACCGCCGCCGGGTGGTCTCCAGCGCCGTCGAACACCACGCCGTACTCGACGCGGTCGACTGGCTCGCCGAGCACGAGCGCGCCGAGGTCGGTCTGCTGCCCGTCAGCGACGCCGGCCGACTCGACCCGGAGGCGCTGCGCGCCGAGCTGGCCGCGTACGGCGAACGGGTGGCCGTGGTCACCGCCATGTGGGCGAACAACGAGGTGGGCACCGTCCAGCCGATCGCCGAGCTGGCCGCCGTCGCCGCCGAACACGGCGTGCCGTTCCACACCGACGCCATCCAGGCGGTCGGTCAGGTGCCGGTCGACTTCGCCGCAAGCGGCGTCGCCGCGCTCACCGTCACCGGGCACAAGCTGGGCGGCCCGACCGGTGTGGGCGCCCTGCTGCTCGCCCGGGACGTGGCGGCCACCCCGCTCCTGCACGGCGGCGGGCAGGAACGCGACGTCCGCTCCGGCACGCTGGACACCGCCGGCATCGTCGCCTTCGCCGTCGCCGTGGAGGCCGCGGTCAAGGGCCAGCAGGAGTACGCCGCCCGGGTCGCCGCGCTCCGCGACGACCTGATCGAACGGGTCCGGCGGGCGGTGCCCGAAGTGATCTACAACGGCGACCCGGTCGACCGGCTGCCCGGCAACGCGCACTTCTCCTTCCCGGGCTGCGAGGGTGACGCCCTGCTGCTGCTGCTCGACGCCCAGGGCATCGCCTGCTCGACAGGTTCGGCCTGCTCCGCCGGCGTGGCCCAGCCCTCGCACGTGCTGCTGGCGATGGGCGCCGACGACGACCGCGCCCGCTCCTCGCTGCGCTTCACCCTCGGCCACACCAGCACCCAGGCCGACGTCGACGCCCTCATCGCGGCCCTTCCCGCAGCGGTGGAACGAGCCCGCCGAGCCGCGTCCCCCCGAACCCCCCGCTAACCCGGCCCAGCCCT